>CAZQCP010000010.1:8502-47844 GCA_964592115.1 uncultured Ilumatobacteraceae bacterium
TCCGTCGATGGCAGCGCGGAGATGACCGACACGGCTTCTCGCGCGGGAACGTTCGGCGTCCGACAGGCCGCGTTCATCGGCGTCGGCGCCATGGTCGGCGCGGGGATCTTCGCCCTGCTCGGCGCGGCCGGCGAGGTCGCCGGTGCCGCAGTATGGCTCTCGTTCCTGATCGCCGGTGTCGTGGCTGGCCTGCAGGGCTACTCGTTCGCCAAGTTCGGCTCGCGGTTCCCCTCCGCTGGCGGCTTGCTCGAGTACGTCGTACGCGGGTTCGGCGACGGCCACGTCACCGGCATCATCGCCTGGTTGATCCTGTTCGCCAACGCCATCGTCACCGGCATGGTCGCAGTGTCGTTCGGCAGCTACGCCAGCTCGGTCGTCGGCGACGGCGGCGAGGGGTGGGTCAAGGGCTTTGCCGTGCTCGTGGTGATCGCGATGACACTCGTCAACGTCGTCGGCTCACAGGCCGTCGCCCGTGCCCAGACGGTCGTCGTCATCGTCGTGATCGGCATCCTCACCGTGTTCGCGGTGGCGACGCTCAGCAACCTCGATCTCGACCTCCTCGCCTGGTCGGGCTACCCACCGTTCGGCGACGTGGTGGCGAGCGTCGCACTCACGTTCTTCGCCTTCTTGGGCTTCGGTGTCGTCACGTTCACCGCCAAGGATCTCGCCGACCCGGCGCGGCAACTGCCGAGGGCGATGTTCCTCGCCCTCGGGTTGGCAACCGTCGTGTACGTCGCCGTCGCGATCGGCGTGTTCGGCACACTGAGTGTCGACGAGGTGATCGAGTCCGGTGGTACCGCCCTTGCCGTGGCCGCCGAGCCGGTGCTCGGACGCGCTGGCTACTGGATGATGACCGTCACCGCGCTGTTCGCCACGGCCGGTGCCACCAACGCCGGCCTCTATCCAGCGTCGGGACTGTGCGACGAGATGGCCGCCATCGGGCAGTTCCCCCCGGCGATGGGGCGACGCGTCTTCGGACGCATCGGAACCGGCCTGGCGATCACCGCCGGATTGGCGATGGTGTTGGCCGTCGGCTTCGACCTGTCGGCGATCGCCTCGATCGGTAGCGTGATCGCGCTCGTCGTGTTCGGGCTGATCTCGATCGGTCACCTGCGGGTGCGCAACGAGACGGGCGCCAGTGCGTGGATCCTGGTGCTCGCGGTGGCGTCGACGGTGATCGTCCTCGTCTCGTTCGTTTTCACGACCCTCGTCGACGAACCCGGCACGGCCGTGGCACTCGTCGTCATCCTGGCGGTCAGCGTCGTCCTCGACGCCGGATGGAAGCGATCCCGCCCACGCGGGCTCGCTCCTGGCGCGGGCGCGCTGACCGCCACCCCCAACCCGGTGGATCAGCCACCGATCTACGACCTACGAAACAGGACCAGAGATGGCAGGAGAGACAGAGATGAGTGACCGCGACATGAATGACCAAGACGACGCGATGGGGCCGATCAGCTATCTGATCGTGGAGTTCCCAGGCAACAAGATGACCGGAGCAGGGTTCGCCGCACTCGTCGACCTCGTGGACCGGGGGATCATCCGCATCCTCGACCTCGAGTTCGTGACGTGCGCGGACGACGGATCGGTGGCGGCATTGCAGCTCAGCGATCTCGACGCCGATGGCCAGCTCGACCTGGCTGTCTTCGCCGGCGCGTCGTCGGGGCTGCTCGACCAATCGGACTTGGACGATGCGGCGAACGCGCTCACGCCGGGCGCCTCGGCGGGCATCTTGATCTTCGAGAACCGGTGGGCGATCGACTTCGTCGCCGGGATGCGATCCGGCGGCGGCGAGCTGGTCGCTGCCGGCTACATCCCACTGACCACGATCGCCGAGTCGCTCGACGCGACCGACGCTGCGTGATCCACCCGAGCCACACACGAGAAGGGAAGTCAACATGCCAGGATTGATGCGAGGTGTCGCCCGCACCGCGGTGGTCGCCGGAACCGCGACCGCCGTCTCGAACCGCGTCTCGCGGCGCCAGGCCAACCGCTGGTCGGCGCAGGCTGAGCCGCAACCGCAGTACTACGAGCCGGCGCCAGCGCAGTACGCTCCGCCGCCGGCCGCCGCTGCGGCAGCCGACCCGATCGAGCAGCTCAAGCAGCTCGCCGAGCTGCGGAACCAGGGAATCCTCACCGAGGCCGAGTTCGAGGCGCAGAAGGCGAAGATCCTCGCGTCGTAGGACGGAGACGACGATGCTGTTCCTGTATCGGCCCCGCGAGACGTGGATGCCGTTCGCACTCCCGCGCAGCCGTACCGATCAAGCGGCCTACAACCGGCGTCTGCAGGCGGACTTCGCGTCGACCAGGCGGGTCACACCGCCGGTGCCAGCAGCGGAGCCCGACCTGATCGGTCAGCTGAAGGAGCTCGCCGAGCTCCGCGAGACAGGCGTGCTCACCGATGCCGAGTTCGACTCGGCGAAGGCGGCGCTGCTGTCCGGATGACCTCCAACGAGACGCGAGCGGAGATCCTGGTGCGCGCTCTGCGCGCCGGGATCGACCGCGACCGAGCGACCCTCGAGGCGGTGCTCACCGACGACGTGCGCATCTGGACTCCGGCGATCTCGACGACGTCACGGCGCGAGCTGCTCGCCGCGCTCGAACGCCGTGACGATGGCTTTTCCGACATCGAGTTGATCGTCACGCCGCTCGACGTGGGCGGCGACTACGCCTGCGTCGAGTGGACCGCCGACATGGCGCACGGCAGCCCGCCGATGGAGACGGACGGAGTCCGTGTCACCGTGCACGGCGCCACGGTCGCCGAGTTCGAGGGCGAGCGGATCTGCTCCATGCGGCAGTACTGGGACGAGTTCACCCTGGTGGAACAGCTCGGCGACGGATGACGGCCACAGCAGATGCTGCAGTTCCCGAGCAGGGAACCGGCAACATGAAGGTCGCCGTGCTGTTGGCGATGGCGATGTTCGTGCTCGTCGTCGACACCTCGCTGATGAACGTGTCCATCTCGGCGGTCGTCCGCGATCTGGATACGACCGTCAGCGGGGTGCAGTCCGCGATCGCCCTGGAGGCCCTCGTCTCTGCCGCGTTCATCCTGATCAGCAGCAAGGTCGGCGACCTGCTCGGCCGCAAGCGCGCCTATGTGCTCGGCCTGCTCGGCTACGCCGTCGGCGCCGTGGCAATGACGCTCGCGCAGAGCCTGACTGCGGTGATCTTCTTCTGGGCGGTGCTCGGCGGACTCGGCGCCTCGTTGCTCCTGCCAGCGATGCAGTCGCTGATCCACGGCAACTTCGAAGGCGCGGCGCAGAAGCGGGTGTATGCGTTGGTCGGTGCTGCCGCTGCGATCGCCGCCGCAGTCGGGCCGCTGATCGGCGGCTTCATCACGACGTACTTGTCGTGGCGTGTCGGCTTCTTGCTGGAAGCCGTGATCATCGTGGTCGTGCTGTCGGGGGTCAGGCAGGTGCGCGACGTCCCCTACAGCGGGCCCCGCGGTGTCGATGGTGTCGGGGCGCTGCTCTCGGTCCTCGGCATGGGTGGCATCGTGCTGGGGATCCTCGTGTGGCAGGAAGGTGGCGAAGCCGTCGGCGCCCTCCTCGCGGTGGGTGCAGCCGCGCTCGCGGGCCTCGCCTGGTGGCTCGTGCGTCGCCATCGGCGCGGCAAGCTGACCCTCCTGGATCCAGATCTGTTCCGCGCGAAGCAGTTCCGCATCGGGATCACGCAGCAGATGATGCAGCAGATCGCCCTTGGCGGGGCGATGATCGCCCTGCCGATCTTCTTCCAGATGGTGCTCGAGTACGACGCCATGCGGACCGGTCTCTCGCTCGCGCCGCTGTCGCTCAGCATGTTCGCGATGACGATGCTGGCCGCCAAACGAGCGGGCGGTCGCCGTTCGAGCAGCATCATCCGCATCGGATTCGCGCTCGTGACCCTCGGCATGGTCGCGCTGATCCCGATCGTCCCACGCGCCGAGTCGGGTTGGTACTTCGTGGTCCCGTTGATGGTCGCCGGCGCCGGGTTCGGGTTCCTGGTCTCACAGTTGAACAACTACACGCTGGCACCGATCTCGGAGGACCGCATCAGCGAAGCCGCCGGCGTGAACTCGGCCGGCGGCTCGTTCGGCTTGTCGTTCGGGCTGGCACTCGCCGGGGCGGCGATGTTGGCGACGCTGTCGTTCCTGTTCACCGACATGGCCGAATCGAGCGCCGTGCTCCCGCCGGCCGACCAGGCTCACATCGCCGCGGTGCTGCAAGAGGACGCCGAGATCATGAGCACGACCCAACTCGAGGGATTGCTGGCCGGCGAGACCGAGGCGGTGCAGGCCGAGGTCATTCGCATCAACACCGACGCTCGGCTGGCCGCCTTGCAGGTCGCGTTGCTCGTGCCGATCATCGCCGGCCTCGTCGGGTTGATCAACTCGTTCCGCATGATGCGCCTGCCCGAGCCCACCCCGTCGGCCGACATCGAGGGCATGGCGTGGGGCTGACATGCGTGTTGATCGTGACGGTTGACGGCGTGAGCTACTGGCGATGACGGCCTCGTCGCCGAGCGACGATGCTGCCGTCGCCGCGGTGCGCGAGGTGCTGGTCCAGTTCGGGCTGGCGATGTCGGCGGCCGGCGATTCGGTCGATGCGATCGATGCCACTCTGCGGACCATCACCGCGGCGTACGGGGTCGAGCACGTGGAAGTCGCCGTCTTGCCGACCTCGTTGATGGTCGGAACGGGACAGGGCACCGCAACGCAGATCGAGATCGGCATCCCGAGCGGAGCGCCGCTGCGCTTCGATCAGGTCGCTGAGCTGTACAACCTCGTTCGGGTCGTCTCCGTGGCCGGGATCACACCGGCTGATGCGCTCGACGAGCTGAACTCGATCTACGACCTTCCGCCGACATTCAAGTGGCCGGTGCGAACGCTCGGCCACGCCGTGCTCACCGTCGGACTCGCCCTCCTGCTGCAACCGACCATCGGCGCGGTCGGCGCGGCATTTGTCCTCGGCCTGCTGGTCGGGCTCGCCAAGCTGCCGCGTCTGGCTTCGCTGGCGCTCGTCTTCCCGGTGCTCGTCACGTTCGCCGTCTCGTGCATCGTGTTCGCCACGCTGCAGCGCGTCGAGATCGACAATCCGGTGCGCATCCTCATCCCACCCCTGGTCACGTTCCTCCCGGGTGCCGTACTGACGATCGCCACCGTCGAGCTCGCCGCGGGCCAGATGGTCTCCGGTGCCAGCAGGCTCGTCAGCGGCCTCGTGCAACTCCTGCTCTTGGGGTTCGGCATCGTTGCTGCCAGCGTGCTGTTCGAGCTGTCGACGGGAGAGCTCGCCGACAACCCGGTCAATCGACTCGGCTGGTGGGCGCCGTGGGTCGGGGTCGCCGTGTTCGCGCTCGGCAACTACCTGCACCTGTCCGCGCCGGCGCGGTCGCTCCCATGGATGCTGGTGATCATGCTTGCCGCGTACGCCGGGCAGGTGATCGGATCGGCGGTGTTCGGCGGCCTGCTCAGCGGGTTCTTCGGCGCCTTGGCCATGACGCCGCTGGCGTTGTGGGTGGAGTCCACCAAGAGCGGTCCTCCCAAGCTGATCACGTTCCTGCCAGGGTTCTGGTTGCTGGTGCCGGGCGCAGCAGGGTTGATCGGAGTGACCGAGCTGCTCGGGGTCAACCACCAACTCGGAGCGCAAGCGGTCGTCGATTCGCTCGTCACCGTCATGTCGATCGCCCTCGGGGTGCTGATCGGCACGGTCGCCTACCAAGCCACCGACTCGGTCTGGGCAGCGCGGGTCGGGCATCGAGGTCACGAGCGACGGAGCATCGGATGACGAGACGACCGGTACCACCGCTGGAACCAGGCTGGGTGATCGTCGACGGGCTCCCCGTGTTCCACCGTGCGTGCACGGATGCCGGACCGGACGCCGACGCGATCGTCCACGTCCACGGGTTCGGGATCTCGGGCACCTACCTCGAGCCGACGGCTGCGCTGGTCGCACGGCACCACCGCAGCTACGTCCCCGACCTGCCGGGGATGGGCAGGAGCATGCGGCCCGGTCAGCCGCTCGATCTGCCCGGTCTCGCCCGAGCGCTGATCTCGTACTGCGACGCCGTCGACGTCGAGCAGGCGACGTTCGTCGGCAACTCGCTCGGCTGTCCGATCATCTTGGAGGTGGCACGAGCGTTTCCGGACCGGATCGCCAACGCGGTGCTGGTGTCACCGGCGGGAGGTCCGAACAACCAGCCGCTCGGCCGCGCGCTCGGGCAGATGGCACGCGACGCGTTCCGCGAACCGATCTCGATGTTGCCGATCGCGGTGCGTGACTACCTGCGCTTCGGCGTGCTCCAGAGCTGGAAGCTGTTCGGGGCGATGACCCGCTACCCGACGCTGGAGTCCGTGCGCCACCTCGTCGTGCCGACACTCGTGGTCGCCGGCGATCGCGATCCGCTCGTGCGGATCGACCGCGCCCACGTGTTTGCCGGCCTGTCCAACGTGCGCGCGGTGAAGGTGCACGGCGCCCATGCGCTCAATCACAGCGAGCCCGAACTGGTGGCCGCCCTGATCGAGGCCCATCTCGCCGGCGGGCCGCTGCTGAGTTCACCGGGGGTACGGGGGACCGCCGAGATCATCGCGATCGACGCCGTAGTGCGCTGACGGCACCACGGTTCCCGGTGGCACGTCCCACGATGCTTGTGTCGGGCGGCGCGAGGCGACCACGCCGGTCACCCAGTCGATGCCCGCCCGCAAGAACAGGGCGACCACGCCGTAGAAGATCATGGCGAACAGCAACGAGGTGTCGAGCACCGACTGGCCCGACAACTCGATCGGCTCGAAGATCCCGCGGAACGGGGACATCGAGCGCGAGACGGATCGGTACACCCACTGGGTGAACTCGGCGTCGGTGCTCGCGCCGAACAGGCGCAGCACGAACGCGAGGAACAACAGCACCAAGTTGAGCACGACCCATCCGTAGACGAGCCAGAGCAAGGCTTTCGAGACCCTGACGATGGTCAGTGCCGGGTCGTGGGTCGTCATCGTGGGCCTCCGCGGGTCTCGATCGCTCGTGTGTTCATGGGTGGCTTCGCCGGTCGACGAGACGCAGCACGAACTTCGCCAGCTCGGCCAGGACGAGATAGCCGATCACCGCGACGAGGCAGGCTCGCCACTGGTGGCCATCGAGCCCGACGGTGTCGAAGATGAGCTGCAGGCCGCCGATCGTCGTGACGAGGAAGGCGAGCGCGAGCGCCGCCAACATGAGCATGTTGAAGCGCCCGTTGGCGATCGTGTCACGGTTGAAGATCGAACGCAGCGGGTCGCGCCATTCGAGTGCGGCCACGATGTGCAGCAGCGAGATCGTCGTCAGCCCCATCGTCGTGGCGGTCGCCAGGTCGTAGCGATCCTCGCCCCAGGCCACGACACCGAGCGTGCCGGCGGCGATGAGCAGGCCGGCGATCCCGAGCCGGACGCCGAGGCGTGGTGCGATCACCGGTTCGGCGGGCGATCGTGGCGGGCGACGCATCAGCCCGGGCGTGGGCGCGTCGAACCCGAGCCCGAAGGCGAGCAGGACATCGACCGCGAAGTTGATCCAGAGGATCTGCAGCGGCAGCAACGGTGTCCCGCCGGCGATCGAGAAGATCCCGGCACCGACGAAGAGCAAGATGAAGCCGGCGAGCATGATCATCTGGACCCTGACGTACTTCATCAGGTTGTCGTAGAGGCCTCGGCCACCCTCCACGGCGGTGACGATCGTCGCGAAGTTGTCGTCCGTGAGGATCATCTCGGCGGCGTCTTTGGTGACCTCGGTACCGGTGATACCCATGGCGACACCGATGTCGGCCCGCGTCAGCGCCGGTGCATCGTTCACGCCGTCGCCGGTCATGGCAACGATGTTTCCCTGCTGCTTGAGGATGCTGACGAGACGCACCTTGTCCTCCGGCGCGACGCGAGCGACGACGCCGATCTCGTCGACCTGAGCCAACAGCTCGTCGTCGGGCAACGCGGCGAACTCGGCACCGGTCAGCGCTCGCCCCTCGATGCCGAGCTGGCCGGCGATCGCCGCCGCTGTGGTGGCGTGGTCGCCGGTGATCATGCGGACGCGGATGCCGGCGTCCTTGCAGAGCGCGATCGCATCCTTGGCCTCCTTGCGCGGCGGGTCGACGATGCCGACGAGCGCGAGCAGCTCGAGGTCGGCGACGAGGGCGAGCAGGTCGCCACCAGGGTCGAAGGATGCGGGGTCGAAGTCTCGCCGGGCAACGGCGAGCACGCGCATGCCGTCACCGGCGAGCCGATCGTTCGCCTCCAGAACGCGATCGGCGCTGCCGTTGAGCGGCGACGACGTCCCGTCGGCTGCTCGGTAGCGCGACGACCGCGCCAGCAAGACATCGGGCGCACCCTTGACGAAGCAGCGCACCACCCGCCGGCCGTCGTCGTCCATCTCGTGGAACGTCGCCATCAGCTTGTAGGCCGCATCGAAGGGCACCTCGGCGACCCGCGGGAACGTCGCTCGGGTGGAGTCGACGTCGATCCCACCCTTCGCGGCCAGCACCACCAGTGCGCCCTCCGTCGGGTCGCCGATGCACGCCCCGTCGCGGATGACGGCATCGTTGGCGAGCGCCATCGGCAACATGTACGGCTCGAGCGAGTCGTCGCCGCTGCCGGCGACGCGCATGATCCGGCCGACGGTCGAGTACCCCTCGCCGTCGACGCTGAACCGCCCGTCCACGATCACCAGCTCCCGCGCCGTCATCTGGTTCAACGTCAGCGTGCCGGTCTTGTCCGAGCAGATCGCGGACGTCGAGCCGAGTGTCTCGACCGACTTCAACCGCTTGACGATCGCTCCCTGCTCGGCGAGCTGCTGGGTGCCGACCGAGAGCAGCATCGTGACGACGGCAGGCAGTCCGGTCGGGATCGCGGCGATCGCCAGCGTGATACCGGTCAGGAACAGCGAGTCGAAGTCGTCGCCGCGGGCGAGTCCCAACACGATGATCAGGGCGAGCGCCGCGGCGGCCATGATCGTGATGATCACGGTGAGCTGATCGAGCTGCTTGGTGAGCGGTGACTTCTCCTGCTCGACACCGCTCAACATCCCCGAGATGTGACCGACCTCGCTCGACATCCCCGTTGCCGTGACGACCATCTCGCCGCGGCCGCGCGTGACCTGGGCGTTCATGTACGCCATGTCGACGCGGTCGCCGAGCGGCACGTCGTCACCCTCGACCGGCTCGACGCGTTTGGCCACGGGGGTGCTTTCGCCCGTCAGTCCGGCCTCTTCGATCTCGAGCGTCGCGGCGACGAGGATCCGCCCGTCGGCGGGTACCTTGTCGCCCGCTTCGAAGCCGACGATGTCGCCGGGTACCAGCTCCTCGGCCGGCACTTCGACACGCTGACCGTTGCGGCGGACGCGGGCGGTCATGATCAGCATCTGGCGGAGTGCAGCGACGCTCTCGGCGGCTTTGCCCTCCTGGTGCAGACCCATCAGGGCATTGACGACGGTCAGGCCGATCACGACCAACCCCGTCGACACGTCCTGCAGGGCGACGATGCTCACGATCGCCGCGCCGAGCAGCACGAGCTGCATCAGGTCTCGATACTGGCGAAGGAACGCTCGCCAGCCCGGTTCTTTGGCCTCCTCGGCCAGCTTGTTCGGCCCGTACCGTTGCCGCCGCTCCAGCACCTCGGCATCGGTCAATCCGACAGCTGGATCCACATCGAGCTGGCGGCAGACGTCGTCTGCGGCGAGGCCGTACCAGACCTCGATCCGTTCTTGAGTTCCGTTGCTGGACACCCGTACCTCCTGGTGCGTCCTCGCCAACCGGATGGGTCGGTCCGCCGCGTCAGCGTTCGTTCGCCGCCAGCAACGGTGACCGCCACCTGGGTGGGCGCGCCCCACCCGTGCGCGGGTGGAGACGCGTGGGTGCGATCAGCGGTCGGCGGCGAGCAGTTCGAGCAGTTCGAGGCGCGTGGTGGCCTCGCGACGGACGTGCTCGACGACATCGGTGGGCACGTCGAGCGGCGCGGCGACGAGTTTGTCGACCAGGTCGACGCGCTTGATCAGCAAGGTCCGCGGGTCGCTCGCACACCGCGCGAGGTAGACGTGATCGGGTTCTCCAGGTAGGTGTGTGAGGATCTCGACGAGGGCGATCAGTGTCTCATCACCGGTGATCTCCCGCAGTTCGCTGGCCGTCACGGCGGTCTTTTCGAGCACGTCGTGGAGCAGCGCCGCAGCGATGACCTGGTCGTCGGCGGTCCCCGCGACACCCGCTGCGACCCGCCGGGCATGATCGATGTGCCGGCCCCCGAGGCGTGTCGTGAGCCCGTGGAGGAGTTCCGCCGCGAGTGCGTCGGCGTCGGCGGGTGACATGACGAGGAGCGGGTCGTCCCGATCCTCGTCAGCGGGGCGAGACGCAAGACACGTCATCAGGCTCCTGCGCCGGCGGCGCCCAGCACGCCCACCTGCGGCGGTTGCAGGCGACGCAGGTGGAGGGCTTTGTCGATCGCGTTGAACGCCGGAGCGATGAGCGACAGGGCGATCACGAGTACCCATTGGGCGCCCGTCAGCGACACGGTGTCGAGCAGTCGCTGGAGCATGCCGAGCTCGACGGCGGCCCAGGTGAGACTCCACCCGAGGATGATCCACCCGAGGTAGGGGAAGATGGGCGCCGACCACCACGGTTCACGTTCCCGGCGCATCACGAGCCCGTTGTTCACCGCGCTGAGCGCCACGACGGCGAACGCCATCGTCATGGCGATCGAGGGATCGGTCGTCGACGGTTCGTCGGGTCCCCATGCCAGCACCATCAGCGCCAGGCTCGAGATGATCAGCCCGCTGATGGCCCAGCGCACGGTCTGGGCGCGGGTCGCGATCCGCGAGCCAGGCCGGCGCGGGGGTCGCTGCATCACGCCGGGGTCAGGGACGTCGGCGATGAAGCCGATGACCACCGTGACGACGACGAAGAACTTCGCGAACAGCAACTGCATCGGGAACAGCGCCACGCCGCCATTGATGTTGAGGATGGTCGCGTACAGCATCAGTTGCAGCACCGACGACAAGATCGTGAGCTGCAGCTTGACGTACGACGAGATGCGCCGGTAGATGTCGCGGCCGAGGTCGACGGCGTGGACGAGCGTGGCGAAGTTGTCGTCGGTGAGCACGAGCTTGCCGGCCTGCTTGGTGACCTCCGAGCCGCTCCCCATGGCCACGCCGACGTCGGCTTGCTTCAGCGCCGCGGCGTCGTTGACGGCATCGCCGGTCATCGCCACCACCTCGCCGGCCTCCTGCATGAGGCGTGCCAGGCGGACCTTGTCCTCCGGCGCGACACGGCCGAACACGTGCAGATCGGGGAGCTGGCGGATCACCTCGTCATCGCTCAGGTGCGACAGCTCGGTTCCCGTGATCACACCTGGTCCGAGCCCCAGCTCATCGGCGATGGCCCGGGCGGTGACGGTGTGGTCACCGGTGATCATGCGCACATCGATCCCGGCGGCGTGGGCGATGCGGACCGCCTCGACCGCCTCGGCGCGCAAGGGGTCGATGATGCCGACGAGTGAGATCAAGGTGAGGTCGTGCACCTCCCCCATCGGGTCGTCGAGTCCGGCGGACATCGCCTCCGACGGCAGGTCGCGGATGGCGAACGCGAGCACCCGGAGGCCCCGTTCGGAGAGCTGGCTGTTGGCGCTGAGGAGCTCGTCGCGCACCTCGTCGATCGGCACGCTGTCGCCGTGCCACAACACGGACGCGCAACGGTCGATGACGATGTCCGGCGCCCCTTTGACGCTGATGAAGTGCGGTTCACGCAAGATGCCGCCGGCAACCCACTCCGGGCGATCGTGGAACGTCGCCATGAACTTGTACTCGGAGTCGAACGGCACCATCGCCCGGCGCGGCAGCGTGCGGCGCGTCTCTTCGGCGTCGACACCCACCTTCGCGGCGAGCACGACGAGCGCCGCCTCGGTCGGGTCGCCGATCACCGACTCGTCGTCGGCGACGGTCGCATCGCTACAGAGCGCCAGGCCGAGCCCGAGCCTGGTGAAGTCGGGCGTCGGCACGCCGGCCGGGCCGGTGACGGCACCGGACTTGACGTAGCCCCCGCCGTCGATCTTGTACCACTCGCCACCGGTCAGCATCGTCGTCGCCGTCATGGCGTTCATCGTCAGCGTGCCGGTCTTGTCGCTGTTGATGACGGTCGTGCCACCGAGCGTCTCGACGTCGGTCAGCGACTTCACGACCGCCTTCGACTCGGCGAGGCGTTGCGCGCCCGACGACAACATGAGCTGCACGAACGTCGGCAGGCCGGTCGGGATGGCTGAGATCGCGGTCGACACGCACAGCAACACGAGTGTCTCGGTGTCTTGCCCGCGGGCGATGCCGACGATGGCGATCACCGCCACCGCCGCCCACGCCAGCACCCCGAACAGCTTCGTCAGCCCGTCGAGCTCGCGCTGCAGGGGCGACTTCGTGCGCTTCGTCGCCGTCACCATGTCGGCGATGCGGCCCATCTGCGTCGCGGCGCCGGTCGCGAACACCACGACCGTGGCCGAACCGCGGGTCACCTGGGTGTTCTGGAACACCAGGTTCGTCCGGTCGCCGAGCGGGGTCTCGCCGCTGGGCAGCGTCGTCGCGTCCTTGGCGATCGGCGCGCTCTCCCCGGTCAGTGCCGCCTCTTGGACCTCCAACGACGCCGAGGTGACGATGCGCGCGTCGGCCGGCACGAGGTCGCCGGCCTCGATCAGCACGACGTCGCCGGGCACGACACCTGTCGAGTCGACCTCCTCGATCACGGCTGACCGCCGCACACGGGCGGTGGGCACCTGGAGCTGTGCCAGCGCTCCGACGCTGGCCATCGCCTTGCGCTCCTGGTTCGTCCCCATGATCACGTTGAACGACACCAGGGCCGTCACGATCGTCCCGGTGGCGATCTGGCCGATGGCGAAGCTGGCGATGCCGACGATCAGCAACATGATGTTCATGGGGTTGGCGAGCTGCCCCTTGGCGACCGCCCACAGTGTCGGCGGGGGTTCGGTCGCGACCTCGTTGCGTCCGTACTCCGCCAGTCTCCGCTCCACCTCGCCTCGGTCGAGGCCGCGCTCGGCGTCGACGTCGACGCGACTGACGACAGCGTCGACGGACAGCGCGTACCACTCGGCATCCGACGAGGTCTCTTCCATCATCGTCATGTCACATCTGCCTTCCCGTGGACGCGCGGCTTCGCGCTCGGCTGATCATCGACCGCGGTGGGGTGGCCCGACGCCACCCCTCGCCGGGTAGTCCAGCCGTGACACGTGCGTGACCTGGTCTTTCGTGACAGCGTGCTGTGGCGAGTCGAGCACCTGGCGTGCCGATCCGATCTCGACGAACTGGCCGTCGGCCATCACGGCGATGCGGTCGCTCGTGGCGCCGGCGAGTGCGAGATCGTGGGTCACGAGCACGATCGTCAGCCCCCGCTCGACTTGCAGGCGGGTGAGCAGCTCGACGATCGCGGCTCGGACCACGGCATCGAGCGACGAGGTGATCTCATCGCAGAGCAGGATCTGTGGGTCGGTCGCCATGGCACGGGCGATCGCCGCGCGTTGGAGCTCTCCGCCTGAGCACTCATCGGGGTACCGCTGGGCGATGTCGCCGTCCAGCGCGACCAGCCCGAGCAGTGCATCGATGCGGCGATCGGCGTCGCTTCGGCTCGCGCCGGCGAGTCGCAATGGCCGCGCCGTCGCCTGCCCGATCGTTCGTCGGGGGTTGAACGAGGCGCGCGGGTGCTGGAACACGATCTGGATCGCCCGGTGCTGATCGCGTGTGCGCCGCCGAGCGGTCGTGGCGAGCGGATCGCCGTTGAGCTCGATGCGACCCGTCCGTTCAGCGTGGAGACCCGCGATCGAGCGCAGGAGCGTCGTCTTGCCGGCACCCGACGGACCGACGATCGCGAGCCATTCGCCGCGCTGGACGTCGAGTGCTACGTCGCGGACCACGTGGTGACCGCGAAACGACGCCGACACGCCACACAGCCCGAGCACGACGTCGTCCGCGGCGGCAGGCTTGCGCTCGGCGCGGTCGGCGCTTGCGGCACTTCCGACGTCGGGCGCCGTGGCGAGCGAGCTCGGTACGGCGAACGGCGACACGCACCGGACGCGCCGCTCGTGGCCGGCCTCGGCGAAGGGCGGCACGTTCAGCGTGCAGGCATCGTGGGCGAGCGCGCACCGGGGCGCGAACTGGCAGCCCGGCGGGCGCCTCCGTGGGTCGGGGACCCGGCCGGGCAACCCGATCATCGGGACGCGACCCGTCGGGTCGGGTGTCGCCGCGAGCAGGTGCCTGGTGTACGGGTGTGCGGGGTCGCGGACGAGGGCGCGGGTCGGCCCGGTCTCGACGATGGTGCCGCCGTACATCACGTAGACGCGGTCGGCGACGTCGGCGATCATCGCCAGGTCGTGGCTGATGCACAACACGGCCAGGCGGTCCTCCCGGCACCGTCGACGGATCGTGGTGAGCACGTGTGACCGGGTGACCGCGTCGAGCCCCGTCGTCGGTTCGTCGAGCACGACCACGTCGGGATCGGCGACGAGCGCCAGCGCCAGCGCCACCCGCTGCAACTGACCGCCGGAGAGCTGGTGCGGATAGCTCGCCAGCAGCTCGTTCGTCGCGGCGAGTGAGACCGACTCGAGCGCCATGCGTGTGCGGTCGCCACCGTCGGCGCCATCGTGCGTGAGGTGATGAGCGTTCAGCACCGCGGCGAGTTGAGCGCCGACCGTCAGCGCGGGGTTGAGCGCAGCCGACGGGTGCTGGGCCACGTAGCTGATGCGCGTCGCCCGGTGGGCACGGCGTGCGTCGTCGTCGAGATCGAGGAGCGAGGCACCATCGAGCCGCACCGAGCCGGCGGTGACGGCGAGGCCGGTGCGGTGATGGCCGAGCGCGGCGAGTCCGAGCGATGTCTTGCCGGAGCCGGACTCGCCGACGAGCGCGACGATCTCCCCTGCGGCGACGGCGATCGACGCCTCGTCGACGATGCGCGCCCGCCGGTCGATGCTCGTGATGTCAACGTCGACCAGGCGGAGCGCCGTCATCGCTGCTCCGACGTCCGGGCACTCGCCCGGGCGACCCCGTCGGCGACGAGGCCGCCGCCGAAGGCGAGCGCGGCGATGGCCACGACCGGCAGGAGCACGCCCCACGGCTGCACGCCGAACGCCGCCCGGTTCTCCTGCACCATGACGCCCCAGTCGGCGCCGTTGACATCCGGGTTGAACCCGAGGAACGCGAGCGACGCGACGATGCCGATCGAGTACGTGAACCGGATGCTCGTCTCGACGAGCAACGTCGCGCTGATGTTCGGCACGAGGTCCGAACGGACGATGCGCCAGCGCGACTCGCCGAGTGCTTCGGACGCCTGCACGAAGTCGCTCTCGGCGACGCCCACCGCCGCGCCGCGCGTGACCCGGGCAACGCGCGGAACGGCCACGAAGGCGGTGGCGCCGACGACGAGCCACGGCTCGGGTCCGACCGCGGTCATCGCGACCAGCACGAGCAGCAACTGAGGAATGGCGAGCAACACATCGACCGACCGCATCAGCACTTCGTCGACGAGACCGGGTGCAATCGCCGCCGTCAGTCCGAGCGCCGCGCCGGCGACCACGCCGAGCACGGTGGCCACTGTTGCGTAGAGCATGAGGGAGCGCCCGCCGAGCAGGAACCGAGACCAGACGTCTTGACCGAGATGGTCCGTGCCGAACAGCACGCCAGCGGTCCGCATCGTGTTCGGCCGTCCGACGAAGGCGGTCTCGCCGTGCGGGGCGACGAGCGGCCCGATGACGGCGATCGCGAGGATCGCGACGATGATGGCCAACCCGATCCGGACGCGGCTCGTCCGCATGGCCCGCTGCAGCGTGCCGGCCCGCGTCGGCCGTGCTCTCGACACGTGCCCATCGTCGCCCGCTGCCTGCCCACCCGCTCCCTGCTCCCCCGTCACGACACCCTCGTTCGCAAACGCGGGGTCACCATGACGGTGGCGATGTCGGCGAGTGTGTTGCACGCGACGTACAGCGCGGCGATGCAGATCGCGATCGCTTGCACGACCGGAACGTCGTGCAGCTCGACGGCATCGACGAGCGCCGTGCCGATACCGGGGTAGTTGAACACCTGCTCGACGACGACCACTCCACCGGCCATGAACGCGAGACTCAGCGCGACGACCTGGATCGTGGGTCCGAGCGCGTTGGGCAGCGCCTGACGCCACAGGATCATCCGGTCGGGCAGCCCATTGAGCCGAGCCATGTCGATGTAGTCGGCGTCGAGCACCTCGATCATCGATGCCCGCGTCGAGCGCACGAGATACGGCACCGCAACGAGTGCCAGCGTCACGGACGGCAAGATCATGCCGTCGAGATCGTTCCAGGGCCGCGTGGCGCCGCGCACCGACGACACCGCCGGGAGCACCTCGAACACGCCGACGGAGAACACGACGACGAGGATCGTGGCGACCACGAACTCGGGGATCGCGGCGAGCACCAGTGCGGTTCCGTTCGCGGCCCGGTCGAACGGCCGGTCGCGGCGCAGTGCGGCGTGGACGCCGACGAGCAACGACAGTGGGAGGGCCAGCACCGCGGCGCATGCCATCAGCACGAGCGAGTTCTGCATGCGCCCGCCGAGGTCGTCACCGATCGGGCGACCGCTGCTGTAGGAGGTGCCGAAGTCGCCGGACACGATGCCGCGCAACCAGTCCAGGTACTGCGTCATGAGTGGTCGATCGAGACCGAGCTCGGCACGCTTGGCGGCGAGCACGGCCGGTTGCCTGGCGTCGCGCCCGAGTGCCGCCGCGGCAGGGTCGCCGAGCACATGCGTGAGCAGGAACACGAGCATCGACACGACGAGCAGCGTCAGCGCGCCGAAGGCGAGTCGGCGGCCGACGAACTTGGCGAGATCCACGTGGTCCTCGGCTGCGGCGGCTAGTCGTCCAGCCAGATGTTCTTGAACCCGTGGCCGAAGTGGTCGAGGTTGACCACGTTCGGGCGGGCGACGAACCCACGCACGTGGCTGCGGTGGGCATCGACGAGATTGCTGAAGAAGGCGATGATGTTGCCGCCGTCGCGGTACTCCTCCTCCTGCATCTCGGCGATGAGCTCGCAGCGCCGTTGTTCGTCGGTCGTGCGCAGCGCCTCGTGGTACGTGTCGGTGAACGTGCTGTCCGCCGGTGGCCAGTGCGTCTCCGGGTACACCGCATCGGCCAGGCTGCTGAGGGGCACCTGCGGGAGGTAGGCGCGGGTGCCCCAGAACCCGGTCGCGAACGTGCGCGTGGTGTAGTCGGGGCCCCAGTACTCACCGCCGGGGAGGATGCGGACGTTGACGGTCACGCCGGCGAGCTTGGCGTGGTCGGCGAAGACCATCGCCATCTCGGCGAGCCCGCTGACGTCGGGCGGGGCGTAGAGATCGATCTCCAAACCGGCGTGGCCCGCCTCGGCGAGCAGCGCCTTCGCCTGCTCGATGTCTTGCGTGCGCTGCGGGAGATCGCGGGGCGTGCACGGGTCGAGCGGCGCATACATGTCGTTGGCGACGCGCCCGTGGCCGGCCAGGACGCGCTCGACCATCTCGTCGCGGTCGACGATGAGCCGAAACGCGCGGCGGACGCGCACGTCGTCGAACGGTTCTTGGTCGACGGCCATGGTCAGCGGGAGCCAGGCACCGCCCTCGGATTCGAGGACTCGCAGACGGTCGCGGGCTTCGATCGCCGCCGCCTGCGCGAACGGCACGTCGCAGATGCAGTCGACCTGCTCGGCGAGGAGGGCGTTGACGAGCGCTGTCGAGTCGGCGAAGTCGATGATGTGCACCTCGTCGAGGTACGGCCTGCCCGGTTGCCAGTAGCTGGCGTGGCGCACGTGGCGGCTCTCGGAGCCTGGCGTGAACGACGCCAGCTTGAACGGGCCGGTGCCCACCTGCTCGACGTCGTCGCGGGAGTAGCCCTCAGGCACCATCCCGAACGCATACAGCGCAAGCATGTCGAGGAACGTCACCGCTGGCTGATTCAACACGATCTGCACGGTTCGGGAGTCCAGTTTGGTGATCCCGCTCGGGTCGAGCAGCGCGGCGAGTGCCGGCTGGATCCCGAGGGTCGGGTCGATCGCCCGGTGGAACGAGTACACGACGTCGTCGGCGCCGAGCGTCTTGCCGTTGTGGAACTCGATCCCGTCGCGCACGCGGATCACGTAGCGGTCGGGCGACACCGTCTCCACGTGTTCGGCGAGGCCGTGGTCGAACGACACGGCGAAGTGCTCGTCGTAGGTGGCGAGGGATTCCCACCCGGCGATGAGGCGGGCGATGTCGGTCTTGGCCGTGATGTACTGCCCGTCGACCAGGTCGTTGGCGCCGCCGACGATGCCGACGCGCAGCGTGCCGCCGGCTTTCGGCTGTGCCGCGGTGGTCGGCGCCGGCGCCATGGTGGGCGACGACGCTGAGCGGGTCGCGTCGGCGCCGCAGGCGCTGACACCGAGCACCAACCCGCCGATCAGCAAGTGGCGTCGTGTGAGCTCGCGCCCGCCGAGCACGGGCGCGGGGTTCACGACCAACGCGATCGACTCCCCGGACACGGCCGCCGACCCGTGGTCATCGAGCTGCCGGGCGCGTCGTGCTCAACATCGACTTGGCGATGGCCGCCGCTTCCTCGCGGCTGTTCACCCCGAGCTTGCGGTAGATCACGCGCACGTGGAACTTGACCGTGTTGACCGATACGTACAGCTCTTTGGCGATCTCGCCGAACGTGAGCCGGCTCGGGAGGAGGCGCAACACGTCGCGTTCGCGTTCTGTCAGATCTTCGGGGAACTCGCGCCGTGGCAGCTTGCCGGGCAGCCCTGTTGGCGCCATGGCCAGCCGAAGCCGGTGCATCGACTCGTCAGGCACCCGCCACGCTGCTCGCTCGATCACGTCGATCAGCTCGCGGCCGTCGGAGACCACCGTTTGCAAGATCCTGTGAGCGCACGCCAGCTCGATCGCGCCCGTCGTGTGCGCGAGCACGTCGTCGGGAAGGGTCGCAGCGCGCGCTCGGAGCAGGCCGAGCACGACCTCGTGGCGGACGTTGCGTGGTGGCGCGAGCTCGAGGTCGGCAGCGGCTGCCGCTTGATCGCCGAGCGCGAGATGGAGCCGCGCTCTGCTGACGGGGCCCCAGAACGGATCGGTGATCGCCATCGCTCGACGCCGGGCCTCATCGGTACCGCCGTTCGCGATGGCGACGACGGTCGCCGTGCGGTGCACCCATTCGACGATGTCGGGCCCACCGCGGGCGCTGGCGACGAGCGACTCGGCACGGTCGAGCTCGCCGCACGCGGTGTCGAGGTCGCCGTCGTCGACGGCCACCGCAGCCAGGGCGAGCATCGCCCCGACCGGGGCGAACAGCCGCGGCTCGGTCGGTTCGTCGGCGATCACTCGCAGCTCCGCTCCGGCCCGTTCTCGATCGCCCATCTCGAGCCGAGCGAGCGCCTCGGCGAGCCCCAGCTCGACGCGCAGGATCGACATCGTCGGCGCCGCGGGGCGGAGTCCGGCGGCGATGCGCAGCGCGTCGACCGGACGACCGGCGAGCGCGTGACCGAGCGCCCGAATGCCCCCCAGCGAAATCCCCCGCCGCGGATCTCTGCTCATCGCAATCGTGGCGTCACGCTCGATGCGGCCCTCGTCGTCCCACTCCTCCGCCAGCGCCACCCCGCGGGCGGCGGTGTTCCATGCGAACCGCCCCGCTGGATCGTGCCACCACGAGCTGTCGAACTTGGCGACCGCTTGGAGCGCGCAGGCCCGTCCGTCGGTCCAGTTGCCCGACATCGTGAGAGCGATCGACTGGAGCGCCGCGAGCTGCGGGGTGTAGTCCTGCTCGGAGCGCTCGGCGTACCACATCGCGTCGCGGACGGTCTCGATGAACCGCGGCCGCGGACCGAGGATGTGGCTGACGGCGAAGTCGATCAGGGCCGGCACGTCGCTGGCCGCGACGTCTCGAGGGATCGCCTCGAGGCTGCGGGCGATGATGGACTCGCGCCCTTGGTCGTAGAGCTCGGTCGACCGTGCGGCGAGCAATCGCAATGCGTCGCGGTGGCGTTCGGCGAGGAGCCACTGATCGAGGGCGTGCACGGTCTCGCCCGCCTCTTCGAACCAGCGCGCCGCCCGTTCGTGGTGCACGCGGTGCCGCGAGGATCGCACCAGCTCGCGGAGCAGCACCTGTCGCACCAGCGGGTGGACGCGGAACCAGTCGGCGTCGCCGAGGCGGTACACGAACAGGCCCTGCGCTTCGCCGCGCAGCAGCAGATCTCGGGCGTCGGAACGCTGCGTGATCGCGATCGCCAGCCCGGCGTTGACGCGGTCGACCACCGAGATTCGCAAGAGCGTGTCGACGACGTCGGGATCACCGGTCGCCAGCACCTCGTGCCACACGTAGTCCTCGGCGAGCAGCCGGATGTCGGGGCCCGCCGCGGCCGGGAGCGGTGTGCGTCCGACCCTCGCCGACAGCCCGGCGAGCTGCACCCCTGCGGCCCAGCCGTCGGTGCCCGCGACCGACAAGTCGATCTCGTCGTCGGTGAGGTCCGGAGCGAGGTGGGCGAGCATCTCGCGTGCTTCTGGCTCGGTGAACCGGAGCTCGGCGAAACGCATCTCGACGAGCTGTCCGCGCACGCGTAGCCGATCGAGCGGGATGTGGGGATCGGTGCGGGCGGCGATCACAACGTGCAGCCACGAGGGCAGATGCTGGACGAACAGCGCCAGCGACTCGGCCGTGCGCGCATCTTTGATGTGGTGCGCGTCGTCGAGCACGAGCACGCTGTGCTCGGCCGACGCGGCCTCGAGGCCGGCGAGCAGCACGCGGACGATGTCGCCGGCGGTCGCGCCGCCGATGATCAGCTCCTGAGCCGCCCGTCCGCAACCGGGTGCCAGCGTCTCGAGCGCGCTGATCGCGCCGGTCCAGAGGGCAACCGGATCGTCGTCCAACTCCTCGAGTGACAGCCAGGCATGTGGCACGTCGGTGTGTGCTACCCAGTTGGACAAGCAGGCGGTCTTGCCTGATCCGGCCGGCGCGATGACCAGCGTGAGCGGTCGGCCGGTGACGGTGGCGAAGACGCGCTCCAGGCGTGGCCGTGGCACGAAGTGGTCAGGGAGCTGCGGGCGGCGCAGCTTCGAGCGCAAGAGCGCGGACGAGTGGCTGGTTCGGGTGCCGTCGGCTCTGTCCGTCGTGTCCACACAGACCTCCTACGGCGCCGCGCTTCTGTCCTCGGCGTCGGGGCCATTTGGGCTCCGATCGTCTGAGAACGAACGGTATCACCGGCAGCGTTCCTCGATCCACAATGTGGCGTCGCTTCCGCGACCAGGTTCACAGCTCGCGGATGTCGCGCTTGTACTGCTCGTACTCCGCCCAGGACAGCAGACCGTCCTCGAACAAGTTGGCGAGCATCGCCAGCTGTTGCACAGGATCGACGATGAGGTGCGCCCACTCGGACACGAACTCGCGTGTGCCCGACGGCGGCCGTGTCAACAGGTCAGGGATGCCCTCGCGTCCGCGCACGGTGGTCATGATCGTTCCTCCATCGGGTCAGGCTGGGCTCGAACAAGGGCCGCTTCCACGCGGTCGCGGGCGATCCGTTCTCCGGCGCGGACCTCGCCGCCGAGGGCACGCGCCGCGGTGGCGAGCGGTTCGGCCCAACGATCCTCGGCCACGAGCACGACCGCGCAGTCGCCGGGCCGCAAGGCGAGCGACACGAGCTCGATGTCGTGCTGGCTGAGTAGCAGCCCGTGGCACACGGTCACGTCGACGATCGCATCCAGCCCGTCGATCGAGTCGATCTCGACGATCTCGGGGCCGCCGTTCTGGCCGATCGTCACCACCACGAGGTCGAGGATCCGGATCACCGACGAATCGACGATGCGCACCAGGTCGGGTCCGACTGCGCTCAGCGCCTGTGGGCCGGGGATGACCACGATCAGGTACTCGACGAGATCGGTGGCGATCGCGACAGGTTGTGGATCGGATGGCGACATCAGCCGGAGCCGTTCTCGCGACGAGGCATCGACTGCACCGGTTCGTTGTCGAGTGATACCCCACTCATCGTGACCCCTTTGACTACGGGCGTGCTTCTTCGTCACTTTGACGGTGAACGAGCCCGCGCGCACCACCCGAGCGCGGGTGGCGCGATCGACGTGCCGTGTTCGATGCCATCGGCCGGACTTGCTCGATTCCGTGGCGGGTGCGTCCGGAATCGCCCCGTCGCGGGTGGGGCGCCATCACCCGCCGCACCCGTACCGTTCGTCGCAACCGCACCCGCTGCGGACGCGCCACTGCTGATCAGGCGTGTCCCCACGCACCCACGACAAGGAGAAGATGACGTGTTCGCATACGACTACCCCCTGATGGGCATGTTCTGGACGATGCTGTGGTGGTTCTTGTTCATCGCCTGGATCGTGTTGCTGTTCCGAGTGATCGCCGACATCTTCCGCAGCTCCGACATGGGCGGGTGGAGCAAGGCGTTCTGGGCGCTGTTCGTGATCATCATCCCGTGGCTCGGTGTGCTCGTGTACCTGATCGCCCGCGGGTCCAAGATGACCGAGCACGCCATTCAAGACGCCCGTAACCAGGAGGCGGCCTTCCGCTCGTACGTGCAAGACGTGGCCACCACGCCGAGCGCCGCCGACGAGATCGGCAAACTCGTCGCCCTCCAGGCGCAAGGCGTCATCACCGAGGCCGAGTTCGCCCAGCAAAAGGCCAAGCTCCTCGCCTGATTCACCGCCCGCGCACAAATCTGTCCGGAACGTCACGCTCAGCGAGACGTTCCGGACAGATTTGGGTGGAGGGGGGCTCGGGAGGGTCAGGCGCCGAAGTCTTCGGGGCTGACGTTCTCGATGAAGTCCTTGAACTCGTCGATGATCTCGTCGGTGTCGTCGTCGGGCTCGGCGGGAGCGTCCTGGCCGACCGCGTCGATCAACGCCTCGCTGGCGAAGATCGGTGCGTTGCAACGAACGGCGAGCGCGATCGCGTCGGATGGTCGCGAGGAGATCACCTGCTCGCCCGCCGGCGTCGACAGGTGCAGTTCGGCGTAGTAGGTCCGGTCACGGATCTCGGTCACCACGACGTTGTCGATCGTGGCCGCGAGCGTCCCCATCACTTCGAGCATCAAGTCGTGGGTGAGCGGGCGTGGCGGCACGACGCCTTCGAGCGCGTAGTGGATCGCCGACGCTTCCGCCGTGCCGATGTAGATCGGCAACAGTCGATGCGGTTCGGCCTGCTCGCGCAAAAGCACCATCGGAGTGTTCGCAGGCATCTCGACCCGGACACCGATGAGCTCGAGTGGAACCACATGGCCACTGTACCGAGGTCGCCGACGGTCGTGGACCGCGCCACCGACGCAAAGACGCCCTGACGCGCGGGTGTGATCAGTGTGCGCCGTGGTGGCGCAGCGCAGCGCGCATCAGCGCGGCCCGCAACCGGCCGCCTTCGGCTTCCAACTCGTTCAACTCGGCGACGGCCTGGGCGCGAGCTTCGGGATTGCGCTGGCGCAACAGGGGTTGGATGAGCTGTTCGAGCAGCCCGACCTCGCGGTCGGCAGCGACGCGCCACCCGCGCAGGTGGCGGGGTTCGATTCCGGCGTCGAGGAACCGCTTGCAGATCGTGGCGATCTCGGCGGCGTCCTCGTCGAATGGCTCGTCGCCTTTCGGTGAGGTGCCGACGACGACACCGTACGAGCGCAGTTCGGTGAGCTGGTCGCGACTGATCCCGGCCATCGCGCAGAGCTCGTCGAACGACAACAGCAGGCCGGGCAACACTGCCCCGTGGCTCCCTGACGGTGAGGTTGACGTGGAGGAAGCGGGTGAGGCAGAGCGTGAGGTGGACGGCGAACCTGATCGTGACGTCGACGTCGATGCCGGAGCGGACGGGGCGGCGCGAGGTACCGCCGCTTCGTCGGTCACGTCCGCTGTCGGCACCGCCACGGTGTCGGCGCTGCTCTCGGGGTCCGCCTGATCGGTGCGCTGGAAGAGCACGGCGGCGCCGGTCGGCTGGTCGGGATCGGTGGGACGGGTGCCGGCGCTCGGATGGCCGGATGGTTCGGGGTGATCGTGCGGATCGCTGACGTTCTTGATTCCCCGTGGCCGCGGGTTCTCGTTCGTCGGATCGATCTCGCCGGAGTCGATGCGGTCCTTGATGACCTTCAGGGGCAGGTAGTTCTCCCGCTGCTCGCGCAAGATGCACCGCAGCAGCTCGACGTCGCCGCCGTAGAACTTGCGGTAACCCGACGCAGTGCGCTCCGGGTCGATCAGGCCCTGGCTCTCGAGGAACCGGATCTTGGAGATCGTGATGTCGGGGAACTCCTCGAGCAGCAACGCCAACACCTCGCCGATCGACAGGTGCGGGCCCGTCCGCGGCGCCACCGGTGTCGGCGGCTCAGCCATCGTGCCGTTCGAAGAAAACGAGTCGGAACTTGCCGACCTGCAGCTCGTCACCGTGGCGCAACAGCAGCCGCTCGATGCGTTCCTGGTTGACGTAGGTGCCATTCAGCGAGCCTGCGTCGCTGACGACGTAGCCGTCCGGGGTCCGTTCGATCTCGGCGTGACGCCGCGACACGGTGATGTCGTCGAGGCTGATCTCGGAGTCGGGGTGACGTCCGAGGCTCGTGACGCCCTGTTCGAGCGGGAAGCGTGCGCCGGCTTGCGCTCCGGCGCGCACGATCAGCACGGCGACGCCGCCCGGCAGCTCCCCTACCGGCACCACGATGTCGTCGTCGGTGCCGGGCGCGTCCTGCAGCGGGTCGACCGTGCTCAACGTGATCGTGCGATCGTCGAGCGAGTCGAGCGCGGAACCACAGCTCGAGCAGAACGCGCTGCCGGGCGGGTTGCGGTGACCGCACTGGTTGCAGAACACGGACGCGCTCAAGGTCAGCCCTCCGTCAGCGCGCGGTAGCCGTCGGCGTCGAGCAGGCCGTCGAGCTCGGCGGCGTCGCTGAACTCGATCTTGCAGAGCCAGCCGTCGCCGTAGGGGTCGCTGTTGAGCAGTTCGGGCGTGGACTCCAGTGCGTCGTTGACCTCGGCGATGGAACCCGTGACCGGTGCGTAGATGTCGCTCACGGACTTGGTGCTCTCGACCTCGGTGAACGATTCCCCGGCGGTGACTCCTGCGCCCCGCTCGGGGATCTCGACGAACACGACGTCGCCGAGCGCGTCCTGTGCGAAGTCCGTGATCCCGATGGTGGCCACGTTGCCCTCGACGCGCACCCACTCGTGGTCGGTCGAATAGCGGAGTTCCGGCGGAATGTTCATGGAGGCAACCGTACCTGGCTTCACTCGGCGGCTGGATCAGGGTGTGCGCGGCCGGCCCGTCCACGTTCGACCGCCCGTCGTACCTGCGGAATATAGGCGATTCCGGTCCAGTAGCTCAGCACCAGGCCGGGGATGCCGAGGATCCACGACACGATCTCGAATCCGCGGGCACCGGCGATGTCGCTGTTGCCCATCAAGAATCCGGGAACGGCGAACATCAAGAGGAACGTCGCCAGCTTGCCGAGGAACGTCACGTCGATGCGCGGCATCTTGAACACGACGGTGGCGACCGCCATCATCACGCCGACCGACACCTCCCGCGCGAGGAGAGCAATCCCGAACCAGAGCGGCATGGAGCCGTCGATGAGGATCGCCGTCACGGCGACGAAGAACAACAACCGGTCGACCGTGGGATCGAAGACCTTGCCGAACTCGCTGACCTGGCCGAGCCGGCGGGCGAGATATCCGTCGACCCAGTCCGTTGCGCCGAGCGCGCCGAGCATCCATGCGGCACTGGCGCGGTCGTCGCGGCCGAACAGCAGGTAGAGGAAGAGCGGGAGGCAGAGCAGGCGGACGAACGTGATGAGGTTCGGGATCGTCCAGATGCCCTGGAACATCGATGTCGACGGCGGGGCCGCCACCGGATGCTCCGCGGTCACGGCGACAGCGTAGGGCTGATGCCAGGGGAAGGTCGTAATCTCGCTGGCATGACGACGGTCTTCACGCGGATCATCAACGGCGAGCTCCCTGGCGAGTTCGTCTGGCGAGACGAGCAGTGCGTGGCGTTCTTGTCGATCAATCCGATGGCGGCCGGCCACACGCTGGTCGTGCCGCTCGACGAGATCGACCACTGGGTCGACTGCTCGCCCGAGCTCGCCGCCCACCTGTTCGCCGTCACTCGCAAGATCGCCATCGCCCAGCAACAGGCGTTCGATTGCGAGCGCATCGGCGTGATCGTCGCGGGGTACGAGGTGCCGCACACGCACGTGCACGTGGTGCCGACGTCGACGATGTCCGAGCTGAGCTTCGCCAACGCCGCCGCGTCGGTCTCGCGCGAGGACCTCGTCGATTGGGGCGAACGGATCCGAGCGGCGCTCGGCGAATGAGTCACACCCGGGGACGGGCCCCTGTCCGTTGCCTATTCAGACGGGTGTCAGCAAATCGGCGCGGTTGTTGCGGACGTTGTTGACGTCGGGTGACACGGGGCGCATCGTCAGCAGGTCGTCCGCGGCCGGGTCGAGCATCGAGCGCAGCGCGTCGAGGTCGTCGTTGTCGGGATCGAGCCACGACGCCCATTCCTCCGGCGCCAAGATGACCGGCATCCGGTCGTGGACGGCCCGCATCGTGGCGTTGGCGGCCGTGGTGATGACCGTGGCGCTGTGCACGAACCGGCCCTGCGGGTCGTCGGGGTCCTTCCATGCCGCCCACAGCCCGGCAACGGCGAGCGGTTCGTCGTCGACGCGGTGGATGAACATCGGTTGCTTCACCGGTTTGCCGGCTTTCGTCCTCGGGCCGTCCGCCGCCCCCGCCTGCCACTCGTAGAAACCCGTCATCGGGATGATCACCCGCTTCTTCTTCAACAGACCCTTGAACGCCGGCTTGTCGGCGAGCGTCTCCGATCGAGCGTTGATCATCCTCGATGCGATCTTGCGGTCCTTCGCCCAGCTCGGGATCAGGCCCCAGTGGAACGCGTCCACGCGGGCCGTGCCGTCGCCGTTCGACACGACCCCGTAGATGTCCTGCGTCGGGGCGACGTTGAAGTTCTCGCCGAGCGACTCGGCGGCGGGCTCGGTCGGCACGATGTGATCGAAGTACGCGGCGATCCGGTCAGGCCCGGCGGTGGAGACGAAGCGGCCGCACATGCCTCCCGACGCTACTGCCACCGTCCGCTCCCCTGCCGGAACGCCCGAACACGACGTGTGCGGGTCAGGTGTCCGGTTCAGGTGTCGCGGTTCAGGTGTCGCGGTCGAGGCGGTTGCGGGTGAGGAATCCGCCGAGGCCGGCAAGTGCCTCGCGGCTCGCCTCCGCGGTGCCCCGTTCGTCGCCGTCGTCGTCGTCGCTCAGGGTGCGGTTGCTGCCGGCGAGGATCCGGCGACGCACGGCGCCCGAGATCGCGTCGATCACGAGGACCATCGCGATCACCATGAGCAACACCGCAGAGACGTTCGCCCAGTTGCGGAACTGGACCTGGGATGCGATCTCGCCGCCGATGCCGCCGGCACCGATGAGCCCGAAGATCGCCGAGGCGCGGACGTTGATCTCGAAGCGGAACAGCCAGTGGGCGACGATCGCCGGGAACACCTGCGGGAGCAGCCCCCAACGAACACCCGATATCCTTCGTCCACCGCTGGCCTGGATCGCCTCGACCGGCCCTGGCGGGGCTTCCTCGATCGACTCGGCCGACCACTTGCCGAGCGTGCCGACCGAGGAGATGCCGAGCGCCAACGCACCCGCCCACGGTCCGAGCCCGACGACGGCGAGGAACACCGTGGCGAGGATCAGCTCGGGGAACGCTCGCAACACGATGAACAGCTGACGCACGAGTATCCGCACCCAGCGCGGAGCGACGTTGCTGGCGGCGAGGAACGCCAGCGGGAGCGACAGCACGGCCGCGATCACGGTGCCGGTCCAGGCGATGAACAACGACTCGAAGACCTTGGTGACCGCGCCGCGCTGGATCGCGGCAGCGAAGTCTGGCGGCCACGACAGCTTGATGATCGTCCAGATGTTGGTCGGTGCGCGCCGCAGCTGGTCGAGCGACACGTCGAGGCCGGAGTACCCCCACGCGAACACGGCGACGACACCGAGCGCGGCCGCGAGGCGCCACCAGCGCGTGCGTGGCGGAGCCGGCCGCACGACGGCGTCGTCGACGTCGAGTGGAGCGATGACGGTCATCGTGCCGCCGCCGTGAAGGGGTTCAGTACCGTGAAGCGCGACATCACAGCATCCTCCGGCGGATGGCGTCGCTGATCAGTTCGATGATCAGCACGATGACGAACAAGATGATCAAGATGCCGAGGATGCGGTCGTAGCGGAAGAATTGGCGCTGCGCCTCGATCACACGACCGATGCCGCCGCCGCCGACGAGCCCGATCACGACCGACGCACGCACGTTGAGCTCGAACACGTAGGCGCTGTAGGCGATGTAGGCCGGGAACACCTCCGGCATCACGCCCACGCGCACCGCGGGCGTGTGCGTGCCGCCGGCGGCGATCGCAGCTTCGAGCGGGCGTGGGTCGGCGTTGTCGATCGATTCGCTGAACAACTTGACGAGCACCGCCAACGAGAACACGGTCAGCGCGATCGCCCCACCGAAGGCACCGATGCTGACCGCGGCGACGAGGATGACGGCCAGCAGCAGGTCGGGGATCGCCCGCAGGAGGTTCATCGCCGAGCGCACGATGATGAACGTCGTGCGGTTGGGTGCTGTCAGCGACGACATCAGGAACGAGATCGGCAACGCCAAGCCGCACCCGATGATCGTGGCGACGACGGCGATCTGGAACGTCTCGACGAGTGGATCGAACACGTTGCGGCGCGTGAACACCCACTCCCAGTCGACCGGCCAGAAGCGTGACCAGATCGGGTTGTTCCACACGGTCACCCACGAACCCCAGTCCCAACCCGAGCGCCGCGCGGCGTAGATCGTGAAGGCGATGAGGCCGATCGCGATCACGATCGACAACGGGCGAGGGCGTGGACGCGCTGGTCGCTTCGTCGACGCCGCGCCGACCGGATCGGACGGCTCCAGTCCAGGGCGGATGGCGTCGGTGGTCACGGCGTCAGTTGTTGAGCAGGTCGTCCGGCGTGATCGCCCGACCGTAGATCTCGCGGAACGTCTCGTCGTCGACGTCGGCGATGTCACCGTCGTAGACGAGCTCGCCGGCACGCAGGCCGATCAGGCGTCGTCCGTATCGCCGGGCGAGGTCGAGGAAGTGCAGGTTGACGAGGGTGGTGATGCCGAGCTCGCGGTTGATCCGCTGCAGGTCACCCATCACCTGATGGCTCGTGACCGGGTCGAGTGCGGCGACGGGCTCGTCGGCGAGCATCACCGACGGCTCTTGAGCGAGGGCGCGGGCGATGCCGACGCGCTGCTGTTGGCCACCCGACAGGTTCGAGGCGCGCACGTACGCCTTGTCGACGATGCTGACGCGTTCGAGCGCCTGGAAGGCGATCTCACGGTCCCCCGCCGGCCACAGGCCGAGCGTCGAACGCCACGCCGGCACCGTGGCGAGGCGTCCCATGAGCACGTTGTTCATGACGGTCGTGCGCGTGGCGAGGTTGAAGGTCTGGAAGATCATGCCGATGTTCCGGCGGATCTCGCGGAGCTCGCGACCCTTGGCGCCCACGACCTCGGTGCCGTCGATCTTGATCGAGCCCGACGTGGCGGGCACGAGCCCGTTGAGGGCACGCAGCAACGTCGACTTGCCGGCGCCCGACAACCCCACGACGACGACGAACTCGCCGTCGTCGATCGTGAGGCTGACGTCGCGCAGGGCGTGCACGCCGCCGCGGTAGGTCACCGAGACCGAGTCGAACTCGATCATCGATGCCGCCCGCGGCGGCGTGTGGCACAACTCACCGGTTGGGGCCGGCGGGGGATCATCAGATCGGTTCGGTGATCCCGAGCTCGGCTGCCGCGGCGCGGACGATGTCGAAGTCGGCTTCGTTCGCCGGCTGCACGTCGGTCCAGCCGTAGATGAGGTCGAACTGCTCGCGACCCTCGTCGGTGGCGAGGTAGTCGGAGATCGCGTCGTAGATCGCCTGCTTCAACGAATCGGGCAGATCGGACCGCACGGCGACGACGTCGTTCGGGATCTCGTCGCTGATGTTGAAGACGATCACCTTCTCACCGACGTCGGGCAGTTCCTGGCGGACGTTGCGGCGGGCATCGTCGAACGACAAGCCGACGTCGGCGTCGTTGTTGTAGACGGCGGTGACGGCGGCGTCGTGGCTGCCGGCGAAGATCGCCGTCACGTCGGTCTGCTCGTTGATGCCGAGGTTGCGCAACTGGAGCGCCGGGAAGATGTATCCCGACGTCGAGCTCTCGCTGGTGAAGGCGACCCGCTTGCCGACGACGCCTTCGAGGTCGCCGATGCACGACGAGCCCTTCGCGACCTCCTCGCCCGAGTCGGTCGTGTCGCCGAACACCTTGTTGCCGTTGTCGTCGAACACGATGCCGACCTGGAGGGCGATCGCCTCGAGGGCGTCGACCTGGGTGACCTCGCCGTTGACGCGCTCGAGAGCGGTGCCGGGAACGGGCGGTTCGGCGCACAGGCTGGGATCGTTGGTGAACCACTGGGCGTGGTACGTCGCCGAGCCGAAGCGGATCGACTGCAGCAGTGCCTCGATGTTGCCGAACTGGTCCTTGCCGAGCACGTAGCCGAACGGCGGCAGCGCGCCGACGTCGGCCGTCTGGCTTCCCATGGCGGTCACGAGACCGGTGTAGTCGGTCGTGACGATGCCCTCGACGTCGATGCCGAGCCCTGCTTCGAGCACGTCGATGAACGGTTGGATGTCGTCTTGGAGCGATTCCTGCTCCTGCGACGGTACGAAGCCGAACACGATCGACTCGGGCCAATCGTCGCCCGGCTCGGCCGGAGCATCGGTGGAATCGGGTGCGTCGGTCGTGTCCGTCGCGTCGGTGGCCGTGCTGCCGCCGTCATCGTCGTCGCTGCCGCATGCGGCGATGACCAGGCTCATGGCGACTGCGCTCGCCAGCACCATCCGTCGTGTTCGCATCAGTGTCTCCCCTGTGTGAGTGGTGTTCCTCGTGTTGTGGTGTTCGTGGTGTTCACGTTGTGGCGTGGCCTCCGTCCGGCTGCCCCGCGGCGCCGCCGTCCTCGTGGGCAGCGACGGATCGACCGTAGCGCAGGTGTGGTCGCGTGGCGGTGACTTCGCTCGACGTTCACATCCCGGCAACGAACGCTTCGAACTCCGGCCACGCGGCGATGTCGGCAACGCCGGGGTGCGCTTGGTTCCACGGTCGCACGAATCGGCACACGCTCGCCGACGGCCGGGCGGCAGCGAGTGCTTCGAGGTTGTGGTCGGCGTCGTCGAGGTAGACGTCGCAGTCGACGGTCGTCTTGTCGTCGACGATGTGCACCTCGCGCGTCGGCACGCGGTGCTCCGCGAGCCACTCGTAGGTGTCGTGGATGGCGAATGCCGGCTTCGTGGTCACGATGACGATGTGGTGCCCAGCAGCGAGCCGCTCCAGCGAGTCGAGTGCCCCGTGGTAGGGCTCGAGCACGCGGAAGATGCTCGCTCCCCCGCCGCTCGTGCGCGCCCATCGCCAGAACTCGCCCATGTTGGTGAAGTGCGTGAGGGTGGTCGGCGCGTTCCACACGTCGACGTGGTCGGGTGTCAGTTCGGCGTCGAACATCGTGTTGTAGCGGGCGATCCAGCCGGCGTTGAAGTCGGCGACGACGCCGTCGAGGTCGATGCCGAGGCGCAGCCGGCGAGCATTTCGGGAGGCCATGGGCGTCCACTCTGGCAGGCTGGAGCGGCAATGGATCGATCGTTCACCCTCGGTGTCGACCTCGACGGTGTGGTCGCCGACCACACACGGCGATTCCGTGACATCCTCGCCGAGATCCGTGGCGTCGATCCGGCGACGTACCCGTTGGAGCGCTCCTGGGACTTCGGTGAGTGGGGTCTCGCGCCGGGCGAGTACGCCGATCTGCACCGGCGAGCGGTGCTGGAGTTCGACATGTTCCGCACGATGGAGCCGATCCCGGGTGCCGCCGATGTGTTGTGGCGGCTGTCGGATGCCGGCGTGTGGATCCGCATCATCACCCACCGCCTGTACGTGAACTGGGGGCACGAGAAGGCGGTCGGCGACACCGCGGCGTGGCTCGACGCCAACAGCATCCCGTACCGCGATCTGTGCTTCCTCGGCGCCAAGCCGGAAGCGGACGCCGACGCCTACATCGACGACGCGCCGCACAACGTGGAACAGCTCCGCGCGCTCGGCAACACCACGATCGTGTTCGACCAGCCGTACAACCGGCACCTCGACGGCCCGCGGGCGACATCGTGGACAGAGGTCGAAGCGATCGTCGAGCAGCTCGTGGCCGAACACGCCGGCCGGTTCGAACCCCAACTCCCCGGCATCGACGCCGGCTCGTCGCGCCTCGTCCGGCGCCAACAGCACCACTCCCCGTAGTCGCGCCCGCCGGGGCCCGAAATCTGTCCGTCTCATGTCGCTCAGCGAGACGATTCGGACACATTTCCGATCGTGCGGGCCGGTGTGGGATCTGACAGTCTGCGCCGGTGACGTCGACGGGGGAATCGACGGGGGCCGACGACGCGTCGCTCGTGACCGACATCGACGAGGCGCGCCCGGCGAGCCCGCTGGCGTCGCAGCCGTTCCGGATGTTGTGGCTCAACAACATCGCCTACTTCCTCGTCGCCAACGCCGAGCGCTTCGTGTTCGGATGGCTCGTCCTCGACGGACTCGACCTGGGCGAGGCCGAGCAGGGACTCGTGGTGTTCGCGTTCGGGCTGCCGAGTGCGTTGCTCGTGTTGCCCGCGGGCGTGTGGGCGGACCGCTTGGACCGTCGCCGGCTGCTGATGGGGACGCAGATCGCCGGTGGCGCAGTGATGGCGGCGACCGCGTTCTTGGTCGGCACCGGGCACGTGAGCTTCTCGCTCGTGATCGTGGCAGCGGTGCTCAGCGGGTCAGCGGCGGCGATCGGGTCGCCGGTGCGGGCGTCGCTGATCCCGGCGCTGGTCCCCAAGGCCCAGCTGTTCGGAGCGATCGCCCTGAACGCGATCGCGATGACGATGTCGTTGATCCTCGGGCCGGTGCTCGCCAAGGTGGCGGGCGACCTGTGGGGGTTCGAGGGAGCGTTCGGCTTCCAGGCGACCTTGATGGCGATCGGCATCGTGTTCCTGCTCCGCTTGCGCGTCCCGGCACACGATGTGCCGACGGCCGACACGCCGCGGCGATCGCTGGTCGCCGACGTGCGGACCGGGTTGCGGTTCGTCCTCGACTCGCGCCCGCTGCGGGGGTTGTTCGGGCTGCTCCTGCTGGCGAGCCTCACCGTGAACCCGGCGGTGATGGTCACGATCCAGGCGCACGTCAAAGACGGCCTCGGACGCACGGCGGGCGAGGCGGCGCTGCCGTTGGCCCTGATGGGCGCCGGCATCGCCATCACGTCGGTGTTCATCCTCCGCCGTCCGGACATGAAGAACCGCGCCGTGGCGTTCATGCGGGCGATGTTGTGCGGCGGCACGATCACGATCTGTGTCGGGCTGGCGAACACGTTCCCGATGCTCCTCGTGCTGGCCTTCCTGATGGGGCTCGTCGGCGGGTTCTTCATCAACATGAACCAGGGCCTCGTGCAGTCGAGCACCCCACCGGAGATGATGGGGCGGGTGATGGGGCTCTACACGCTGATCGCCGCGGGATTGATGCCGGTCGGTGCGCTGCTGCTCGGTGGTCTCGCGACCGTGATCGGCACGGGCGCCGCCATCACCACCGCGGGCGTCGTGAACCTGGCGGTCGTGGCCGTGACGTACGTGCGCAACACATCACTGCGCGAGCTCGGCTGAAGATGCGCGAGACGAGCGAGCACGAATCGTGCGAGCTGGTGTTCACGATGACGAAACGGGTGCGGAACACGGCACGCGTACCGTGCGCCCATGCCCTTCGTGACACCTCCCTCCTGGAAGACCCCACTCAAGGCGACCCCGATCAAGCGGACGCCGCCCAGGGCGACGCCGAGCAAGCTCACACCCGTGAAGCCGCCCGCCCACTCCTGATGTTCAGGTGACCGGGTCGTCGGTCGCTCCCGACCGGATCGCCCCCGGCCCGAACGTGATCTTGCACGTGCGGCACCAGAACCCCTGCTCGAACTCGGTGCCGCAGTCGGCGTGGACGAGGACAGCGGTGCGCTCACCGTCGCCATACCAGCGATCTCCCCAGCGGAGCAGCGCCACGATGGCGGGCGACAGCTCGGTGCCGAGCTCGGTCAGCCGGTAGTCGTAGCGCGGCGGGTTGTCCTGGTATGCGACCCGCTCGAGCACGCCCGCTTCGACGAGGCCCTTCAGGCGTTTGGCGAGGACGGGACGCGAGACGCCGAGGTCGTCGCACAGCGCGTCGAACCGGCGCACTCCCCTGAACACGTCGCGCAGCACGAGCAGCGACCAGCGATCGCCGACGATCGCGGCGACTGCCTCGATCCCGGCTTCGTACGAGTGGGCCATCACCGTGCACCGTAGCGGCCTCGGCGACGTGCGAGCCGGAGTGGGTTCGCAATCAACACTCACTCCGGTTAGGGTCCGCTGATGCACTTCGACGACCGTCGACTCCTGGCCACGCCGCTCCCCGAATTGATGGCCGAGGCGGGCGAGATTCGTGATCGCACCACCGGCACGCGGATCACGTACTCCCCCAAGGTGTTCATCCCGCTGACGTTCCTGTGCAATGACACGTGCGGCTACTGCACGTTCGCCCAGCCCCCGGCTCGCGTTGGCAGCCCGTACCTCGAACCCGATGACGTGCTGGCGATCGCCCGTGCGGGTGCCCGAGCCGGGTGTCACGAGGCGCTGTTCACGCTCGGGGAGCGGCCCGAGGACCGCTACGAGGTGGCCAGGGAGTGGCTGCGCGAGCGGGGCTACGAGTCGACGGTCGAGTATCTGGCGGCGATGTGCGAGCGTGTGGTCGTCGAGACCGGCTTGCTCCCCCACGCCAACGCCGGCGCGCTGAGCAACGACGAGTTGGCGATCCTGCGGCCGGTGGCGGTGAGTCAGGGGATGATGATCGAGTCGGTGAACCCCGACCTGGAGTGTCACCGGTCGGCGCCCGACAAGGTGCCGGCGCGGCGGCTGGCGACGCTCGAGGCGGCCGGCGAGCTGCAGATCCCGTTCACGACCGGGTTGCTCGTGGGGATCGGCGACTCGCGCCAGGACCGCCTCGACGGGCTCCGGGCGATCGCTGCCAGCCACGACCGCCACGGACACGTGCAGGAGGTGATCGTCCAGAACTTCCTCCCGAAGCTCGTGTCGGGGATGCGCAACGCGCCCGCCTGCCCGCCCGACGAGTACCTCTGGACGATCGCCGTCGCCCGGGTGGTGCTGCCGCCGTCGATCCACCTGCAGGGGCCGCCGAACCTGTCGGACGACTTCGGGGTGCTGCTCGACGCCGGGATCGACGACTGGGGTGGCGTGTCGCCGGTGACGGCCGACCATGTGAATCCGGAGCGGCCGTGGCCCGACCTCGACGTGTTGCGCGAGGTGACCGAGGCCCGCGGGTTCGCGCTCGCACCACGGCTCACGGCGTATCCGGAGTTCGTGACCGACTCACTCGCCGGCCCGCAGCACTGGGTCGATGCGGCGTTGCGCTTCGCGGTGCTCGATCGCAGCGACGCCGAGGGGCTGGGGCGTGACGATCCGGGCAGCCAGTTCCCCGAGCAGGTCGCCGGCACCCGCGACACCGGCGACGGCGCCGACGTGATCCTCGTCGGCGACCGCTCGACCCAGTGGTACTCCGGCGCCCCCGCAGAACCCCCCGCGCTGGTCGCATTGCATCCGGGGTCAGACACCAGATGCAATCCCACGCCGGCGGGCGCCACCTCGTCGCCGCCTGCATTGCATCTGGTGTCTGACCCCGGATGCAATGGTCCCGTCGGCGAGGTGCTGGGGGGCTTCGCTGCCGGGGAAGAGCTCGGGGTCGACGAGATCGTGACGCTATTCGGTGCCCGCGGGCCGGAGGTGGCCGCCGTCGCCGCGGCCGCCGACGCGCTGCGCCGTGAGGTGGTCGGCGACGAGGTCACGTGGGTCCACAACCGCAACATCAACTACACGAACGTATGCACGTTCAAGTGCAAGTTCTGTGGCTTCGCGAAGGGGAAGTTGTCGCTCAACCTGCGCGGCACGCCGTACCTGCTGACGCTCGATGACATCGCGGGACGGGTCCGCGAGGCGTGGGAGATGGGGGCGACGGAGGTGACGTTGCAGGGCGGCATCCATCCGAGCTTCGACGGCGAGTACTACCTCGACGTGTGCCGGGCGGTGAAGGACGCCGCGCCCGAGATCCACGTCCACGGCTTCACCGCGTTGGAGGTCAGCGAGGGGGCGAAGCGTCTCGGAGAACCGTTGGAGCACTACCTGCGCCGGTTGATGGACGCCGGGCTCAGCTCGCTGCCGGGCACCGCGGCGGAGATCCTCGACGACGAGGTGCGGGCGATCCTGTGCCCCGACAAGGTCACGACCGACGAGTGGCTCGACGCCCACGAGACGGCCCACCGAGTCGGGCTGCGCTCGAACGTGACGATCATGGCCGGCTCGATCGAGCGGCCGGTCCACTGGGCGCGGCACCTCGTGCGGACGCGTGAGCTCCAGCGACGCACGGGCGGCTTCACCGAGTACGTGCCGCTGCCGTTCGTGCACATGGCGTCGCCGATCTATCTGCAACGCCTGGCCCGGCGTGGCCCCACGTTCCGTGAGACCGTGCTCTTGCACGCCGTCGGCCGCCTCGCCTATCGCGGCGTGATCGACAACGTGCAGGCGTCGTGGGTGAAGATCGGCGTGCCCGGCGTGCGCCAGCTGTTGCAGGCCGGCGTCAACGACCTCGGTGGCACGTTGATGGACGAGAACATCAGCCGTGCCGCGGGAGCGACCCACGGCCAGAAGATGAGTGAGGACGCATTCGGCGCCGTGGTCGCCCCGCTCGGCCGCCACCTCGCCCAGCGGACCACGCTCTACCTCCAGCCTGACCGCCAGCCGGTGTAACAACGGTGCCTGGCACCGTTGTTACACGTCGACGCGGCCGCCGCTGCGCCAATACCAGGTGACGCCCTCGACGTGCTCCCGGTCGAGGTAGCCCTCATCGACGAGCCCCCGCCGGAGTGTCGACCAGTCCGTGTTGAACGGGTGCAAGCGGTCGTTGACCTCAGCCTCGCTGTACCGCCGCCCGAGGTCGAACTCCAGCGCCAGCCGTTGCAGCACGATCTGGAACTTGGCTCGCTGTTGCGGGATCTCGTCGAGGACCCGACCCGAGAAGTACCGCTCGAGGATCGCCCGCTCGGCGTCGGTCATCCCGAAGCCGATCGACGGGTCCATCGGGATCGATTGTTCGGTCACCTCCCGGGCGACGGTGCGCAGTGCCGCCCGGTCGAACGTGTACGCCCCGTCGCGCTCGTGCACCAGACCGGCGCTGCGCAGGTCGCCGAGTGCAACGAGGACCACGCGCCGGTCGAGTCCGGTGCGTGCGACGAGGGCGTCGACGTCGAGCGGGTCGGCGACGAGTGTGCCGGCGATCGCGAGGCGCTCGGGGTCGGCGAGCAGGAGGAGCGCGTCCGCGGGTCGCACGTCGACATTCAAGCATCGCTCACCCCGGAGCACTCCGCCTCGTCGCTGGTCGATACTGTGCCGCCTCGTGGGTGATCGACCGGCGGGGGTGATCCGCGACCTCGATCGGCGGCGCGGCTGGGCGCGCGTCGAGGCGGCGCTCGCCTGCATCGTCGGCGTCGGGATCTTCGCGGTCACCGCCGCGGCGCTCGTCCTGCTCGTGCTGGCGGGCATGGCCCGCTTCTGGAGTTGGGCCACGAAGGGCAGCTTCACCGACTCGCCCGTGTGGTCCTGGGCGCCGGGCGGCGTCGCAGCGATCGCCGTTGCTGCCGTCGTGGTGAGCTTCTTGGGTGCGTTCTGGTACTTCTGGTGGGGCGCATCGCCACAGGTGCTGGCTGAGGTCGAGGCTCGCCCGGTCGCCGAGGGCTATGAGGTGCTGCGCAACGTCGTCGAGGCGTTGTCGATCGGGATCGGCAAGCCCGCACCGGAGCTGTACATCGCCGACGATCCGGTCCCGAATGCATTGTCCCTACGATCACGCAAGCGGCGGATCCTGGTGATCACGAGTGGGTGCTCCGAGCTCGGTCGAGACCAGCTGGAGGCGATGTGTGCGCACGAGCTCGGGCACCTCTGGGCGACCGATGCGCATTGGGTGACGTCGGGGATGGTGGCACTCGCCCGAGCCGGCAGGCTGGGCACGTTGCTGTCGTGGATCGGGACGGTGGTCGTGCTCGGCGTGATGTACGTCGCGTACGAAGGCCACTCGCTCTTGTGGGCGACCGGGTTGTTCGGGCTCGGGCTGCTCGTGCTCGGTGGCGTCTCGAAGTTCCTGCTGCGCAAGCTGGAGCTCGGCGTACGGCGACGCGCCGACGAGATCGCCGACGTCGCCGCGGTGATGCTGGCGAAGAACCCGGAGTCGCTCGGCTCGGTGTGTGCCCGTCTCGCGGCGATCGACGATCGAGTCGGGCGCACGGGGTGGCGCTCGGAGTTGATGTGGTTCGAGTTGGTCGAGGTGAGCGACCCCGGTGACGGTGAGGTGTCCGGATTGAACGCGCGCAGTCGGCGAGAGCTGGTCGACCGGGCGATCGCCGCGTACGCGACGGCGAACGTGCCGGTGCCGGCGATCGTCGTCGCGCTGGACGAGGGCCGACCCGCGCCGTGAGCCACTCTCCTGACCGGAAGCGGATCGGGTCGTGCTGGGGCGTGGCGCTGGCGGCGGCCGTGACGCTGTCCGCCTGCGCCAGATCCGACCGACCCGCCGACTCGATCGTGTCCGCCGGCGACGCTGCGTCGTCGACGATCGGAGCGCCTCCTGCGCCCGCTTCGCCGGACACATCGAGTCCGGCGACCGCGCCGGCTGCCACGACGATGCCGATCGCCGACATCGACGTGGTCTCGGTGGCCGAGCGCGCAGAGGCGTTGTGCGTGCGGCCGGTGACCGGGCGTCTGGGCACCATCGACAGCGCCGACCTCGACGAGGCCTCGGGCCTCGTGGCGAGCAGGCGCCACACCGATGTGTTGTGGACGCACGACGACGGTGGCGAGTCGCCCGGCGTGTTCGCACTCGGGATGGACGGCACGGTCCGTGGATTCCACCCGCTCGATGATCACCTCGACGGCCACCTCGGTGATGTCGTCGACATCGAGGACATCGCGCTGGTCAGCGATGTCAGTGACACGGGCGGCGGCTGGGACAGCGATGAACTGTTGCTCGCGGACATCGGCGACAATGGTGCTGGCCGCGACTCGATCGCCGTCTACCGGGTGCCCGAACCCGATCCGGCGCGGACCGGTCCGATCATCGGCGCATCGGTCGTTCGGTTTCGGTACCCCGATCGGCCCCACAACGCCGAAGCGATGCTCGTCGACGAAGCGG
>CAZQCP010000011.1:0-20073 GCA_964592115.1 uncultured Ilumatobacteraceae bacterium
CCCTCTCAAGGTGGCGGCACGGGTTCGAATCCCGTACGGGCTGCCAAGAAAGTCCAGGTCAGAGCCACCCTCCGGGGTGGCTCTCTCCATTTCCGGCCTCCGTTGCCACTGGCTCGCCAATGGATCACACTGGAGGAAGCTGATGAAGGGATTCATGCGCCAACGGGGGTCGGCGTGGGAGCTCCGGGTCTACCTGGGAGCCGACCCGCTCACGGGACGGCAGCGCTATGCCACCAAGACGGTGCGTGCCGGCAAGCGCGATGCCCAGCGGACGCTCAACGAGATGGTCGTCGAGGCCGAACGTGGGCTGATGACGCGAACGAAAGCGACGGTCGGCGAACTGCTCGACGCGTGGCTCGGGCATGCCCGTGGCGACTTCTCGCCCAAGACGACTCGCGAGGTGTCGGGCTACATCGAACGCAACCTGCGTCCAGCCCTCGGCGACGTCCGCCTGACCAAGCTGACGCCGGCGAAGATCGACGCCTATTACCGATCGCTGCTGCACGACGGCGGACGGTCGGGACAGCCGCTGGCACCGGGCACCGTGCGGCGCATCCATGGGATCCTGCGCCGGGCGCTCGCCCAGGGCGTCCGCTGGGGATGGCTCGGCGTCAACCCCGCCGCTTCGGCGACCCCTACCGCGCGTGCCGCAGCCAGAGATCACGCCGCCGCAACCCGACGACCTGGCCCGGCTGCAACAGCTCATCGACTCGACCGATCCCGAACTCGGTGTGTTCGTCCGAGTCGCAGCGATGACGGGAGCTCGTCGCAGCGAGGTACTCGCCCTGCGGTGGCGAGACGTCGACCTCGAACGTCACGTGCTCACGATCAGCCGCGGGATCGTGATGGGCCTCGATGGGCTGGTCGAGAAGGACACCAAGACGCACCAGGCACGACGCATCGCCATCGAACCGACCACGACGGCAGCGTTGGACCAGCACCGACGAGCAATGGCCGACCGAGCGGAGATGTGCGGAGTCACGCTCCCCGACGCCGCTCTGGTGTTCACCGACGACGCCGATGGGGCGACGCCGTGGTACCCGGACTCGGTCTCCCGACGCTTCCGGGTCGCCTGCGATGCTGCAGGGCTGGAGCGCGTCCGGCTACACGATCTCCGGCACTTCGTCGCCACCCGGCTGCTGAGCGCCGGCGTCGACGTGCGGACCGTCGCCGGTCGCCTCGGCCACCGCAACGCCGCGACCACACTGAACGTGTACTCCCACTTCGTCCCGGAGGCCGACAAGGAAGCGGCCGACATCCTCGGTCAGCTCGTACGATCGGAGTCGGCAGAGCGGTCCCGCCCGACCGGTCGAGTCGTCCGAGTGCGAAGGTCGCGTCCGTCGGACGCAGTCGACTGACGTGGCGATCGGCGGGTCAGCGCCACGGGTTCCACCGGAGAGGGGATCGTCCGAACGGGTTCCGCCTCGTGTTGTCGCATGCTGGCTCGTGCCGTCGGAGTCGCCATGCGACGGGCCGCGACGCAGGCGCCGACGTCAGCGAGCGGGAGTGCCGCCGGCAGGTTCGGTGATGGTCTGCCAGGCTTCGGTGGCGTCGGCTCGGTGGGCGTCGTCGATGCGAAGCCACGGATCCCGGGTAATCGCTGCGGGCATGTCGACGTTTCGGAGCGCCCGGCGTTCCTTCCTGTCGAGCTGCTCGGCGAGTGCCATTGGGTCGTCGATGACGGCGGAGAGCTGGGCGAGGTCGTACAGGTGCCGGTCGCGGTCGCGACTGTCGGTTGCCCACGCTCGGGCTTTCAACACGATTGCACCTCGGAGGTCAGGGAGTGGGATGGCTGTCTGACCTTGAGTGGTGTCGATCGTGCAGTGTGCTGCGCGTTGCAGGGCGCGTGCGCCGCCGACGATCGGGACCGGATCACGCCCGGCGATTCGTAACAGCACGTGCTTCGGGGTGTGATCAGGGACGAGCACGTCGAGGATCATCGTGTCGTTGCGGAACCGGTGTTGGCGGCGGTCATCGATCGATGGTTGAGGCTCGAGCTGCATGGCGCGAGCTGCTTCCCGGCAGGCGGACAGCGCTCGGTTGGTGGTGACGACGTTGGCGATGACGTCGACGTCGGTCGTGACTCGTCCCGGGACGAGACCGGCCAGGTGGCAGTGCAAGGCGACCATCTGGCCGCCAACGAGTAACCAATCGTCGAGTTGCAGATGTCGGGAGAACTCGACGAGTTGTGCCCACATCTGCCACGCCGGGGTGTCGGCAGCGTGCAACGCCAGTGGGGAGTCGTTGAGCGCAGGGGTCATCGTGTCGCCGACCTCGCCTTGGTGAGCCGGGCGCGAAGTAGGTCGCTTCCCATCGCTGCCGTGCGCGGGTCGCGGTCTTCGTACAGGTCGACGGCGACGACGAGTTCAGGGAGCTGCCGCTGGCGGATTGCCGCGAGCTGGTCAGAGGCGGTGAGGTTGATGCTGCGAAGCGTGACGTTCCCGGCGTTGTCAGGCCGCAGCCTGTAACGCTCGACGAGGCGTTGGGCGGTGGTCGCGTCGACGTAGGCGTCGAACGTTTCCGCGCCGGCGGCTATCCCGATGTCTCGGCGCGCGCTGAGACCGGCTGGCATGAGATCGGGTTCGCCACGTAGGCGCTCCAGATAGGTGGTGCGGGTGGCGTACCGGTTGACGGTCGCTCGCCGCCGTGCCAGCCACCGCCAGTCGTCGACATCACGTGCCCGAAGTGCGCGCAACCGGGCGCGACGCTCGCCCACGATCCCGAAGGCCTTGACGAGCTCGCTCGTGGTGTCAGTGGCGAACGAGGTGAGCAGCGCCGCCCACGCAGTCGGTGGCGCCAGCGCGCGGCCGGCGCGCGGCTGACGAACGTGGCGATAGTTGGCGAGTGAGTCTGGGTCGATCAGCCAGACGTCACCGACGCGCTCACCGCGCAGTTCGCCGCTCGCGAGCAACGCTCGGACCCGTTGTGGGCTGACGCCGAGCTGGTCGGCTGCGTCAGCGACGACGATGTGAATGCCTCGAGTGTTCATCGTGCTCCCTGCACCATGATCACACTATTATTGCGACGACGCAATAATAGTGTGATCCGCTGCTGGAGCGGGTCACGAGGCTAGGCGTGGCGGGATGTTCCCCGATTCGGTCGGTTCGGTTCCCGTATGGGGGTGTGAATCGTGTAACGGCTGCCGGGTTCGGCGGTGGGTCACAGGGGTGGAGGTGTGTTCGATGTTGGTTGATCGGGTTCCGGATCTGTTGACGGTGATGGAAGCGGCGGCGGTGGCGCGGATCTCGCGCACGACCGCCTATGAGTTGGCGCACCAGTTCCTCATCTCCGACGGTGTCGAGGGGATGCCGGTGATCCGCGTTGGCGGTCAGATCCGGGTGCCTCGCGGCCGGTTCGAGGTGTGGATCGGTTCATCGATCACCGTGTGGCCACCCGTCGTCATGGCCACCGAGCCTGACGAGCTGCCCGCGGTCGCCAACGACGCACACGCACCGACGCCGTCGAAGCGGACGCGCCAGTCCAAAGCACCGCAGACCGCTCGACTCTTCTCCGTCTGAACGGACCGACTGGCAATGAACTCTCCGATTCCGAACACCGCACGAACCATCAAGGACAGACAGGTGCCCGCGAGCAGGTGGGCGTCTTCGGGGACGTTGTCGGGGACGTTGGGGTGGGTGTCGTGTTGCGGGTGACGACCTTGTACGCGAGTTCGGCGGTGGCGTCGGCGCAGTACTACACCCGCTACCTGACGGGCGCGTCGGGTGAGCAGCCTGGCATGTGGGCTGGGGAGCAGGCGTCGGCGTTGAGTCTCACGGGTGATGTCACGACCGAGGCGTTGCAGTTGCTGCTCGAGGGCCGGGACCCGGTCTCAGGCGATCTGTTGGGTCGCCCGCTGCTCGATCGGGTGTCTCGGTCGGGGCAGGTGTCGCGTGCGGTGGCGGGGTTTGATGCGACGTTGTCGGCGCCGAAGTCGTTGTCGGTGTGGTGGGCGCTGTCCGGCGATGACGGTCTGGCGGAGTGTCATGACGTCGCGGTACAAGCGGTGGTGGATTGTGTCGAACGGTACGGATCGACCACTCGTATCCGTTCCGGTGGTCGACGGTTGCATCCGGAGACGGGCGGGTTGACGGTGGCCGTGTTCCGGCAGACCACGTCACGGTCGGATGATCCGCAGTTGCATTCCCATGTGGTGATCTCGTCGAAGGTGCGGACCGATGACGGTCGTTGGTGGGCGCTCGATGCCAGGACGTTGAAGGGCTATCAACGCGCCCTCGGGGGCTTGTATCAGTCGGTGCTTCGGGCGGAACTGACGGCGAGGTATGGGGTCGAGTTTGGGGGGATCGTGAACGGGCAGGCCGAGATCGCCGGCGTCCCGACCGATCTGCTCGAACTGTTCTCGAAACGCACCGCTCAGGTGGATGCCGCCTATCAACAGGCGTTGGCCGAGTTCTGGACCCGGGAGGGCCGGGACCCGACCCCGAAAGAACGCGGCGCTCTTGGCCGTCAGGCCGCGCTCGACACCCGGACCCACAAGACCGGCACCGACCCGACCGACCTTCGTGAACGTTGGCGGGACGAGGCCGCCGGGATCGGCGTGACAGCGGACGGCTTGGCGGACAGCATCGCCGAAGCCGCCGCGTTCGAACTCCCGTTGCCGTCGACGACGGTAGAACAGGTCGTGGCCGGACTGGGCGAGGAGCGGTCGGCGTGGCATCGCTTCGACGTTCTGCGCGCGGTGTGCGACACCACCCGTCCGGTGCCGGGTGTCGACGGCGCCGCCTGGGCTCAGCATCTCGATCGTGTCGTCGACGAAGTGCTCGCCGAGTGCGTCGACCTCGATCCGCCGACCGGAACGAAGCGTCGCGAGGGTGATGGTCGGTCGGTGTGGATCGAACCCTCCGCGCGGCATCACACCAGCCGCAAGGCGCTCGCCCAAGAGGCACGGATCATGGCGTGGGCAATCGCCGCCCAACTCCCCGATCCCTCCCCGGCCGACGTGAACGCGCCGCAACTTGATGTCCTGCAGCGCGAGGCGGCGGGCGCGGCGGCGGGAGCGGATCGGTTGGTGTTGATCGTTGGCCCTGCCGGCACCGGCAAGACGACGATGCTCGCCGCAGCCGTCACCAATCTTCAGGCGCAGGGCCGTCCGGTGTTCGGGCTCGCCCCGACAGCGAAAGCCGCCCGCCTCCTCGGCACGGAGACAGGAATGACGGCGGACACGGTCGCCAAGTTGATCCACGAATGGACCCGTCCCGACCGGCCAGCCGGGCCGGCGTGGCGGTTGCCGGTCGGGTCGACGGTGATCGTCGACGAGGCCGGCATGCTCGCCACCGGCGACCTCCACCGTCTCACCCACCTCGCCGACACCTGCAAATGGCGGCTCGTCCTCGTCGGTGACCCGTATCAGTTGCAAGCCGTCGGTCGTGGCGGGATGTTTGCCGAACTTGTCGCCACCGGTCGTACCGTCGAGCTGGCGACCATCCACCGGTTCACCGAACGATGGGAAGCCGAAGCCAGCCTGCAACTTCGCCAAGGCGACCCGACAGCGCTCGACCGTTACCGGGCGCATGACCGGATCCATGCCGCACCACTCGGCGAACACCTCACCGTCATTGCCGACACCTGGCTCGACCACCACACCCGCGGCACCCGCCTGGCAATCACCGCTGGCACCAACGACCACGTCGCCACCATCAACCACCACATCCAGCACGCTCGCAGCGACGGAGGTCAGCTCGGCGAGGCGGTCGAGGTCCCGGACGGCCGGTTGCATGTCGGTGACGTGATCACCACGCGAGCGAACCGACGCGACCTCACCACCTCGACAGGTGACACGGTCCGCAACCGCGACTACTGGACCATCAACCAGATCACGTCGACCGGTGACCTGACGGTGACCCGGATCGACGCACACGGCACCATCACGTTGCCGAAGTCGTATGTGGTCGAGCACGTGCAGCTCGGCTACGCCGCCACCGAACCCGGCAACCAGTCCGACACCACCACCGCCTCCATCACCCTCGCCACCGGAGCCACCACCTGCCGCGGCCTCTACGTCGGCATGACCCGCGGGGCGGGAACGCAACGACGTCCACGTCGTCACCGACACCCACAACCCCGCCGACGCCATCGACATCCTCCACCAAATCATCGCCACCGACCGCGCCGACCAGCCGGCGGTCCGCACCCGTCGCGACCTCGCCACCCAACCACCACCGCAACCGAAACTCCATGCCCGCTGTCAGATCCCTGACTGGTTCACCGACCTCGAAACCCAAACTCGCCAACGCGGCATCGACGCCCGCCACCAACTGCTTCAACTCGACGGCGCCGACCGCGCCGGCGAGCAACGAGTCGCCCAAATCGACCGACAACTCGACTCCCTTGCTCCGCTCTGCGGCCCACACGACGACGCCATCGCCGCCGCACGCCGACAACTCGACAACGCCCGCCGCGCCGCCCACCAAGCGTGGGCGTCACGCGTGTCAGCCGGTCGACTCCACCGGCGCAGCACCCGCCGCGACCACCAACGCGCCACCGCGGATGTCGACGTCGCCGAGCGGGACCTTCAGCTCGCCAAGAACGCCCCGTCTCCCGCCGTCGAAGAACGCGACCGACTCCACGTCGAACGCGACCGGCTGAACAGCGACGCCTCGTACCGCCCCCACGACAGACAACGCTCCGAACAACACCGCGACGAAGCGGACCGCGACCTCGCGGCGCTGCGCACCTGGCGCGACTGGGCACAAGGACGACCCCTCGACACCGACACCCTCGCCCGGGTCGCCCAACACCTGGACAACGGCAAACACATCGAGACCGTCCTCGCCCGCCCGCTGCACGCCTGGCTGCACCAACACCACGGCATCACTCCACCGACACCCCATGCCGCGATCTCCGAGCCCGGACCCAACCGAGGTATCGAAATCGAACTGTGAGCGCCAAGGTCAATCAAGCGCGCCGTGCCGCTCGTCTCAAGGTTCGCGGTGTACGGGAATGGGTGGGCGACCTCAGTGTCGAGCTCGCGCATCCGGACGTGACCGCTCAGCGTCCCGCAGGAAAACGGACTGGCGGACGACCTGTCCAGATCCGATCGAGTGATTCGGGCGAACGGTCCAACCGTGCGCGGGGAGTCGAGGCGACGGCGAGTCCCAGGCCCACCAACGCGGCCTCGGCGCACATCGCCGGTGCGCCAACTCGACGATGTTGACCGCGCACAACGAGTGCATCGCGCAGATCAACCTCCGACGCTCGCCGCGCCGATCTCGTCAATCCGTTGTCGCGAGACTGGCCGCTTCCGAGAGTGCATGCGCCTTCAGCTGTAGCCACACCGGAACAGCTGCCGCCAGCTCCTCGTCGTAGCTGCTGATTGCCCGTTCAACGGCCTCATTCCACCCTCGCTCGAAATCGAGCTTGCGTTTGCAGCCGATGTCGGCCACAGCCGCCCCGATTTCTTCGGCGTTCGGCGCGTCACCGGGAGCGATGAATCGATCGTTGGCGAGCAACGGATCGGCGGCCTCATACCCGGATCCTGCGAAGCACTCCGACCAGCTTGCGATCATCCCCTGGACCGCCTCGTCGGCGACGGCCCGCCGGTCGATGTCGGATCGCAGCTGCTGGATCGCGTTTGCGGTCGCCAGGTATTGATCCCGACTCCCGAAGAGCTTGTCATCGGCCTGAACCGCGCATGCATCTGGCCCGAAACTGTTGTTCACCTCAATCACCAGCTGACTGCTCCCAATCCGGATCGGGCGAGACGGTCGCGTACTGCCGTCAACCGGTTCGTCGGTGAGCGCTTCCCAGTAGCGATCCCTCTGGTCGGCCGAGAGGCCCGCAAGGAATTTTGTCTCCGTCTCTGCACGCGCTCCAGAGGCTTCGAGTGCGGGGTTGGGAGGAAGGTGGTAGCCGTACTGTCGGGCTGAGTCGAGATCACTCTCGGGTAGACCCCATCGCTTGTCGCCCGTGGCGTACCGTGAGGGAGGGCCAAAGTCGAGGCGTGGCATGGCGAAGCCGCGGCTGCTCATGCACGATTCAATGAGGCGCTGGCGGGCGTCAAACAATAGCTTGTCCTCCTCGTAGGTAGCCGACAACGCCCTGATGCCGTCGACGTCGATGCTTGCCTGGGCCGATTCGTCGTCGTGCTGACAACCGAACAAGGCGAGTGCGGAAGCGAGAAGCACCCACGATCTCGACCTCGGCAGAAGACCAGTCACTCGCGGACTCAGCAGGAACCGGCGAGCACCGAATGCGACGACGCCGAATCGTTCCCAAGGTTTCCGTAGGCGCTGTTCGGAAGAGATGCGGTCAGCTCTCCGGGGTCGAAGCACGACATGTTGCCGGAGTGGCTGTTGTTCTGGTACACCCGCACGATGTCGCTGACCTTGCGGCTGCGAATAGAACTCGTTCGGTCGTTCGGTGACGTGGCCGTGTTGAAGTACACAGAGTTGTTGTAGTTCGAGACGGAAGTAGTCACGTCGTACACACTGTTCAGATACGAGCTGTCTCTCCAAAGGCAGATCTCGCCAGCCTCACACGACCCGTTGTACGCCGCCAACACGGTTCCGGAAGGCGGGGCGAAACCTATTGCCAAGCTCCCGACAAGCAAACCAGCGATCCGTTTCATATTGATGCTCCTTTTTGACAGCCTTGACAGTCACCACCTACTGAGTGTCATTTGCGACGAGGGTGTGCCTCGCTACGACAATCCACACGAGCGCGCCACGCGGTCCGTCGTCCACGACTGGGCTCGCAGAGATCACGTAACGACCCCGTTCAGTCAGACTCGTTCAATGCGTGACTTCACGTTCGGAGGGTGTCGGCTGGTGGTGTGTTCGCGGCTTTGGTGGCGGGGATGAGGCCAGCGAGTGTGCCGGTGAGGATGCCGATGGCGGGTGCGGTGACGAGGACTTGGGGATTGATGGTGGGGGTCCAGTTGCGGGCGATGGAGGTGCTGGTGATGGCGATGATGCCGAGGGTGGTGCCGATGGTGCCGGCGATGGCTCCGGTGATTGCTGCTTCGAGGGTGATTTGGCGGGTGATGTGGCCGCGGGTCGCGCCGAGCGCTCTGCGGAGTCCGATTTCGGGTCGTCGTTCGATGATGTTGAGGAGGGTGGCGTTGGTGATGGCGACTGCGCCGATGAGGAGTGCGAGGCCGGAGAGGGCGTAGAAGAGGGATTGGACGTCCGATTCGATCTGGTTGCGCAGGGTCCTTGGGTCAGGTGGGACGAGGCTCTGGAGTCGTTCGGATTGTTGGGGTCGGAGGGCGAGGGGTGCTTGCCGTCCGATGAGTTGGGCGGCACCGGGCGCGGTGTCGATGATGACGTGTCGCTCGGCGTTGGTGGTGTCGAATCGTTGGTCGGCGGTGGTGGTGGGGATGGTGATGGCGAGGAGCAGGTCGGGGTTTCGCGCGACGTCTTCGATGATGCCGGTGACGGTGTAGGCGGTGTCGTTGAGGAAGACGACGGGTTGGTGGTCGAGGTAGGTGATGCCGAGTTGTTCAGCGGCGACGCGTCCGACGATGGCGACGTGTTCGCTGCGTGCCTGGTGGAACTGGTCGTAGAGCCGCCCGGTGGCGAGTTGGGGGAGTGATGCCGCGATTGCTCCGGGTGTGGCGGCGATGAGCGGGATCTGATTTGTGGTGCCGCCCTGGGGGCGGGTGGCGGTGTTGCGGGGTTGGACGGTGCCGTCATCGTTGAGTGCGAAGAACAGGCCGGCGTGGTTGACGCCGTTGAGTGTCTCGAGGCGGGTGTCGACGTCGTCGGGGAATGGGTTGGTGCCGTCGGGTGCGGCGTCTTGAATGCGGACTTCGGTGGCGCGCAGGGCATCGAATCGCGATGACACTTGGGCGCTGGCGGTGGTGGCGAGCCCGGTGGTGGTGACGAACGCGCCGACACCGAGGATTGTGCCGAGCGCGGTCAGCATCGTGCGGATCGGGCGTTGCCCGACAACCGTGACTGCCTCGCGAAACGAGTCGATCGGCCGCAGGCGTGAGCGACCGCTGCTGGCTGTCAGGTCGGGTTCGGTGCCGGTGATCATTGGTTGTTGTGGTCAGCGGTGGCTAGCCGGTGCTGGTTCGGTGAGGTGGCCGTCGGTGATGGTGAGGTGGCGTTGGGCGCTGGCGGCGATGGCGGGGTCGTGGGTGATGATGGCGATGGTGAGGCCGGCCATGTGGAGTTCGTCGAGCAGGTCGAGGATCTGGTTGCTGGTGTTGGTGTCGAGGTTGCCGGTGGGTTCATCGCACAGCACGAGGGCAGGTTCGCGGACCAGTGTCCGGGCGATGGCAACGCGTTGCTTCTCGCCACCGGACAGGGTCGAACACGGGGCGTGGCGGCGGTGGGTGAGCCCGACGCGGTCGATGACGTCGTGGGCGCGTTGACGTCGTTGCCGTTTGGCGACGCCCTGATAGAGCAGTCCGAGCTCAACGTTGTCGACGACGCTGCGGTAGCCGAGCAGATGGAACGCTTGGAACACGAACCCGATGCGATGGGCACGCACCGCCGATCGGTCGGCGTCACCGAGACCGGCGACGTCGACACCGTTGAGCCGATAGCTGCCGGCGGTCGGGGTGTCGAGCAGTCCGAGCAGTGACAGCAGCGTCGTCTTTCCTGACCCGCTCGGCCCGGTCACCGCGACGTAATCACCTTGGTAGATCTGGAAGGTGCATGGTCGCAGCGCGACGACGTCGGGCGGTCCAGCGAACACCTTGGTGAGGCCCTCGACATCGACAACCACGTGAGTGCGAGCGTCGTCGCCGGTGGCAGTCATCGACCGACGACGACCCGGTCACCCTCGGTGAGCGAGTTCGGATCGAGGGGTTGGACAGCGACGAACCCGTCGGCTGACAATCCGGCATTGACTGGCACCAGCGTCGGATCAACGTCGACGGTCGCGCCTGGCGTAGCGATGACAGCGACCGAGGTCGTGCCGTCAGCGGCAGATGACAGCGCGGCGACCGGCACCACCAGGGTCGGTGTGTCGGTCGACGCGGCAGTGATCGTCACCCGCAAGTTGGAGCCGGCGAGCACATCAGGGAGTGCCGCGTCGGGGGTGATCGTCACCCGATACGACAGGCTGCCACCAGGCGCCGATGTTGCCGTGTCAGCAATAGTGGTGATCTCGGCCGGACGGACGATGCCAGCCTGTTCGTCGAGCAACTCGACTGGGGTGCCGACAGCGACGAGGTCGCGTTCGTCGACCCGCAGCATCATGTCCACCACCAAGTCACCGCCCGCCAGTTCAACCAACGACGTCGACGCCACCGACGCGCCCGTCGACGAATCGACACCACCGGTCGGAGCTCCGAGCTGCGTGACTGCCTGCTGGACGCGGGCGGGCATAGTCGGCGTGAACACGATCTCGCCCCGGGGGACCGTCGCACCCGTGGCCGCCTGCAAGAGCCAGAGGGCACCGTTGGCGGAGTCGCGGCCCTTGCCTGCCTGATCGAGGGCGATGAACTCGGCCGACAGGTTCGGTGCGGCGGTTGCCTCGTCGAGGGTCACCTGAGCCAATGCCACCTGATCCTTCGCTGCTGCAACCGCTGACGCCCCCGACCGCTCGGCGGTATCGACCGCGGAGACCGCCGCATCGACCACAGACTGAGCTGCGGCGATGTCAGCCGCGGTCGAGTCCGGATCGTTGCGCGCCTCGTCGAGTGCCGTCTGTGCAGCGGTCCGGTCAGACCGTGCTGCCGTCACCCCCGCGTTCGAGGCAGCCACGGCGTCGTTGTAGCCGCGCTGGGCGGCGGCCAGGCCCTGTTGGGCGGCGAGCACCGTCGACCCGGACGGACCTGCGGCAGCACGATCGAACGCCGCCTGAGCCGCAGCAACCGCCGACTCGGCATCGGTCACCGCCGTACGCGCCGCGGCGAGGTCAGCAGCCTCGGTCGGCGACGACGGCACCGACGCATAGCCGGCATCGGTGTACAACGTGGCCACGCACGTCTTCGTCGACTCCCCATACACGCCCGGCTCATCAGTCATCGCGCAGCCCAACCGTTCCAACGCAACCTGTAACTGGGCGACATCCGCGCCCGTCATCCCCGGACGCAAACTGCGATACACCGGCACCTCACCCGCCAACACGAAGACGGGACGACCCGACACCTCCACCACCCGCTGCCCCTCCACCACCCGATCACCAACGGCCACACCGATCCCCGTCACCACCGGCTCACCGTCCACCGACGCCGGCACACCCACCGACGTCGACACCTCTGCTCGCACATCACCCCGAGAGATCACTGTCCGCGACAACACCCGAAACTCCACCGGAGCAGTCACCCACGACGCCGTCGGCGCCGCCGCCTCCGACGCCGCCTGATCCGCCGACCGAACCCCACGACCGACCACCCAACCCGCACCAGCCGTCACAACCAACACCACGGCCGCCACCCACCAGATCCATCGACGACCGCGCTGCGGCCGACCGCTCGACGCGGCGCCCGGCGTTCCGGGCAATTCACCGACAGCCGGCAGCGGCGTCACCACACTCGCCTCCGTGGATGTGTCCCACGCCAACTGAACGCGGTCGGGTTCAACTGATGTAGACACTGCTCACTCGGTTGTCCCACCCCGACACCATCGACGTTGCTGAGGCGTTTGCGCTCGTGCTCCCGGGATAGGTCGGCGCACCTCCGCTTGCCCCGTCGTAGAAGCCGGAACTGCAGGCTCCCACCTTGTAACTGCTGGTGTCGTTGTCGAACCCGTAGCCGGACAGGTTGATATACGTCCCTCGCGTCGTCAACTGCAACACCGCACCGCCGTAGGACGTCGACCTGTACAGACGCAGCGAACTCGAGCAGGTCGCGAGAGGCACGACACCGCCGGAAGACACCGCGACGGCTCCAGCCCGGTCCATCGCGGCCTCGCTGCGGTAGCACGTGGTCACCACCCCGTCGGAGGTGCAGGCGCGAGCTTCACCCCAACCTTCGGCCAGGTTGATCCTCTGACCCTCGAAGTCGGCGACGATCCCACTCGTGCTGGTCGAGCCGTCGGCGAGCGCCACGCTTCCAATGCCGGTCGCCAACGTGAACGTCACGCCGACCGCGATGGTTCGGATGCGCATGTGAACCCTCCTATGGAAACTTGGTGATGAATACGGTCTTGGCGGGTTGGTCGAGCGCGGCCTTCGCGCATTCGGCGTCGCGGGCAGCATCATCGCGGATCCGAACGATCCATCCGGCGAGCTCGGCGTCGTCGACGATGTCCTGGACTGCGAGCAACACCTCAGCCGTCGGTCGACAGACTGCGAGATTGATTTCCTCGACGAGCCGGTCGTTCAGGGCGAGCACCGCTTGGTTCTCAGCCGAGAGTTCGTTGTCGGCGCTCGCGAGTCCGAGACGTTCACACACGGCCGCATCCCCGGGATACACCTCGACGACCCCGGTCGCCGCGATGCACATGGTCAGCGACGGAACGACAGACACCGGACCGAGATCGCCATCCGCCCACCGGTCTGTGCACGCTGCGATCGGATCCGCGTCAGGCGGAATGACGATCGCGTCCGCTTGGATGCCCTCCGCGGCCCGGCACGCGATCCCCAGCGCAGGCTGTGTCGGTTGTCCAGAGCGAATCAACGCCGCGACCCCAGCAGAACCGCTGGCAAGCACGACCGCTCCGACGACGATCGCGGTGGCCGTCCGGCGCCGGCGACGGGCCGGAAGCGCTGCGACTTCTGCACTACGGAGCAAGACGCGACGCGCATCTGCGTCCAGGTCATCCTCCGATGGCTCGGGGAAGGCATCGTCCCAGACCTCCGGATGGTTGCGAATCCATTCAGCGACCAGATCGTTGTCCTCGCTGGGGGCGTGGTCGTCGCTCATCGCTCTGCCTTGTCGCGTTCGGCGAGCTCGACGTCCTCGGTGGGCTCGACGTACACCGCTCGAAATGCGTACCGCGCGCGCATCAGTCGCTTCCGAGCTGCTACCTGCGTGATCGACAACTCGGCGGCGATGCGCGGGCCGTCGTACCCGATGGCGTTCAAGAGCAACACCTGGCGCTCGTTCGGCGCCAGCCGGGCCAGCGCGGCGCGGATCGCGGAGGACTGACGGACAGAGAAGCGATCCGCTTCGCGTTGCTCTGCCTCTGCCTCAGCAGACTCCACAAACGGGAGCGGTTGTCGTGCTAACTGCTCGAGCGTGCGTCGACGCGTTGCTGCTCGTCGGGAGTGGTTCGCGGTCAAGTGGTTCGCAGTCCGGATCAGCCAAGAGCGTTGTGCCATCGACGGCAGGTCAGCGAGATCATCAAGCCGTTGCGCTGCGAGGGCGAAGACGTCGGCCCACAGCTCGTCCACTGTCCGGAAATCGAACTCGCGACGCGATAGGAGCGCCCGTACCGAGCGCCCGTGCGCGTCGATCAGGCCTCGCACTCCAGCCTCTACGTCTCGGCTCTGCTCCGTCACGACCCTCGATCGGTGTGCGCATTGTCAATCGGACACCATCGAAGTGTCACCTAGCGGCCAAGTGTTCCATGGCCCCGACCTCGGCGTCACCAGACCGACAAAGACACAGCCCGATGTCGTCCCTAAGTGGATCGGGTGCATTGACGCGGCTGCTCATCACCAGGTTCGGCCCTGCGCGGATCCTCCGGCCATCGTCATGGCCGAATCGGCCAGATGGGTCACTTCTGACATGTCGACAGCACGTGCCGGGCCCGGTCACACATCACCGACGACGGACACTTTGATCCAGAGACGACCAAGGACAAGGAGCGAGACATGAAGATTCGGACTATCGCGGCGGCGCTAATCGCCACCTCTGGGCTCGTGGTTGCGTCACCGCCTGCCGAGGCGTACACGTCGTCGAACTGGACTTCCGGGTTCTGCGCCAGTGTCGGCGGAACGCGGGGATACTCGATCCCGGCGAAGCAGGCGACGTCCACCATGACGTACAACAATGGTGGTGGTGCGTGCTACCAGGCCCCGCTCGCGTACTGCTCACGAAGCAGCGGCGACGTGCGTGTCTATCGGGGTTCTGGAAACACCATCGCGCAGGGTGTATCCACGTACGACTGCGATTCCAACAGCACGTACAACTTTGCCCTCACCAACAACGGCACCATCACGAGTACGAGCGACTTCAGCTCGGGCTGCCAATCGAATTGCTGATTGCGGACCTCCGGAGCAAGGTCGCCTGTGGTCTTCCAGGAGAGTTGGAGGTGGCACACTGCCGTCTGGTGCTGCGCCACCGTCACGTTGGTGAGTGCCTGCGCGGACGAGGCCTCACCCGACGAGCGGGCGACGCTGGACTTTCTCGGAATCCATCAGTCGGAACTGCTCGGCGGGGCCCCGCCTGAGGATCTAGCCGAATTCGAGAACTGGTTCACGTACACGCAGCAACACGAGATCGTCGAATGTATGGGCGACAGTGGGTTCGACTACGCGCCTGTGCTGTCGTACTCGTCTCCGGACAGCTTCGCCGACTTCACAAGCCAGGAGTTCGCTGAGGCCCACGGATTCGGTGTCGTGGACGCGGTCCTTGGCGCTAATGACGAGCCTGAGTCCGCATCCGATCCGAACGCACGAAACCCGCACCGCAACTCGCCGGAGTACTCCACCGCGTTGGAGCGATGTGCGATCCAAGCGGCTGAGGAAGTCAATCGGCAAACCGAGCTCACGCGACTCCGCGCCCTTGACCATGAGATCGTGGCTGCGATCGCTGCGGACGCCGAGGTCGTTGCTGCCGCTGAGGCGTGGCGGGAGTGCGCAGCGTCCGCCGGGATTCACGCAGTCAGCCGCCGAGACCTGATCGAGACGTTCCTCGATGAAGCCCTCACCGCCGAACCAAGCCGACTCGACGAGATCCGCGCGGCGGAAATCAACGCCGCGGTTCAGACCTACGGATGTTCAACGGAGTTTGACCGGGTCTGGCGCGACCGGGGAGCAGTAGTCGGACCGATGGTCGCCGGGACGGCGTGGGGCGAGTGAGATGTTGCGTCGCGCACCATCGCATTGAGGGCTGTAAGACCTCTGCTCGTCGTCGGCAGCAGCCACGGCCCGGTCCTCGGTTCGCCTCGCCGCTGAGTCTCTAGCGGCGCACCGGGCACCGGCCGCACCGCGCAGCTCCTCCGCGCCCAGCAGACGGCGTTCGACTCAGCACCCGGGTTCGAGTCCGGTGACCGTGATCACGAGTTCGCCGTCGCTGGCGCCGACGTCCGCGGTGAGTCGTTCGGCAAATGTGGCGGCGTCGATTGCATCCTCGAACGGCCCCAAGACCGAGGTGTTCCCGATCAGCCTGTCGATGACGATCACCACATGGGGCAGGGACAGCGTTGCGAGCTCCGCCTGAGCAATCGTCGTGAGCGCGACCTCGTCTATGAATTCACGGTTGGTCGCACGCGGAGCACCGACAACGTGGCCGGCACTCCAACTTTCGTGCGGGGTGGGCTTGTCGGCTTCAAGCATCTCCGAGAATCAAGTGTCGTCCGGTTGCCGAGCGTGACACCTGCGACGACGAGGACGGAGATGAAGCGTCCCCGGCTCGTAGGCTCTGGAAGCCGCACGCCCGGTTCGGAGACGGCGGCCTTTGGTCCGGGGCCGTCGGAGGCGCCCGACACGGCCAGTGCCGCTCGCTCATCGCGATGGCATCGTGGGATTCGGAGCCGACGCCGACGAGGTGCTGCTCGTCGTCCTTTGAAGAAGGGCGGCGACAGCGATTGCCAATGAGATTGCCACTGGATCGGTACCGAACCGGTCGGAATCGCTCGGCACTGGACGGACGACTTGGTACTATTGCCCCTGCTCAAGCACACCGGTGAGCACTCGGTGACACTGGCCGGAATGACCTGATCGCACTCTCAAGGTGGCGGCACGGGTTCGAATCCCGTACGGGCTGCCAAGAAGTACCAGGTCAGAGGCCCTCTCCGGAGGGTCTCTTTCCATATCCGGCTTCGTTGCGCATGGTCTGCCCATGAACGCCGAACCGGGGTCGACAACGGACGTCATCGCATGAAGCCATCGATGCGTCAACGAGGGTGCTCCATTGCATTGATGGTGGCGCCGGCAGTCGGTCCCGGGCGGCGTTGTGCGTGGTCGCCGGTGCCGGGCGAGGACGATTGCATCCGGGGTCAGACACCACATGCAACAACGCACCAGCGCCAGGCCAGTCAACATCATGTGTGCTGTTGCATGTGGTGTCTGACCCCGGATGCAATCGGGTCGGTGGGGTCGCGTTCGGCCGGGTGCGGCCACATTGCATGTGGTGTCTGACCCCGGATGCAATCGGGTCGGTGGGGGTGGCGTTCCGCCGGGTGCGGTCAGAGGGGCCAGAAGATGGGGATCAGCACGAGGGCGATGGCGAACCAGAGCAGGAGCAGCGGGAACCCGAAGCGGGCATAGTCGCTGAACCGGTAGCCCCCTGGTGACATGACCATCAAGTTGCCGGGGGTCTGCACCGGCGTGAGCAGCGACGCCGACGCGGCCACGGCGAGCAGCATCAGCATCGGGCGGATGTCGACGCCGCCCTCGGTCGCCGCGGCAACGGCGATCGGCACGGCGACGAGCACGGTGGCGGTGTTGCTCAGCACGAGGCCGAGCAGGCACGTCAGCACGAACATCGCGGCCATCAAGAGCAGCGGCCGGTCGGCGCCGACGATGTCCACCAGCCGCTCGGCGACCACGTCGCCCGCACCGCTCTCACGGATCGCCGTGGACAACGGGATCAAGCCGGCCACGAGCACGACCGTCTCCCACGACACCGCTCGGTATGCCTGCGTCGACGTCATCACCCGGCCGACGATCAACGCGATCACGGCGAGCACACCGGCGATCGCTGGTGGCACCAGACCGGCGGCGAGGAGCACGACCATCACGCCGACGATGACACCAGCCTCGATCGCCTTCGGGCCGAGCGGCACCTGGCGTCGCACGAGATCGGGGCTGTCGACGACGATCACGTCGGTGTCCTCCACCAGCGTGTCGATCGACGCCCACGAGCCGTACAGCAGCAGCGTGTCGCCGACGTCGACGATCACGCTCGATTCGCCGCCGTCGCGGCCGTGGTGCCGGGTGGCGAGGATCACGAGGTCGCGCTCGCGCCGCATTCCGGGGAAGACGGTCTCGCCGACCAGACGCGACCGCGGCGGCACGATCACCTCGGCGACGCTCGCTTGCCGGTTGACGAGCTCGTCGGGGCGGGATCCTGGTAGCGGTGCCATGGACACCGCCAGCTTGAGCTCGATGGCCATCTCACTGATCGACGAGGACGGGCCGGTGACGATGAGCACGTCGTCGATGTCGACGGTGTCGCGCACCGGCTGCGGGTCGTCGATGGCCGCCTGCAGCCCGATCAGCGTGATGCCGTACGTGGCGACATCGATCTCGTCCGGCGCCAGGCCGATCAGTGGCGAACCCTCGCGTACCCGCAGGCGATAGAAGCCGTCGGCGAGGTCGTAGTGCTCGGCCATCTCCGCCGCGTACGCACTGAGATCGCGGGGAGTCGCGGCAGGGTGACGCTCGGGGATGAGGCGTCCGCCGAACACGATCGCGAACACGACCGTCGTCGCCAAGATGGGCACGCCGACGAGCGCGAACTCGAAGAACCCGAACTGCCCGGCACCCGCGTCCGCGGCCGCGTCGGACACGACGATGTTGACCGGGCTACCGGTGAGGATCAGGAGCGAGCCGGCGCTGCCGCCGTACACCATCGGCATCAGCAGCCGGCTCGGAAGCAGGCCGGAGCGTGTCGCCACGAGCACGGCCATCGGGATCAGGGCGGCTACGGCGCCGTTCAGGCTGATCAACGTGGCCAGGACGGCGCACAGCACCATCACGGCGGCCAGCAACGTCGAGGTGCCGCCGCCGGCGATCGACGTGAGGCGGTTCCCGGCCCACGATGTGATGCCGGTGATGTCGACCGCTTCGCCGACCACGAGCAGCGTCGCGATGAAGATCACGACGGGATCGCCGAACCCGGCAGTCGCTTGCTCGACGGTCAACAGATCCGTGGCCCACAGCACGACGACGGTGGCGAGCGCAACGACCCCGACGGGCAGGCGGTTCCACATGAACGCGCCGATCACGCCGGCGAGGACGAGCAGTGCGATGGTCGAGTCGGCCACGGCCACATGTCTATTCGACTCGATGGTCGTGCAGCTGCACTCGCGGGGTGACGGCAGCGCCGGCCGAGTCGGTACCGTCGCGACGATGGAACGACGTGCACTCGGGAGCTTGCAGGTGTCCGCCGTCGGGTTGGGGTGCAACAACTTCGGCATGCGACTCGACGCGGCGGCGACGAAGGCGGTCGTCGACCAAGCGATCGAGTCAGGCATCACCTACTTCGACACCGCCGAGAGCTACGGCCAGGGCCGATCCGAGGAGTTCCTCGGCGCAGCGCTCGCCGGTCGTCGCGGCGACGTGTTGATCGCCACGAAGTGGGGGCACACCGCGAGCCTCGCCGACGGCGAACGCGGTGGCGACCCTGCGCACATCCGGGCGCGGCTCGAGGGCAGCCTCGCCCGGCTGGGGACCGACTACGTCGATCATTTCCAGCTCCATCGGCCCGACCCCGTCACGCCGCCCGACGAGACGCTCGGCTGCCTCGCCGAACTGCGCGACGAGGGCAAGATCCGTGAGATCGGCTGCACACACTTCAGCGCCGACGAGATCCGTCAGTCCGCGGAGGCCGCGGAGCGCGCCGGCGTGCCCGCCTACCCGTCGGTGCAGAACCACTACAGCCTGCTCGCCCGCGATCCGGAGACCGACGGCGTGTTCGAGGTGTGCCGCGCTCTTGGCATGACGTTCATCCCGTACTTCCCGCTCGAGTCGGGCCTCCTGACGGGCAAGTACCGCGCCGGCCAGCCGATGCCCGAAGGTTCCCGCCTCACCGCGTGGGGTGATCGGGCGGCGGCGTTCATCGACGACGACAAGCTCGCCGTGGTCGAGCGGCTGATCGCGTGGTGTGGGGACCGCGAGCACACGCTGTTGGACCTCGCGCTGAGCTGGCACACCTCCAACCCGCTCGTGGCGACCGTGATCGCCGGCGCCACGAAGCCCGAGCAGGTGGTGGCCAACGTCGCCGCCGCGAGCTGGGCACTGAGCGCCGCGGATCGCGCCGAGGTCGACGCCGTCCTCGCCGACCCCGCCTGAGACTCCGCCGTCGCCGCCCGCCGATCTCGGTCG
>CAZQCP010000011.1:20173-43255 GCA_964592115.1 uncultured Ilumatobacteraceae bacterium
CGCCGATCTCGGTCGGAATTGTCCCGGTAGGCGGGAAGATCCCGACCGAGATCGATGGACGTCAGCCGGCGCTGGAGATCGTGGTGCGGGACGACCCGGGGTCGGTGAGCGTGTCGTGTGCCGTGTGCCGGGCGCCGTCGAGGTCGATCCAGGTGGCGTTGATCGAGAGCGGCATCGGCGTGACGGCCGGTGGCGTGCGCACGGCGAGGGCGTACCGCTCGACCACGTCGAGCGCGCCGTGCATCTCGAGTGTCAACGTGGCCGATCCGCCGGCGTCGATGGTCACGAGCATCGATGTGACGAAGTAGCCCGCTTCGGTGTCCTGTTCGACCACGATCCCACGCCCATCGCGGGCGACGGAGGTGACGGGCAGCCGCGTGAACACGGACACCATGGAGCGGTTCGTGCCGTCCGGCAGTCCGATCGGGTTGCCGATGACGTAGTTCGGCTGGCCGGTGCGCGGCGCGCCGTTGTGCAGCGTGAGTGTGAGTGTGGCGGTGGCCGTTCCCGTGCGGGCGTCGGCTTCGACGAGGTAGTCGGCGTCGGCGCCGAGGTAGTAGTCGATCTTGTTGCCGACGGCGTTGTTGAACACGATCGCCAACCCGTCGCCGCCATTCGGGTCGAGCAGCGTGCCGGTGAGGCCGAGCTGGGCGAGCACGGCCTGCTCGTCGGGGCGGGCCATCCAAGCGGCGATGCGTCCCTGGTCGACCATCGGCGCCAGTGCGTCGGCGAGCTCGTCGGGCGGCGGCAGCGGCTGGGCGAGAAACGCGCCGAGGACACTGCGCGAGACGTGTTCGAGCACGTCCACCCGCACGTCGAGATCGGTGAGTTGGTACTGCTCGTGGAGGAGGAACTCGGTCGCGTCGTCGACGGTGAGGGTCGTGATGCCGCCGACCGCGGCGCCGTCCGGCAGCGCGATCGGCCCGGTGAACGCGAGCAGCCGCGTCAGGGCGTGTGCGTCGACGATGAACACGCCGTCGATCTCGCGGCCCCCGCTCTGGGGGTACAGCGCGGCGACCGCGCGCCCGGTCATCGCCACGTCGGGCGACATGTTGATGTTCTTCCACGGATACTTGTCCGCCGTCCCGTCGGGGCCGGACGTGAGGCCGAACGGGCCGTACAGCGAGAGCCAGTGCGCGAATTCGTCGGTGCCGGTGTTCGGGAACCGGCGCGTCGCCCGATCGCCGGCATCGTCGAGGTCGTCGGAACGTCCGAAGCGCGTCATCTCGATGTGCCCGTCGGTGATGGTCATCTCGGCGAAGTTGCCCATCAGACCGCCGCTGCCGCGAGCCTCCGACGGGGTGGCGAACCCGATGAAGTAGGTGCGCGGACCGTCGCCGCCGAGGAGCGCGGGGGCGACCGAGGCGGCAGTCAGCGCGTCGCTGCTGCGAGCGTGTTGATCGGCGACCTGCGCGGCGAGCCGGTCGAGGCGATGGGCGACCGGCGCCACGAGCCACCGGCTGTCGAGCTCGCCGACGGCGGACTCGAGCTCGGCGATCCGCTCGTCGATCGTGCGCAACGAGGCTTCGAGGTCCCGCACGCGGTCGATCTCGATGCTGCCGTTGGCGGTGCTGAGGCCGTGCAGGTCGATGCGTCCGACCTCATCGGCGATCACGCGCGCCATGCCGGCCGCCTGCTGGCTGAGGTCGGTGAGCACGCGGTGGTGCTGAGCGAGCACGGGGACGAACCGGGCGGGAGCGGTGAACGGTGTGCCGACGCGCTGGTCGGCGGCGTCGAAGGCGTCGGCGGCGTCCGTGAACGCGACCCGGGCGGCGTCGAGGTCGCCGTCGCCGAGAGCATCGAGACCGTCCTCGGTGAGTTGCTGCCCGGCGCGCAGATCGTCGGCGGCGAGCGTGCCGGTGACGGCCACGGCGAACACCGACGCGAACGCGATGGCGGCCGCCACCCCGGCCAGACCGGTGATGATTCGGCGCGTGCGCTTGGACCGGCGGAAGAAGCCGATCGTCGCGACGTAGCCCGCGAGCGTGACGGCGACGATGGTCGACGCGCCGAGGAACACGTCGAGCTCGCTGCGTGCCGCGAGGTTGAGTGCGAGGCCGGCGAGCGCGGCAGTGACGACGCCACGCAACCCGGGTCGGATGCGGACGCCGAACCCGACGCCGGCAGCGACGATGCCGATCGCTGCGCCGGCCCAGGTGAGGGTGGCGATGCCGGCGACGATGGCGACGACCGCGCCGTCCCAACGAAGTGCGGCGCCGGCGAGCCACGTGATCGAGGCGACGGCGACGCCCACGAGGACCGCGTCGACGGTCGGATCACCGGTCGGTGCTGGCGCGGCGAGCGCAGCGCCGATCGCGGCGATCATGGCGATGGCCGCGATCGACCACCGTGCCCGCGACGGGCTCCAGGCCGCTCCGCTCCCGGTTGGCGGCGGCGCCAGTCCGATGTGGGCGAGGTTGCCCGGCGCCGTGGCGTCGTGCGCTCGGCTCATCTCGTGACCACCGTTCCGGGGTGGGGCGACCGGCGCCCGTCGAGCCGCCGCTCGACCCGCTCCATGTGCAGCTCAAGTTAGTCGCTCGGCGGTCGGCGTGTCGCCCCGCCCCTGCCGAGCTTGACGAATTCCAGAAGGAGTCCAGCCGAATTCCAGAAGGAGAACAGCCGAATTCCAGAAGTGGTTTCGATCTGGGCCAGATTCTCCTCGGAATCCGGCACGGATCTGCCCCAGATGGGCACGAGGGGAGAGGGATTCCAGGAGGGCGGATCAGGGCTGGTCGGGCAGCAACGCGTCGACGAGTCCTGCGACGCGCACGATCACGGCGTCGCGAGGCGCGGCCACAGCCGTCAACTGATCGACGTGGCACAGCCCGAGGAGCAACATGAACAGCGTCTGCACCGTGGCCCGCGGTTCACCGTCCGACGTCGGTATGAGCGGCAGCATCGCTTCGGTCCAGCGGCTGTGCCATCCGGCGAGGAGCTCGGCGAGGTGCAGGTTGCGCCGGCTGGCGACATGGATCTCGGCGAGGATCTGGCGCGGCTCGGCCATCGTCGGCTGGAGGTAGGTCGCGGCGAGCTCCTTGAACGTCGCCGCGTTCCCTGGCGTGTCGGCGGCGACCTGTGTCAACCGCTCGAGGGCGCGTACGGCAACGGCGTAGAGGAGGTCGTCGCGGCTGTCGAAGTGGTTGTAGATCGCCGTCGGGTGGACGTCGGCACGAGCCGCGATCCGTGCCAACGTGCATCCGTCGAACCCGCGCTCGGCGCACACGGCGGCGGCGGACACGACGAGGCGCTCGGCGGTGACCGACCCGTCGGCGTTGCGGGGGCGGCCGCGCGGTCGCGATGGCTTGGTTGAGCGTGTCGGCACAGTTCGATCCGTCCGGGTGATGGTCGCCGAGGCTAGCAGTCGGTCCCCCGTATATGAACGACTGCTGATATTCTCCCCGGCAGACGTCACCGCCTGCAAGGAGACCACATGCACCCGTTCGTGTCGCTGATGCGCAAGTACTGCATCGACTACACCAACTCCCACGACCAGTCGCTCTACGACGAGATCATGCGGCCGGACTACGTCGTGAACACGTTCGGACGGGCGCTGCCGCGCGACACCGCATACGCCCGCGGCGTCGAAGACCTCTTCGCCCGGGCGCCCGGGCTGGGCCTCATCGTCCACGAGTTCGTCCTCAACGGCGATCGGCTGGCGATGCACTTCAGTGAGCACGCCTCGATGCCCGTCGACGATCGGCGGGTGCTGACGTGCTGGCGGGGGATCGGGCTGTATCGGTGGGACGGGGAGCGCCTCGTGGAGAACTGGGTCGAGCAGGACTACCTCGCGCTGCGTCGCCAGATCGCGTCGGGTGAGCCCGACCCGATCCTGCCGCCGCACCTCGATCCGTGGATGGCGACCGAGCCCGTCGTTGCCGACGACGCGGCAGTCGCCACCGTGCGCGGTTGGCTCGAGCGCGGCGATCTCGGCGCCGCCGGAACGCTCGACATCGATGACATGCGGACCGGCGCCGACTACGAACCCGTGCTCGACGTCGATGACGTGCGCATCAACGACATCTTCTCCGCGGGGTCGACGGTGCCGTTCCACGTCACCGTCACCGGCACCTACCGTGGTGGCCTCGGCGACGCGTACGCCGAGCACGTCGGCGAGACCACGGCGATGGGCGTCGCCGGCTTCGCCCATGTCGATGGCGACACCGTGCGCGCCGTGCAGGCCGTCACCGCTCGGGTGCAGGCCCTGAGCGGGCTCACCGGGCGTCTCGAAGTCGGGTTCTGAGGCGGCGATGGCAACAACTGGTCCCCGTGCCCGCACCTACGCCGTCACCGGTGGCGCATCTGGCATCGGCCGGGCGACCGCGGATCTGCTCATCGACCGCGGTCACCGTGTCGTCACGATCGACCTGCGCGATGCCGACGTCACCGCCGACCTGGCGAGCGCCGATGGGCGTCGCGGGCTCCCCGACGCGGTCGCGGAGCACTGCGACGGCGCGCTCGACGCCGTCATCGCCTGCGCAGGTACCGCCCGTCAGGGTGTCACCGACATCCGCGTCAACTACTTCGGCGCCGTCGCCACGCTCAGCGGGCTGCGTCCGCTGCTCGAACGTGGACGCGACGCCCGTGCCGTGTGCGTCGCGTCGTACGCGGTGATCCGTCCCCATGTCGACGAGATCGTCGAGGCGTGCCTCGCCGGCGACGAGGAGCGCGCCACGTCGGTCCCGATCGACGACCCGTTCGTCGTGTACTCGTCGTCGAAGCGGGCGCTCGCGCGATGGGTTCGCCGCCAGGCGATCACCGACGAGTGGGCCGGTGCGGGCATCGCGCTCAACGCGGTGGCCCCCGGCATCATCCGCACCCCGATGACCGCCGACATGCTCGCCGACGAACGGCTGTCGGACTACCTCCATGCGGCCGTGCCGATGCCGTACGGCGGTGTCGCCGAGGCGACCGTCGTGGCCGAGCTACTGGCGTTCCTCACGAGCGCCCAAGCGCGCAGCATCACCGGCCAGACGATCTTCATCGACGGCGGCGCCGATTGCGTCATGCGCGGCGACGACGTCTTCTGACGGCGACGGGTCCCAACGTTCGTTAGTCGGAGCGGGGGCCGAGCACGCCGACCATCGCCTCGTCGAGACGGCTCCCCACCAGCGATGCGAGGTCGGGGCCGCGGCGGAGCGCGTGTCCGCCGTCGACGGAGATGCACTGCCCGGTGATCCACGTCGAGTCGGGTCCGGCGAGGAACAGCACGGCCTTGGCGATGTCGTCGACGGTGCCGAGCCGGGCGAGCGGCATCTGGGCGAGGTAGTCCTCGCGCGTCGCGTCGTGGCTCGCCAGCGGATCGGAGGCGTCGGTCGGCACCAATCCGGGCCGCACCGCGTTGACGCGGATCCGCCACGCTCCGAGCTCGTCGGCGGCGTTGCACACGAGCATCTCCAGCGCCGCCTTGGCCGTGCTGTACGGGCCCATCAGCCGGTGGGTGCGCACGCCGGCGATCGAGGAGAGGGCCACGATCGCACCGCCGCCGGCGCGGGCGAGCGCCGGCGCCGCGTGTTTGATCGTGAGGAACGTGCCGATCACGTTGAGATCGAGATCGCGTTCGAACGCGGCGCGATCGACGAGCGCCAAGGGGCCGACGGCGCTCGTTCCCCCGGCGTTGGCGACGACGGCGTGGAGCGTGCCTGCCTCGCCGGCCGCGAACTCGACTGCCGCTTGCACGGCGACCTCGTCGGCGACGTCGGCGACGACGTAGCGGCACCCGAGCGTGGCGGCCGCCGCGGCGAGCTTCGACTCGGTCCGTCCGCAGATCGTCACGTCGGCGCCGGCGTCGACGAACGCGCTCGCGCACCCGAGCCCGATGCCCGAGCCGCCGCCGGTGACCAGGACGCGGGTGTCAACCATCTGTCGTGGGTGTGTCATGGGAGTCCTGTTCGGGAGATTGGTCGGAAGGGATCGGTCAGAACGGTTGGGGACACGGGTCGCCGGGTTCGATCAGGCGCGCGGTGACACCGAGAGGTGGAACTGCTCGACGGCCTTGACGAACACGTTCGACTCGTACCGGGGTTCGTCGTAGGGGCGCAGGTCGGTGAAGCGGCGCGTCATCTCGTCGAGCACGATGCGCAGCTGGAGACGGGCGGTGTGGGCGCCGAGGCAGAGGTGTGGTCCGAACCCGAATGCCACGTGGGGGTTCGGATCGCGGGTGAGGTCGACGTCGAACGGGTCGTCGAACCAGTCGGCGTCGCGGTTGGCCGACGGATACACGAGCGCCACGCGGTCGCCTTCGGCCATCTCCACGCCACCGAGCGCGGTGGCGTGGGCGACGGTGCGGAACATGTTGTTGAGCGGGGTGACCCATCGCAGCAGTTCCTCGACTGCCGTGGGGATCGCCTCGGGATCGGCGGCGAGCTGCTCCCACAGGTCGTTGCGCTCGCTGAACAGGATCAGCGACCGGGCGAGCGTCGTGCGCGTGGTCTCGGCGCCACCGGGGATCACGAGCCCGAGCTCGGAGTTGATGTCGCGCAACGACATCGGACAGCCGTCGAGCGTGGCGTTCGCCCATCGACACAGCAGGTCACCGGTGTCGGTGCCCCGACGTTCCTCGATGGATGGTGCGGCGAGTGCGGCGATCTCGTGCGTCGCCCGGATCGCATCGGACAATTGCGTGCGGTCGCGGTGCAGCGTGTCGACGCGCATCAGCCGTTCGGACCACGACCTGACGTCACGCCACCGATCGCGGGGCCACCCCAGCAGTTCACACGTGAACTCGGCCGGCACTCGGGAGGCGATCGTGTCGACCACTTCGAACACGTCGAGCCCGCGGGTCGCGGCGAGCGCGTCGGTCACGATCCCGCGCACCATCGGCTCGAGGTCGGCGACCGCCTTGCGTGTGAAGCGGTCCGAGACCAGCTTGCGCTGCGCGGCGTGGCCCGGATCGTCGCGGGAGATCATCGACGTCTCGTCGGGGAACCACACCGAGCGGTAGCCGCGGCTCGACACGAAGTCGCCGGACCGCCGCTCGGCCTCGCGCACGTGCTCCATCCGCGTGAGGCACCAGATCCCGTTCGTGTCGCGGAAGATCGGCTCGTGTTCGCGCATCCACGTGTACGTGGGATGGGGGTCACCCACGTGGAACTCGGGGTCGAGCAGGTCGACGTTCGGTCGCTCCTGCAGCGTGGTCATCGCGTCAGCCCTCGATGAACGGACCGAGGATCGGCGTGACGCGCATCGACTCGTCGATCCGTTCCGGCCCGATCGCCCGGTCGATCGACTCGTGCAGGTGGTAGATGCGGCGCTCTTGGTAGTTGAGGTTGAGGTGGTCGAGCGAGCCGGCGTCGAGCGAGCGTTGCATGCCGGGCAGCACGGCGAGGTCTTCGAACAGGACGGTCTGGTTGAAACCGATGAACATCTCGTTCGCCGCCCGGCCGTCGTCGGTCTGCGACGACAACGAGGAGCACCAGTGGACATGGTACGACGAGCCGCCGTCGGGCCGCGGCCAGTTCGTGATGAGGAACAAGAACCCCTTGCCGACGAACACGATGCTCAGGTTGGGGAACACGTGGAACGAGAACGTCCCCGAGTCGGGCAGGTCGCCGAGCCCGTCGAACAGCTCGGGGAACGGCTGCTTGCCGAGCAGGCGGGCGCCGTCGCGCACGGTGATCAGCATCCGCGAGTGCCCGTTGCGCAGCAGCTGGATGCCGGTCTGGGCCTGGTCGAGCACCTTGCCCGCGCTGTCGCGGTGGACGGTGTTGACGTGGTACGTCTCGATGTTCGCATCGACCGGCAGCTTCCAGTTCACGTCGACCTCGCGGACGGTGGTGTTGGCGAGGTGCAGGCGCCCGTCGAGGTCGGCCATCTCGCTCAGGTCGTCGGCGACCGTGCCGAGGTAGTCGGCGAGCGGTTGCGCGTCGGGATCGAGGTTGACGAAGACGATCGGTCCCCAGGTTTCGCAGCGCACGGAGGTGAGCGCCACGCAGTCGGGGTCGAGCTCGCGGAAGTTCTCTGCGTCGGGATAGCCGACGAGCGTGCCCTCCAGGTCGTACACCCAGCTGTGATAGGGGCACGTCATCCGCCGACCGGTGTTGCCGGACGCCTCCATCAAGAGTGCCGCGCCGCGGTGCTTGCACGTGTTGACGTGCGCTCGCACCACGCCATCGCGCCCGCGCACGATCATCAGCGGCACGCGCAGGTGGTCGACGAGCACGTAGTCGCCCGGCTCGCGCACCTGGTCGGTGTGGGCGACCATCAGCCAGCTCCGTCCGAACACGTAGTCGCGTTCGAGCTCGGAGAAACCGGGGTCGGCATACCGACGCGCCGGCACCGGCGGCAGGTCGGGAAAGGCGCTCGGGTATTCGCCGCGCTGGCGTTCCTCGGCGGCGCGGGACTTGATCGTGTCGACTTGGGCGGTGGTGAGCGTCATGTCAGCTCCCTGGCTGGATGGTGGTGGCTGGACGGTGGTGACTGGATGGTGGTGGCTGGATGGTGGTGGCTGGATCGTCGGTCGGAGATGGTGTCAGCGTTCGGGCGCCGACGCTGCGGTCGTGGCGGCGAGGTCGGCGGCCCAGCGCAGGTCGGGCTTGGCCTGGGCGGTGTACTCGATGGCGTCGACGACGACGAGGTGGCGCGGGGCCTTGTACCCGGCGAGCAGCGGGCGCAGGTGCTCGCGGGCGCCGTCGAGGTCGATCGTATGACCGCCGCGCGGCACGACGACTGCCGCGACGCGCTGGCCGAATCGGGCGTCGGGCACGCCGACGACCACGGCGTCGGCGATCGCCGGGTGCTCCTTCAGCGCCGCCGCGACCTCTTCGGGATGGACCTTCTCACCGCCGGTGTTGATGCAGGTCGAACCGCGCCCGAGCAGCGTGATCGTGCCGTCGTCCTCCAGCCGGGCGAGGTCGCCGGGGATCGACCACCGCACGCCATCGGCGTCGACGGGGAACGTCGACGCGGTCTTGGCGTCGTCGTTCCAGTAGCCGATCGGCACGTGTCCGCGGCGGGCGAGACGCCCGATGTCGCCGACGCCGACGGGGCGGAGGTCGTCGTCGAGCACGGTGGTGTCGGATGTGACGGTGAAGCGCGGCGCGGTCCCGTCGCCGCGCCCGACCATGCGACCGCTCGACCCCATCTCTGACGCACCGAACCCGTCGACGACGGTCGCCCTCGGCAAGAGCTCGGCGAGGCGTTGTTTGGTGCCCGGGGCGAGTGGTGCGCCGCCGGAGGTGATCATCCGGATCGACTCCAGCCCGGCGGTGCCGCGAAGTTCGAGCGTCTCCACCATCGGCAGCGCCATCCCGTCGCCGACGAGCACGACGAGGAACGCCTGCTCGCGGGCGGCGATCTCGGCGATTGCTGCGGCGTCGAATCGGCGCCCGGTCCACAGGACGACGCCACGGCCGGTGAGCAGCGGCACGAGTGAGTTCCACTGGCCGTTGCCGTGCATCATCGGTGACGTCACGAGCCACGGTTGACGCTCGGGCACGATGCGTTCGGCGAGCTCGGCCGGCGTCGTGATCGGTGCGCCGCCCGGGTTGCCGCCGGCGAGTGCGGCGAAGAAGAGGTCCTCGCCGCGCCACACGACGCCCTTCGGTGCGCCCGTCGTGCCGCCGGTGTAGAGGATGTAGCGGTCGTCCGCGCTGCGTGTGAGGTGCGGTCGCGTACCGGGTACGGCGGCGAGGGCGTCCTCGTACCGAACGTCCGCGGCGCCATCGTCGGAGTCGGAGTCGTCGACGGCCACGTTGCCGGTGGGAGTGCCGTCGTCGAGGACCACGAGGTGGCGGAGCAGCGGAGTTCGTTCGGTGGTCTCGCGCAGCGTCGGCAAGGACGAGCGTTCGGCGAGCAGCATCACGACGTCGCCGTCGGCGAGCACCTGTGCCAACTCGTCGGCGGTGTAGCGGTAGTTGAGGTTCACGGGCACCGTGCGTGCCTTGAACGCGCCGAGCATCGCTTCGAGCCACTCGATCCGGTTCATGGCCAAGATGGCGATGTGCTCGCCGGGGTCGATGCCCGCGCCGATGAGATGGTTGGCGAAACGGTTGGCGCGTTCGTCGAGATGGGCGTAGGTGCTGCGGGCATCGCCGGCGACCACCGCGAGGCGCTCGGGCACGGTCGCCGCGGCGATCTCGAAGAGATCCGCGAGATTGAACACGGCCGAGTCGAGCACGGCCGAGTCGAGCACGGCCGAGTCGAGGGCGGCGGGCTCGGTGGCGGAATCGGCAGATGTCATGCGGGCTCCAACGGATAAATCAACGAGTGCATATTTATCGCGTCCGTGTCGCCGGCGCCAGTCGGATCGAGCTGTTCATGGCATTTGACTTTAGTGAGTGATCGCTTTAGTTTGTTTCGTCGAGGCCGGAAGGGACCGGCCGAGAGGAGGGGGAGACGAACGATGGTGAGCGCACGTGTGCTCCACACCGGCGAGCTGCTCGACCGCAACGCGATCGCGCTCGTCACCGACCGCATCCGGCGATCCGCGCACCGCACCGCGGTCGTCACGCTGCACGAAGACGAGTACACCTACGCGCAGCTCGGCGAGCGCGTCGGCCGCACCGCCGGCATCTTGCGCGCCCGCGGCGTCGGGCGCGGCGACCGGGTCGCGTTCGCCGCCGGCAACTCGATCGAGGTGCTCGACTACCTCGCCGCCACGCTCGCCCTCGGTGCCGTGTTCGTGCCGCTGAACACCCGGCTGAGCGCGGCCGAGCTGGCGTTCATCATCAACGACGCGCAGTCGACGCTGATCATCGCCGACGCCGCGCTGGCGGCCGTGATCGATGCCGAGCGCGACGCGCTCACCGCGCCGTGCCTCGGACTCGCCGACGCCGGCGACCTGCCGGGTGGCTGGACGCCCGTCGCCGACATCGAGCCGCTCGGCGACGCCGTCACCGGGCTGGGCCTGCCCGTGCCCGCGGACACCGATCCCGCCGAGGTGGCCGTGTTGATGTACACGTCGGGCACGACGGGCAACCCGAAGGGCGTCATGATCAGCCACGGGAACATCGTGGCGATGCTCCAGAGCTTCTTGCTGCTGACGCCGATGGGGGTGACCAGTGGATTGCTGGCGATGGCGCCGATGTTCCACGTCGCCGCCCTGTCGCTCGCACTCGCCGCCCTCATCACCGGCGGGCGCGTCGTCATCTTGCGGGGGTTCGACATCGCGGACGTGTTCGACGCCTTCCACACGCAACCGGTCACGTTCACGTTCGGGGTCCCGGCGATGTTGCAGGCGATGACGATGGAACCCCGTTTCGGCGAGACCGACCTGTCGGACGTCTTGTTGATGTGTGCCGGCGCCCCCGTGCCGGAGAGCCTGCTGCACCAGTACCTCGAACGCGGCGCCCGGATCACGCAGGGATACGGCCTCACCGAGTCCACCGGCGTCGTCAGCCTGCTCGAACCGGATCTGTCCACGACGAAGATCGGCTCGGCCGGGATGCCGTTCCCGCTCACCGCGGTGCAACTCCGAGACGGCGACGGCTCGACGATCATCGGCGACGCGCGCACGAACGGCGAGATCTGGATCAAGGGCCGCAGCTGCGTCGCCGGCTACTGGAACCGCGCCGACGAGACCGCCGCGCTGCGCGACGCCGACGGATGGTTGCGCACCGGCGACGTCGGTCAGTTCGACGAGGACGGCTTCTTGTACATCACCGACCGCGCCAAGGACATGGTGATCTCCGGCGGTGAGAACGTGTATCCGGCGGAGGTCGAAAAGGTGCTCGCCGCGCACCCGGCCATCGCCGACGTCGCCGTCATCGGCGTGCCCGACGAACAATGGGGCGAGCTCGTCACCGCGGTCGTCGTGGCGGCGGGCGAGGCGCCCGACCTCGACGACATCCAGACGTTCGCCCGTCAGCAGCTCGGCGGCTACAAGGTCCCGCGCCGCCTCGAGGTCATCGCCGAGCTCCCGCGCAACGCGTCGGGCAAGGTCCTGAAGCGCACGCTGCGCGAGCAGCTCGGCGGAGCGCCGGCGCTCTGAGATCGACGGTCGGCAACCTGCCGGCCTCGAACCACACCAGCACAACCCAGAGGGGGAACCACGTGAACACACCCAAGCGACGCCGCGGGCTGATCGCGCTGGCGGTGACGTTGTCACTCGCCGTCGCGGCCTGCGGCTCCGACGACGACAGCGGCTCGGACGAGCCGTCCGCGCCAGCGGCGACCGACGCGCCCGACACCACCGACGCGCCGGACACCACGGAGGCCGACGACACGGACGGCACCGATACGACCGACGCCCCGGACACGACGGATGCGGGCGATCTCTCCGGTGGTGAGGATCACTCGCTGTCGATCCCCGAGGAAGTCGGCCCGGCCGACGAATCGCTCGATCCGGTCGTGATCGGCGTGATCAACATGGACGAAGGCGTCCCGTCGTATCCCGACATCTCGGTCGGCATCGACGCCGCGGCGGCACTCGTCAACGCCGAGCTCGGCGGCATCCAGGGTCGACCCGTCGAGATCCGGCACTGCAACGTCGGCGTCGACCAGACGACGAACCAGAAGTGCGCCCAGGACTTCGCCAACGACGGCGACGTCAACGTCGTCATCAACGGGTACGTGTTCGGGTCCGGCTACATCTTCCCGATCATGGAGGCCTCCAACCTGCCGACGCTGATCCAGACGCCGCTCACCCAGCCCGATTTCAACGCCACGCTCGGTTGGGCGTACCAGGGCGGCAACGCCGGTGGTACCGCCGGAACCGCGGCGTACGCGGCCAAGTTCCTCGACGCCCAGGACATCGTGATCATCGGCTCGGACAACGACGCCTTGCGCGCTGCGGTGCAGACGATCGAGGGGCTGCCGTCGGTCGAGGGCCGCAACATCTCGGTCACGTACGTGTCGGAGACGGCGTCGGACATCACCGCCGACGTGCAGGTGTCGGGTGCGTTGGAAGCGGACGCGATCCTGGCGCTCATCAACGGCGCGCAGTGCCCGCAGGTCGCGCAGACGCTGAAGGATCTCGGTGCCGAGGCGCCGATCATCAGCACCGCGACGTGCGCGATCCCGTCGTCGATCGCCGCCAACCCCGAGCTGTTCGCCGGATGGTACGTGGTCGGCAGCGGTCTGCCGCCGCTGTTGCCCGAGGGCGAGTCCCCCGAGCTCGACTACTTCGTCGAGAAGTTCCCGCAGTACGGACCGGAGGCGTCGCTGCGCTCGTTCCAGGCGCTCGGTGGCTTCGGAGCGATGCTCGCCGCGCAGCGGATCGGCAACGACTTGCCCGACACGCTGAGCCGTGACGACTGGGCGACCGGCCTGGCCGGGTTCACCGGCCCGTACTTCGGTGGACGCGCTGAGCTGTCGTGCCCCGGGCCGCACTTCCCGGCGGTCTGCGACAACGAGGTCCGTGCCTTCGTCCTCACCGACGACGGCCTGATGACGCAGGTCGAAGGCTTCTTCGACGGCCTCTCTTGAGCTGACGTGAGCGCCGGGACGATGACACCGTGCACCCCGACCACCACGCCGCGCTGGGTCACCGACCTGCTCGGTGACGAGGCGGTCTGCACGCGGGTCATCGGCGGGGGTACGTCGAGGATCACCTTGCTCCTCGACGTGCCCCCGCACCCCGGCGGCGTCGTCGCCCGTCACGACCCGGGCATCGGGCCGCTGGCGGGCACCCCGTTCACCCTGCGACGCGAAGCCGACGTGTTCCGCGCCGCAACCGCTGCCGACGTGCCCGTGCCGGCGGTGATCGCGATCGCCGACGATGGCATGTCGTTCGCCGTCGACGAGGTCGCCGGTGCCGTCGACCGTCGTGGCGATGCCATCGACGACTACCTCCGCATCCTCGGTGCGCTGCACTCGACCGGGTTGGCCCACGTGCCGACTGACCACGCCGGTTTCGACGCCGCGGGTCGCGACGATCTCGCCGTCTGGCGCCAGATCGCGACCGAGCGGATCACGCGGTCGGCGCCGCTCGTGCACCGCGCTCTCGACGTGCTCGACCAGCATCACCTCGTCCCCGCCGACCAGGTCGCGTTCTGCCACGGCGACGCCGGGTTCGGCAACTACCTGCACAGCGGCCGGCGCGTCACCGGCCTCGTCGACTGGGAGATGGCCCACACCGGCGATCCCCACGACGACCTCGCGTCGATCGCCATCCGTGCGGTCCTCACCGGCACCGAGCTCGGCGACCTGCGGGCCCGCATCGGTTGGCACTGGGAGCCGGCGAGCGGGCTGCGCTTCGATCCTGCCCGCTACCTCGTCGGTGTCGTGGCGACGCTCACCCGGATGGTGATCAGCTGCCTCGCCGCCCTCGATCGTCCCCACCCCGACGTCGACCGCACCACGCAACTGATGGGCCTGCCCGTGATGGAGGCCCAGCTCGTCCGCCACCTCGCCCGTCTCGATGGCGCTTCGCTGCCCGCGCTCGACGTGCTCGGCGTGCGTGACGGCGGTGACGACACCGACCCGGCGTTCGTCGCCGAAGTCGAGCGCCTGCTGGCCGAGCCCTCGCCGACCGGCGCCGACGCGGGCGTCGCGCGCCGGCGGGCGTACCTCGCCGACCAGCTCGCGTCGCGACGAGCGGCCGGTGACAGCCGAGGCGCAGATCACCGCGACCGCCGTGGCGACGTCGACGACCTGGGTGAGATCGCCCGGCAGGTCGCCGCCCGGCTGGCGGTGGTGCCGGCGTCGGCTGCCCTCGCTGCTGCACCGATCCCGGAGGTACCCGCATGACCGGCGACGTGTTGACCGCGCTCGACGATCGGCTCCACCCGCCGGCCGTCGACGATCCCTGGTGGACCGAGACCGCATGGTTCGGGTTCTCCCGTCCCGATCGCGGGCTGTGCGGCTCGGTCTACCAGATCTATCGAACGGTGCAGGGTGTGATGGCGACCGCGGTCTACGTGTGGGCGCCGGGGCGCGAGGCGCTCCACGAGCTGCCGTACTACCGCACGTTCTGGCACCTGCCGATCCCGCCCGGCGCGCATCCGTGCGACAACGACCTGCCGTCGGGCCTCGCCGTGTCGACCGTCGCGCCGATGGCCGACTACCGCCTCACCTACCGCGATGGTGAGGAGTGCCAGTTCGACCTCGATTGGCGAGCCGTCATGCCGGCCCAGCCGTTCCACGTCGCCAACGGGATGGGCCACCTCGATCAGCTCGGCCGCATCACCGGCACGCTCACACTCCACGGTGAGGCGATCGAGATCGACTGCATCGAGATGCGCGACCGGTCGTGGACGCCGCGGCGCGAGACGAGCACCCGCACGCGGCGCGGGTACACGTACGGCGCGACCGACGACGGGCGCGACGGGTTCTTCATCGCCACCAACATGGAGCCGGGCGCGAGCGACGACGCGATCGTCGGCGGCTGGCTCCTGCACGAGGGAGGCGTCACTCCCGTCGATGGCGGGCGGCGCCACGTGACCCGCGACGATCTGTCGCGGCCCGCCGCGGTCGACCTGCACGTGCAAGCCGGCGGCACCGAACGGCACTGGCATGGCGATGTCGTGAGCCGGCTCGCGCTGCCGACCACGCCGTACTTCGCGTGGATGTCGCTGACGAACTGGACCGACGACACCGGCCGCCGCTGGTGCGGTGAGGACCACGACTCGTGGTCGCCACGTCGCTGGCGTTCGATGCGTCGCGGCGAGGAATCGTGAACGGGCGCGACGAGAGGAGGCGGCGATGAACCAGTACCTGCTGTTCCTCGTACTGGGCATCGGCACCGGTGCCCTGTACGCCGGGCTCGCCCAGGGTGTGCTCATCGCCTACCGGGGCTCGGGCGTCGTCAACCTCGCCCAGGGTGCGATCGCCATGTACGGCGCGTACACGTACTACGAGCTGAGCACGTCGGGACGCCTGCTCGTGCCGCCGCTGCCGAACCCGCTCTCGATCCTCGAGGGCGTCACGTCGTGGTTCGGTGCCGACCTCGACCTGCCCGACTTCCCCACGTTCGTCACGATCAGCGAGGGCGGGCTGTCGACGCCGGTCGCCATGGTGATCGCGCTCGCTGTCGCCGCGCTCGTCGGATGGTTGTTGCACACGCTCGTGTTCCGGCCGTTGCGCACCGCACCGCCGCTCGCCAAGACCGTCGCCAGCGTCGGTGTCATCCTCGTGATCCAGGCGATCATCGCCTTGCGGTTCGGCTCCGAGGCCCGCACGGCCAAGCCGATCTTGCCGTCGAACTCGATCGAGATCTTCGGCGGGCTCGTGAAGGCCGACCGCTTCTGGCTCGTCGGCGTCGTGATCCTCACCGCGCTCGCGCTGTGGGCGCTGTTCCGCTTCACCGTGTTCGGTCTCGCGACGCGGGCCGCGGCGGCGAACGAGAAGGCGGCCGTGCTGCTCGGATACTCGCCGAACCGGTTGGCGATGCTGTGCTGGATCTTGTCGTCGGTGCTGGCGTCGTTCATCGGCATCCTCGCCGCGCCGATGACGACGTTGTCGCCGGGCGTGCTCACACTGCTCGTCATCCCCGCGCTCGGCCCGGTGCTGCTCGCCAGACTCGAGTCGATCGGCATCGCCACGGCGGCAGCCATCGCGCTCGGGATGATCGACCAGCTGATCCTGCTGCTCCAGACGAAGCCGCAGTTCGGCTGGTTGCCCTCCAACGGCGCCCGCGAGCTCGTGCCGTTCCTCGTCATCGTCGTCGCCTTGTTCGTGCGCGGCAACACGCTGCCCGTGCGCGGGTCGAGCGAGGTGGAGCGGCTGCCGCGGGCGCCCGAGATGCGACGCGTGCGGAGGCTCGCGATCGTGCTCGTCGCGATCTTGATCCCGGCTCAGTTGGTCCTCGGTCCCGACTGGCGCCAGGCATTCACGGTGTCGGCGATCGGTGCGGTGATCGCCCTGTCGCTCGTGGTGCTCACCGGTTTCGTCGGTCAGATCTCGCTGGCTCAGATGTCGATCGCCGGATGCTCGGCGTTCTTCCTCACCCGCGCCGCGGGTGAGTGGGGTGTGCCGTTCCCGGTCGCGCCGCTGCTGGCCGCGGCGGTCGCCGCCGGCGTCGGGTTGATCGTCGCCATCCCGGCGCTGCGCGTGCGCGGTGTGACGCTGGCGATCGTCACGCTCGGATTCGCCTACCTGACCGACCAGCTCGTGTTCAACAACTCCGATCTGGTCGGCATCTCGGCGCAGAACGCGCCGGCCCCGTCGCCGAGCCTGTTCGGCTACAAGTTCGGTCCGCTCGACCAGCTCTCCGATCGGGGGATCCCGGCGGTGCCGTTCGGCATCTTCGTCTCCATCGTGCTGATCGCCGTGGCGCTCGCCGTCGCCAACATCCGGCGCGGGTCGGTCGGTCGCCGGATGCTCGCCGTGCGTGCCAACGAACGCGCCGCGGCATCGGTGGGTGTCGACAACGTGCGCACGAAGCTGATCGCGTTCGCCGTGTCTGCCTTCATCGCCGGTATCGGCGGCGGGCTGCTGGCGTACCAGAACTCGGGTCGGGTCGAGCCGACGACGTTCGCCGTGTTCGCCTCGCTCACGGCGCTGGCGATGGCCTACCTCGGTGGCATCTCGTCGGTGGGCGGTGGCCTCACCGCCGGCCTGCTGACCGCCGGTGGGGTGGCGAGCCTCGTCGTCGATCGCATCTTCCACATGGGCGCCTGGGAAGGACTCGGCGCCGGTGTGCTGCTCGTGATCACGGCGATCGCCAACCCGGAGGGCATCGCCGCGGCCACGCGGCACATGGCCCACGCCATCGGCCACCTGCGCCACCGGCCCCAGGAGCCTTCGCCGCCACCGTCCGCCGGGGTCGGCATCACGGTGGAGGTGCCGGTATGACGGCGCTGTTGTACGCCGAAGATGTGTCGGTGCGCTTCGGCGGGGTCACCGCCAACGACCGGGTCTCCGTCGAGATCCACGACGGCGAGCGGGTCGGCATCATCGGTCCGAACGGCGCCGGCAAGACGACGTTCATCGACGCCATCACCGGCTTCGTGCCCTCGACGGGGCGTGTCGAGCTCGACGGCGTGGAGCTGACGGGACTCACACCGGTTGCCCGGACCCGAGGCGGCCTGACCCGCACGTGGCAGTCGGTCGAGCTGTTCGACGACCTGACGATCGTCGAGAACCTCGATGTCGCCGCCCACCGGCCGCGCCGGTTCGACCTGCTCCGCGAGGTCGTCGGGATCCGGCCGCGTCCCGATCGCGAGCGCACGGCGCGGGTGCTCGCCCAGGTCGGTCTCGCCGATGCCGCCGACGCCTACCCGGAGGAGTTGTCGAACGGACAGCGCAAGCTGGCCGGCATCGCCCGGGCGCTCGTCACGTCGCCGCGACTGTTGTGCCTCGACGAACCGGCGGCTGGTCTCGACGAGCGGGAGAGCTTGGAGCTCGGCGCCCAGTTGAGACGGTTGAGCGACGACGGGATCACGATCCTGCTCGTCGACCACGACATGGGGCTGGTGTTCAGTGTCTGTGAACGCATCGTGGTGCTCGACACCGGTCGTGTGATCGCCACGGGCACACCGGACGAGGTGCGCAGCGACGAGGCGGTGCGCGCCGCCTATCTCGGGGCCGACGATCGGGAGGACGACCGATGAATGCCATCCTCGACGTCCGCGATGCCAGCTTCGGCTATCACGGCCAGGCCGTGGTGCGGAACCTCGACCTCGAGTTGCATCGCGGCGAGGTCGTGGCCCTGCTCGGCGCGAACGGCGCCGGCAAGACCACGACGTTGCTCGGCTTGTCCGGGCTGGTCGACCGGTACGCCGGGGACATCGACCTCGACGACGTTGCAGTCACGACGTTGGGACCCGAGCTGCGCGTGCGGCGCGGGCTCGCCCACGTGCCCGAGGAGCGGGCGCTGTTCACCGATCTGACCGTGCTCGAGAACTTGCACGTCGGTCAACACAGCCGGCGCCGCCCGGTCGACGAGGCGCTCGATCGGGTGCCCGAGCTGCGACCGCTGCTCTCGCGTCGGGCGGGCCTGTTGTCGGGAGGCGAGCAGCAGATGCTGGCCGTCGTCCGCGCCCTTGTCGGCGAACCGAAGGTGCTGCTGCTCGACGAGATGAGCCTCGGGCTCGCACCCCTCATCGTCAAGCGGCTGCTCGCGATGATCCGCGAGCTGGCCACGTCCACCGGTTGTGCGGTGCTGCTCGTCGAACAACACGTTCACCAGGCGCTCGCGGTGTCGGATCGTGGCTATGTGATGCGCCGCGGTGAGATCGTGCTGAGCGGCACGGTCGAGCGGTTGACAGCCGACCTCGACGCGCTCGAAGCGTCGTATCTCACGGGCACCGCAACACAGGGCGAGGGGGGCTGACGTGCAGATCGGCGTCGTGATCCCGCAGAACGAGATCGGCCACGACCCCACGCAGATCGCGGCGTGGGCACGTGACGTGGAAGCTGCCGGCTTCGCCTATCTCGACGTGTTCGACCACGTGCTCGGTGGCGCTGACTCCGCGGAGTACGGCCCGTACACCCACGAGCACGAGTTTCACGAGCCGTTCGTGCTCTACGGCTTCCTCGCCGGCCAGGTGCGACTCGACCTTGCGATCGGCGTGCTCGTGTTGCCGCAACGCCAGACCGCACTCGTCGCCAAGCAGTCAGCCGAGGTGGACCTGCTCAGCGAGGGACGGCTGCGCCTCGGCGTCGGCATCGGCTGGAACCCGGTCGAGTACGAGGCCCTCGGCATGGACTTCGCCACCCGTGCGGTGCGCATCGAGGAGCAGATCGGCGTGCTGCGGGCGCTGTGGACCGACGAACTCGTCGAGCACCGCGGCGACCATCACACGATCACGCGGGCGGGGATCGTTCCCCGGCCTCGGCAGCGGCCGATCCCGATCTGGATGGGCGGGGGAGCGGTGCCCGTGGTGCTCGACCGGATCGGCCGCCTGGCCGACGGATGGATCGTCCACGACCCACACGTCGAGCGGGTCCGCGAACCACTCGCCGCGGTGCGGGGCGCAGCCGACCGGGCCGGGCGTGACCCGGCGGCGATCGGCGTGCAGGGACGCATCGACGTGCACGGCTCGCTCGACGAGGAGCGGTTGGCGCGGGCACTCGATGGGTGGCGTGACGTGGGCGCCGACTACGTCTCGATCCACACCCGCGGTCAGGGTGGCGTCGCCGCCCACCGGGCGCTCGTCGAGGTGCTGGCGGCGCGCTGTGCTGAACACCTCGATCCAGTCGCACGTGGGGTTGTCGCCGCGGACCCCGCGGTATCAGCGGACGCAGCGGTCACCGGGGCGTCGACGTTGCCGTCAGTACGGTTGGACGGGTGACGGACGCGGTGGGGACACGATCGGGGAGCGGCGCGCCCCGGCGTCGGGCGGGAGAGACGCGCGAGCGCATCATGGTCGAGGCGTCGCGCCTGTTCGCCGAGCAGGGCTACGACGGCACGAGCGTCGACTCGATCGCTGCCGCCGCGGGCATCTCGGCACCGAGCATCTACAAGCACTTCGCGGCCAAGCACGCCGTGCTGCTCGCCGTGACCGACCGGGCGACGCGCACGTCGCAGGCCCGCCGCGGGTTGGGAACCACCGACGATCTGGCGGGCCAGCTCGCCGCACTGTTCGCCGAGTATCTCGCGGAGGGGCAGATCCAGCGGCGGCGGCTCTCGATCGAGCTGAGCCGGGCGGCGCTGCGCAACGACGAGGTCGCCGAGTCGCTCGCCGGGTACAACCGTGAGCTGCGGGCTGCGCTCGCCGAGACGATCGGGCAGAGCCGGCCGGCGTTCGGCGTCGACGAGCTGGAGATGCTCGCCCACCTGTTCCTCGTGTTGCTGATGGGCGGCATCCACCTGGACACGCTCGACGCCGACCTGATCGGCGACGCCGGGTTGATCTCGTTCGTGCGCGAGCGGTTCGCGGTGGTGCTCGCCACCGACCCGCCGCAGGTCGCTGCGCCACGGCGCAGCACGCCGACCGGGCCAGCCGCCGCCGACGTGGAGACCGAGCCAGCCGACGGGCGCCGGGCGCGTACCGTGCGCACGCGCCGCCGGATCCTCGACGCCGCCGCCGAGCTGTTCGCGTTGCACGGCTACGACGCCACGTCGACGGAGATGATCGCCGCCCGCGCCGACATCACGGTGCCGGGCATGTATCGCCACGTCGCCTCGAAGGAGGAGCTGCTCGTGGAGGTCGGTCGGCGCAGCTTCGACTGGTACCGGCGGGCGTTGCCGTTCAGCGGCGACAACGTGCGCGGCGACGGTGGTGTCGTCGCCGACATCTCGTCGTCGCTCGGCGCGTTCGCCCGCCAACGCAACCGCGTGGCGCGACGTCTCGCCGTCGAGCTCGACTTCGGAGCGTGGCGCAGCGAGGAGCTGCGCGACGCCTTGCGCGTCTTCCATCGCGAGGTGCGCTCCAGCGTCGCCCAGTCGCTCGTCGATGCCGATGCCGTGCCGGACCCGCTCGCCGCCGATCGCGCGGCGATGGTCGTGTTGATGCTCTTCATGGGCAGCTCGCACCTCGACACCGTCGACCCGGTGCTCGTCGACGATCCCGCCTGGCGGGCCCTGTTGCGGCGTCGCGTGCCACAGCTCGTCGGACATCTCGACCCCGACTGAATCCGACCCACCGACCAGGAACCTCTGAAGGAGAACCGTGCTCACCATCGCGTCGATGCTCGAACGTCAAGCCGCCCGTCACGGCGGTGCCCTCGCCATGATCGACGACGCGACGGGCGAGACGTGGACGATCGCCGAACTGGAGCGGGCGAGCTGCGCCGCGGCTGCCTCGCTGCAGGCTGGTGGCGTCGGTGTCGGTGACAGGGTCGGGCTGCTCAGCGCGAACCATCCCTCGATGGTGGTGACGTATCTCGCGGTCGCGCGGCTGGGGGCGGTGCTCGTGCCGTTCAACTGGCGCCTCACGGAGACCGAGTTGGTCGGCATTGCCACCGATGCCGGGATCGCTGCGCTCGTCGCCAACCACGAGCTTGCCGAGGTCGCCAACGGTGTCGCCGCGTCCGCGGGCGTCCACCGGGACCGGATGTGGTGGATCGGCGACGATCCATCGGCCGCTGGCGGCAACCTGCTCGACGTCGATCGCGCCGGAGCGGGCGCCGACGTCGAGTGGCCGACGCTCGACGAGGATGACCTCCTCTACCTGATGTACACGTCGGGCACGACGGGGCGACCGAAGGGGGCGATGCACACGCACGCCACCACGCTCGCTGCGGCGATCGGCGCCATCGAGGCGATGGACTATCGCCCTGGTGATCGCTATTTCAACGTGATGCCGTTGTTCCACGTGGCGTCGCTGGCGATGGTCAACATCTGCCTGCGGCGCCGATGCACGATGGTGCTCGGTCGTGCCTTCGATCCCAGCGCGGTGTGGCAGTCGATCGCCCGGCACCGCATCGACGCGATGATGGGTGTGCCCGCGATGTTGCAGGCGCTGGCGCAGACGTTCGATCCCGACCTCGACACGAGCTCGCTGCGGGTGTTGTCGAGCGGGGCCGCGCCGGTTCCGCTGCCGCTGCTCGAGACGTATCACGGCATGGGGATCGACATCATCCAGGCGTACGGCCTGACCGAGACCGGGGGAGCGGTGTCGGTGCTCGACGCCGGTGACGCCATCGAGCACCTCGGGAGTGCCGGCAGCGCGCTGCTCACGCTCGAGATGCGACTGGTCGACGTCGCCGGTGCCGACGTGGGTCCGGGTGAGTCCGGCGAGATCGTGGTGCGCGGGCCAGCGGTCACGACGGGCTACTGGCAGATGCCCGACGCCACCGCGGAGGCGCTCGCCGATGGTTGGTTCCGCACGGGCGACATCGGCGTGCTCGACGGCCTCGGGTTCCTGACGATCCGCGACCGGGCCAAGGACATGTTGATCAGCGGCGGGGAGAACGTCTATCCCGCCGAGGTCGAGTCCGTGTTGCTCGGACATCCCAGCGTTGCCGACGTCGCCGTGATCGGGGTGCCGTCGCCGCGCTGGGGCGAAACACCGTGCGCGGTGATCGTTCCAGCCGGCGACATCGAGGTCGACGAGCTCGTGGCGTGGAGTCGTGAGCGGCTCGCCGGGTACAAGGTGCCCAAGCTCGTCGAGCTCGTAGACGTGCTGCCGCGCAACGCCAGCGGCAAGATCCTCAAGCACGAGCTGCGAGCCACATACCGCGGTCCCGCGCCCGAATGACGTTCGCCTCGCGGCGACCGGCGCCGGTGTCGAGGGCGCCGGGCACGCGGGGACCTCCCGTCGAGGGTGAACCACGACGCCGTGTGAGGTGGTGTCACCGCTCGTGATCACGGTCGCCGGG
>CAZQCP010000012.1:0-4369 GCA_964592115.1 uncultured Ilumatobacteraceae bacterium
CGTCGTGAAGGCCGCCCGACCGAGGATGCCATCCTCACCTGTCGCCTCACCGACCGGCCGCTGCGCCCGTCGTTCCCCGACGGCTTCCGCAACGAGACCCAGGTCGTCACCACCGTGATCGGCGCCGACCAGGTCCACCCCCACGACGTGTTGTCGATCAACGCGGCGTCCGCCGCGCTGATGATCTCGGGCATCCCGTTCGAGGGTCCGATCGGCGCTGTACGCATGTCGTACAGCCAAGACGGCGAGTGGATCGGCCACCCGACCTACGAGGAGACCGAGGCTGGCACGTTCGACCTCGTCGTCGCCGGTCGTGAGCTCGACAACGGCGACGTCGCCGTGATGATGGTCGAAGCCGGCGGTTCGGAGAACGCGTTCTACTACTACGACGACGGTGCCAAGAAGGTCACCGAAGAGGTGCTCGCCGACGGCCTCGAGGCCTGCAAGGTGTGGATCAAGGAGTCGATCGCCCTGCAGCGCCAGCTCGTCGCCTCGGTCATCGCCACCAACGGCCCGATCGAGCCGATGACGTGGACCCCCGTGGTCGACTACACGCCGGAGATCTTCGCCGCTGTCGAGCAGGCCGGCACCGAGTTGTTGAAGCCGGTCATCTCGATCGCCAACAAGAGCGAGCGCAATGCCGCAACCGATGCGGCGACGGCCGAGATCATCGCTGCGCTCTGCGGCACGAAGGATGCCCCTGGTGCGCATGCCGGTGACGAGAAGATGGTCAAGGAGGCCGTTCGCTCGCTGAACAAGAAGCTGATGCGTCGCCGCGTCCTCGACGAGGGTGTGCGCATGGACGGCCGTGGGGTCGGCGACCTCCGTCCGATCTCCGCCGAGGTCGGCGTGTTGCCGACGGCACACGGTTCGGGTCTGTTCCAGCGCGGTGAGACCCAGGTCATGACCGTGTTGACCATGGCGATGCCGCGCATGAACCAGATGATCGACTCGCTGTCGCCGAACGACACCAAGCGCTACCTGCACCACTACAACATGCCGCCGTGGGCCAACGGCGAGACCGGCCGCGTCGGTTCGCCGAAGCGCCGCGAGATCGGCCACGGCGCGCTCGCCGCTCGTGCGGTCCTGCCGGTCATCCCGAACCAGGAGGATTTCGCCTACGCGCTGCGCCTCGTGTCCGAGGTGATGTCGTCGAACGGCTCCACCTCGATGGGTTCGGTGTGTGCATCGAGCCTGGCTCTGATGGACGCCGGTGTGCCCACCAAGGGTCACGTGTCGGGCATCGCGATGGGCCTCATCTACGAAGACGGCAAGTACGTCACGCTGACCGACATCCTCGGCCCCGAGGACGCGTTCGGTGACATGGACTTCAAGGTCGCCGGCACCGAGGACGCGATCACCGCCCTGCAGCTCGACACGAAGATCGATGGCATCCCCGCCGACGTGCTCGCAGCCGCGCTGGCCCAGGCCCGCACGGCGCGCCTCGAGATCCTCGAGGTCATGAACGCCTGCATCGGGCAGTCGCGTGACGAGGTCGCCGAGACGGCGCCGAAGATCACCACGATCCACATCCCGCTCGACAAGGTCGGTGAGGTCATCGGGCCGAAGGGCAAGGTCATCAACACGATCCAGCAGGAGACCGGCGCCGACATCGGAGTCGACGACGACGGTGCCCGCGGCATCGTCACGATCGGCGCTGTGGAAGCGTGGCGGATGGAAGAGGCGAAGGCAGCGATCCTGGCGATCGTCGATCCGCCGAAGGCCGAGCTGGGCAAGGTCTACAACGGCCGTGTCGTGAACATCACCAAGTTCGGCGCGTTCGTCAACATCCTCCCGGGCCGTGATGGCCTCGTTCACATCTCCAAGCTCGGAGGCGGCAAGCGGATCAACGCTGTCGAAGATGTGCTCGAGCTCGGCCAGGAGATCGAGGTGCGCGTCGAGGAGATCGACGACAAGGGCAAGGTCAGCCTGGTCCCGGCCGGCGATGCGCCTGCGGTGCGTGAGTCGGCGGGTGCCGGTGACGGCGCTACGGCCGGCGGGTCGTCGGGTTCGTCGAACGGCGAGGGCCGCGGTCGGCGTGAGCGTTCGAACGGCGGCGCCAGCAGCGACGGGGCGAGCAACGGCGGCAGCGATGTCGTCGAGGTGAGCTTCGAGGACTCGTTCGATGCCCAGCTCGCCGAGGAGCTCGGCGATCTCGGTCCGAAGTCCGAGCGTCCGGCACCTGAGACTTCAGGTGGTGGCCGCGGCGGCCGCCGCCGTCACCGCTGAGTCGATCGAACCGAAATGTCACAACGGGGCCCGACCCTGTGGTGACAACGAACGTGTCACGCCCCGGGGTTTCGCCCCGGGGCGTGTTCGCGTGCACGGTGCAGACGGTCGGCGCGCCAGACTGGCGCGATGCGAGTCGGCGTCAACGGAGCAAGCGGACGGATGGGCCGGACGGTGTGCGCCGCGGTGGCCGCAGACCCCGACCTCGACCTGGTCGCCGCCGTCGACCCGTCGGCTGCCGGTGAGTCGGTCGAGGGCATCGAGGTACACGATCACCTGCACGCGTTCGCCGACGCCGGATGTGCGGTCGTGGTCGATTTCACCGTGGCGCCGGCGGCGCGGGACGCGCTGCCCTGGATGGCGATGCACGGGATCCACGCCGTGGTCGGCACCACCGGGTTCACCGACGACGACTTCGCCCTGTTCGAGTCGGCGTTCGGCGGCGACACCGGGCCGAACTGCCTGATCGCCCCGAACTTCGCCATCTCGGCGGTGCTGATGATGCGCTTCGCCGAGATGGCCGCGCCGTTCTTCGACACTGCGGAGATCATCGAGCTGCATCACGATCGCAAGGTCGACGCGCCGTCCGGCACCGCGGTGAAGACCGCCGAGCGGATCGCCGCTGCCCGCGGCGAGGCCTTCGCCGAGGATCCCACGATCGACACGGTGTACGACGGTGCCCGCGGGGGAGCTGGCCCTGCGGGCGTGCGCGTGCACGCCGTGCGGATGCGCGGCATGGTCGCCCACCAGGAGGTGATCTTCGGCGCGGAGGGCCAGACGCTGACGATCCGCCAGGACAGCTACGACCGGTCGAGCTTCATGCCCGGCGTCCTCCTCGCCATCAAGGGCATCGCCGAGGTCCCCGGCCTCTCCCGCTCCCTCGACCCGTTCCTGTGAGGATTGCATCCGGGGTCAGACACCAGATGCAATCGCGTACCAGCGCCAGGCCGGCCAGCATCATGTGTGCGATTGCATCTGGTGTCTGACCCCGGATGCAATCGGTGCGGGGAACGTTGTGGCACCCCCTCGTCATGATGTCGGCATGCCACGACGACCACGCCCCGACATCGAAGGCGGCCTCCACCACGTGATGAACCGCGGGGTCGACCGCGGCCGCATCTTCTTCAGCGACAACGACCGCACCGACTTCGGCCAACGGCTCGCCGACATCCACCTCGAGCTCGGCGTACGGACCATTGCGTACTGCCTGATGGACAACCACTACCACCTGTTGATGCACTGTCCGGACGGTGGCCTCTCGAAGGCGATGCAATTGCTCAGCGGGGTGTTCACCCGCCACGTGAACGATCGCGTCGGGCGAGATGGTCCGCTGTTCCGCGGACGATTCCATTCCCAGCTCATCACCGACGACGCGTACCTGTTGGCAGCCGTGCGCTACATCCACCGCAACGCACTCGATCTCCCCGGTGTCGGTTCTTCCCGCGACTACCGATGGTCGAGCCACCGCACGTATCTCGGTCTGCGGCGCACGCCGAGCTGGCTCGAGACTTCGCTCGTGCTCGACTTCTGGAACGGCGACGCCGACGGCTTCGACGCGTTCGTCGAGTCAGATGGACCCGGCCCATCACTACGACCGGATCGGGCCGCGATCCGACGGATGCTTGCAGCCAGCAAACTCGTACTCGCGGAGGACGTCGTGGATGATCATCAGCGCACTGGGTCGCTGGCACGGTCGATGGTGCTCGTGTGGGCGACCGAGCGGGGCGCCACGGAGGACACACTGATGGCGGAACTCGGCTTCGATACGCTCAACGCACTTCGGTCCGCGGCGTCGCGGGCACGCCGACGGTGGCGAGCCGACGAGTCACTGCGGACGTCGGGTGACCGGGCCCGATCGCTCGCCGACGCGGCGGCCCGATTGCATCTGGTGTCTGACCCCGGATGCAATCAGAGGGCGGCGAGGGCGGCGTCGTAGTCGGGTTCTTGGCCGATCTCGGGGACGAGCTCGGTGTACTTGACGTTGCCGTCGGGACCGACCACCACCACAGCACGGGCGAGCACGCCGGCGAGGGGGCCGTCGGTGAGCGTCACGCCGTAGTCGGCGCCGAAGCTCGAGCGGAACGACGAGCCCGTCTTCACGTTCTCGATGCCCTCCGCGCCGCAGAAGCGGTTCTGGGCG
>CAZQCP010000012.1:4379-7560 GCA_964592115.1 uncultured Ilumatobacteraceae bacterium
CTGGGCGAACGGCAGGTCGGCCGACACGCACAGCACCACCGTCTCGTCGAGTCCCGCGGCGCGCTCGTTGAACTGACGCACGCTCGTCGCGCACGTCGGCGTGTCGATGCTCGGGAAGATGTTGAGCACCACGCTCTTGCCGCTGAACTGGCCGAGTTCGAGCTCGCCGAGATCACCGCCGACGACCGAGAAGCCCGGCGCTGCCGAGCCGACGGCAGGGAGTTCGCCAGAGGTGTGGATGGGATTGCCGCGCAGGGTGACTTCAGCCATGTGTCCAGTTGTAACAGACGCCGCAGCGTCACGCCTGACGGTGCGGATCCCAGGCGTCGGGTTCTTCGGCGATCCGGCGGACGCCGGCGGGTAGCGAGCCGGCTGCGAGGTCGGCGACCGTGACCTCCTCGAGCACCGAACGCAGCGCGGCGCGCACCGCGATCCACATGGAGATGAACGGCTCCCGACCACCGTCGGCGGCCAATTCGTGCGGACGTACACCGCGCACGGACGCCAGCGGACCCTCCAGGGCACGGATCACATCGGCGACGGTGATGCCGCTCGCCGCGCGGCCGAGCGTCCAGCCGCCCTCGCCACCCCGATGGCTGCGAACCAGGCCGGCGTTGCGCAGTTGACCGAGGATGTCCACCAGAAATCCGGCGGGCAGGTCCTCGCGTTCGGCCAACTCGTGACGCGGCACCGGTCGCCCGGGATCGGTGATCCCCGCCTGGGCGATGGCGGCCATGAGCCGCACGCCGTAGTCCACCCGATGCGAGATCCTCACCCGACCGACGGTATCCGCAGGCAGACACCGCTGGCTCGTCCTGGCGTGCGGGCGGTCAGCGCACCGCTCGGACCGCGTGCGCGAACCGAGCCAAGCGACGGCCCTGGTGACGCGCGGTCGCGAGGGCGACATCATCGGGCCCCGCACCTTTGCGTGACACCCAGCTCGCGCCGTAAGGGTTGCCGAGCGTGTCGCTCGGATCCGTATAACCGACCGGCAGCACCAACGAACCCCAGTGGTACAGCACGGTGTTGATCGCGAGGATCGTCGCCTCCAACCCACCGTGTCCGGTCGACGCCGCGGTGAACGCCGTGCCGACCTTGTCGGCGAGCGCCCCGCGCGCCCACAGCGGCCCGGTCTGGTCGAGGAACTGCTTGAGCTGCGCGCTCGGAAGCCCGAAGCGTGTCGGCGTCCCGAACGCGAACCCGTCCGCCCACTCGAGGTCGTCGAGCGTGGCTTCGGGAAGGTCGGCGACAGCATCGCGATGGGTGGCCCATCGTGAGTTCCCGACGATCGCCGACTCCGGTGCAAGTTCGGCGACCCGTCGCAGGCGGACCTCGGCTCCCGCCTCGGTGGCCCCCTCCGCGAGCGATGCTGCGAGGGCGTGGACGTTGCCGGTCGCGGAGTAGTGGATGACGGCGATTCGTGCGGACATGGCGGACATGTTGGAGGAGAGTAGCGATTCCTGGACTATTCTTGACAAAATAGGTCGGAAATAGGATGATCTCGGAGTGATCTCGCTGCGCTCCTGTCCGGGTTGATCCATCCGTCCGTCACGCCCGTTCGTCACCCACGACCCGACCAAGGAGCCTCGAACATGTCCCCCCGCACCGATTCCGCACTCCACGCCGCCGACCACTGGCGGCGGTGCGCCTCGCAGGCCGCGCATCCGTCCGCTGCATCCGACGACGTGTCGCTGCTCGAGGCGATCGCTGCGGGGCTCGCCGCAGTGACCGTGCCGTGGGAGCTCGACCCCCGGCAGACGGCGGAGCCGCGCAACGAACTGGTCCTGTCGACCGAGGCCTACGACGCATGGATCATCCATTGGCCACCGGGTCACACCGATGACATCCACGACCATCGCGGTTCCGCCGGCGCGTTCGCAGTCGTGTCGGGAACGCTCACGGAGGAGTGCTGCGGCACCGCGGGCACGGTCGGGGTCACCCGGGTGAGCGCCGGTGACGCCCGCGCGTTCGCGGCGAGCACGATCCATCGGATCAGCAATCGTGGCCGACACACCGCGACGAGCGTCCACGTGTACTCGCCACCGCTGGGCGCCGCTCACGACGGCCACCACGACCATCGCGACAGCCAGGACGCGCCGTCCGCCGCCGTCGACGTCGCGTCGACCGTGCCGCCGAGCGATCCACCCCATCACCCCCACCCGTAGACCCGAGATTCGAGGAGACGACATGAGCGTCGTGTTGCACTGGTTCCTCCCGACCGCCGGTGACAGCCGGACGGTCATCCCGTTCGGTGAGGACGGTCATCGTCGCGACGCGACGATCGACTACCTCGCCCAGATCGCCCACGCCGCCGACGACCTCGGCTTCACCGGAGTCCTCACGCCGACGGGCACCTGGTGCGAGGACTCCTGGCTCGTCACAGCAGCGCTGCTGCGTGAGACGAAGCGTCTCAAGTTCCTCGTCGCGTTCCGGCCGAACTCGCTGTCGCCGACGCTCGCCGCCCAGAAGGCAGCCACGTACCAGCGCATCTCCGACGGGCGGCTTCTGCTCAACATCGTGACGGGCGGCGACGACAGCGAGCAGCGGCGCTTCGGCGACTGGCTGGACCATGACGAGCGCTACGACCGGACGGACGAGTTCTTGTCGGTCCTGCGTGGCGCGCTGAGTGGCACGCCCTACGACTTCGAGGGCCGCTACTTCCACGTGGAAGGCTCGACGGTGAGCGGGACGCCGATTCCGACCCCGCTGTACTTCGGAGGCGCCTCCGAAGCCGCCGAGATCGTCGCCGCCAAGCACGTCGACGTGTACCTCGCGTGGGGCGAACCGCCGGCGATGGTCAAGCCGCGTCTGGAGCGGATGCGGGCACTCGCCGCCGAGCACGGACGCACGCTGCGCTTCGGCATCCGCCTCCACGTGATCACCCGCGACCGGGCCGAGGATGCCTGGCGGGAGACCGAACGCTTCCTCGACGCTCTCGACCCTGCGGCTGTGTCAGCCACGCAGGCGGCGTTGGCCAAGAGTGGATCTGTCGGCCAGCAACGGATGGTCTCGTTGCATGGTGGTTCTCGCGACGACCTCGTGATCGCCCCGAACCTGTGGGCCGGCATCGGACTCGTCCGTGGTGGTGCCGGCACCGCACTCGTCGGCAGCCACGATGACGTCGCCGACCGGATCGAGGAGTACCACGAGCTCGGCTTCGACGAGTTCATCCTCTCCGGCC
>CAZQCP010000012.1:7660-30604 GCA_964592115.1 uncultured Ilumatobacteraceae bacterium
GACCGGATCGAGGAGTACCACGAGCTCGGCTTCGACGAGTTCATCCTCTCCGGCCGTCCGCACCTCGAAGAGGCGTACTCGTTCGGTGAGGGCGTGATGCCGATCCTGCGCCGTCGCGGTTTGCTCGCTGGCTCGGATGTGTCGCGGCCGGTTTCCGCGTCCGGTGCGTTCCGTGTTGCGATGAACGCCCGTTGAGGGCACGGCTGATTGCATCCGGGGTCAGACACCAGATGCAACGGCAGGCGTGGTGTTGGCTGGTCTGGCGTTGGTGCGTGATTGCATCTGGTGTCTGACCCCGGATGCAATCTGGGAGGCGATGCTGCTCGCCGCTTTGGTCGGTCGCGAAGCGGCGTACTCGTTCGGCGAGAGTGTGATGCCGATCCTGCGTCGTCGCGGCCGGTCGTCCGGTGCGTTCCGTGTTGCGATGAACGCCCGTTGAGGGCGCGGCCGATTGCATCCGGGGTCAGACACCAGATGCAACGGCAGGCGGGCTGTGGGCTGGTCTGGCGTTGGTGCGTGATTGCATCTGGTGTCTGACCCCGGATGCAATCAGTGGAGGTGGTGCTGGGTCAGACGGCGCCGGGATGTCGCTCGTCGACCCCGCCGATCGCGGCTCGGACGTACCTCACGACACTGCGCCAGCCTCCAATGGATGCCGACGCGTTTGTCGAGGCCGCGCTGGCGCGAATCGTGAAGAACAAGCCGATCGTCGTCGTGCCCGTCAGCGCACGGTCGTTGTGGTTCCTGCATCGCATCTCGCCGGCGCTCACACTGCGCGTGACCGGATTTCTCGCCGTCAAGGTCGAGCGAGCTCATGCTCGACCGTTCCCAAGCATCATGATTCCGGCTGTGCCCGGCACCGATGCCGCGATGTAACGACGGTGCCAGGCACCATTGTTACAAGCGAGATACCGGTGCGGTTCAGGCGCGGCCGCGGAGGTTGCGCATGTTGATCAGCACGACGACGGCGACGGAGATGCCGACGGCCCACCACTGATAGCGCTGCAGCCACTCGAGGAACTCGACCAACTGCGACTCGAACGTGCGCGCCAGCCACCACATCAGCGCCAAGCGACCGGCGATGCCGACCGTCAACAACACGGCCAGACGGAGCGGTGGCGTGCGGTGCAGCCCCGACAGCACGGCGACGATGTTCGAGCCGGCGAACCAAGGGATCACGATCCACTCGGCCCGGTTGAACCCCCGGTTGAACGTGTCGATCGTCTCCGGCGTCATCCCGAGGTATTTCTCGAACCAGCCGATGGCATCGGTCCGGTAGGCGCGCCCGATCAGGTGACACACCACGAACGCGGCAGCGATGCGGGCGAATCCGATGACCACGTAGAACGGCACCGACACGCCGGCCGCCAGAGTCAGCGCGAGATAGCGGTTGCGTGAGGACAACAGCAGCAAGCCTTCGGGGTTCGTGTTGATCCAGCGCGCCCACACCGCGCCGGCCACGTTGCTGGCGATCACCAGCACGACGAACGCGGCGAGGGTCAGCGGTGCCCACCGCGGGCGAACGTGCGGAGCGATGTCGTCGACGCCCACGGCATCGTTCGGGTCCGTCGTCGCTCGGTCGATCGCCGGGTCGTCTGGCGAGGGCCGGTCGGACACGATCGGCAACGGTACCGGCGGAGACCCGTGCGCGGGCGGCGGCGCGCTACCGTCAGCGCTCATGAGGGGATTGATGCAAGACGTTCCGTTGGCGATTCCGCACATCTTCGACCGGGCGGAGCAGTACTTCGCGCACAAGGAGATCGTCACCGCCACCGGCGGCGGGCTCGAGCGAACGAACTACGGCGCGTGGGCCGAGCGCACGCGCAAGCTGGGGGGAGTGCTCGACACGCTCGGCATCTCCGCCGACGGACGCGTGGCCACGTTCGGGTGGAACACGGCCCGCCACCTCGAGCTGTACTTCGCCGCTCCGTGCACCGGCCGCGTGTTGCACACGCTCAACATCCGGCTCTTCCCCGAGCAGCTCACCTACATCGTCAACCACGCCGACGACGAGGTCATCTTCGTTGATCGCTCGCTGCTCGGACTGCTCGCGCCGCTGCTGCCGACGTTCGAGCGGGTCAAGCACCTCGTGTTGATGGACGACGGCAAGGGCGACATCCCCGCCGACCTGCACGGCCACGAGCTGCTCGACTACGAGGAGCTGCTCGCCGCCGCCGATCCGGTCGAGTTCAACATCGACGACGAGAACCGGGCGGCGAGCATGTGCTACACGAGCGGCACCACCGGCAATCCCAAGGGCGTCGTGTACACGCACCGCTCGACGTTCCTGCACACGATGGGGGCGATGACCGCCGACAGCCTCGGCGCCCGCGAGAGCGACGTGATCTTGCCCGTCGTGCCGATGTTCCACGCCAACGCCTGGGGGCTCGCCCACGCCGCGGTGGCGTCCGGCGCGTCGCTCGTGATGCCCGGCCCCGACCTGTCCGGTCCCGCGGTCGCCAACCTGATCGTCGACGAGAAGGTCACCGTCGCGGCGGGCGTGCCGACGATCTGGATGGCGGTGCTGCCCGAGCTCAAGGGGCGCGACACATCGTCGCTGCGGGCCATCCCGTGTGGCGGTTCGGCGGTGCCCAAGGCGCTGTCGGAGGCCTACCGGGCGCAGACGGGGCTGCCGATCCTGCAGGCGTGGGGGATGACCGAGACGAGCCCGATCGCGGCTGTCTGCCAGCTCGACGCCGACCAGCAGGCACTGCCCGATGACGAGCAGGCCGAGCTGCGCACGCAGGTCGGGCGCATCGTGTTCGGTGCCGAGTGCCGCGTCGTCGAGCCGGGAACGACCGATCCGGTGCCGTGGGACGGCGAGTCGAGTGGAGAGCTGCAGTGCCGCGGTAACTGGATCGCCGCCGACTACTACGACGACCCCCGCTCGGGCGAGAGCTTCACCGACGACGGCTGGCTGAAGACGGGCGACGTCGCGACGGTCGATGCGCGAGGGCGGGTGCGACTCGTCGACCGCACGAAGGATCTGATCAAGTCGGGAGGGGAGTGGATCAGCTCGGTCGAGCTCGAGAACGAGCTCATGGCGCATCCCTCGATCGCCGAGGCGGCCGTGATCGGCGTCGGCCATCCGAAGTGGGGCGAGGCGCCTGTCGCGTGCGTCGTCAAGGTGCCGGGCGCGGAGCTCACCGAGGACGATGTCGTCGAGTTCCTTGCCGACAAGGTTGCCAAGTGGCAGCTGCCGAAGGCGGTGGTGTGGATCGACGAGGTTCCCAAGACGAGCGTCGGCAAGTTCTCGAAGAAGACGCTCCGCGACGAGTACGCCGGCCTGCTCGCCAACGCCGACCCGGGCTGAATCGCCCGCTCGCGGCGTTCCGCAGGCTCCTCGCTGACCGGAGTCAGCGTCGTCGCTGCGCGCCTGGCGAGCGAACCATTCAGCTCCGGCTCGGAAGGATTGAACCTGGATCGGCGCGGTAGACCGGCGCGACGGTTCACCGGCGAGATTTCTTGGAACGCTGTGCCGTTTGGCAGGCTCTGCGCCGATGCGGCGTCGGTGGCGAGCGTGGATGGTCGGGGCCGGCACTCTGGCGATCGTGGTCGGCTCGTCGTGCGGACCCGACGGCTCCGACGTGTACAACGCACCCGCGCCGAGCGTGTCCGACGCGGATGAGCCTGACACCGGCGACTCCGGGTCGCCCGTGGTGTCCGTGGAGCCCACCGGTGAGGTCGTCGACGTGCGGGCGCTCGACAACTCGTTCATCGCCGAGGAGATCGAGGTCACGGCCGGTACCGAGGTCCGCTGGGAGAACCGCGGCCGCAACGACCACGACGTCGTCCCGGTCGACGACACGCAGGACTGGGGCGTGGCGCTCGCCGACTTCACGCCGGGCGACTCGTACTCGCACGTGTTCACCACGACCGGCACCTACCGCTACTACTGCACCATCCACGGCACCGCCGACTTCGGCATGATCGGCGTCGTCGTCGTCAACTGACAGGGAGAACCAATGACACACCGGATGCGCACGCTCGCCGCCGTCGCCGCGGCCGCATTGACGCTCGTCGCCTGCGGCGGATCGGACGGCGACTCGTCGTCACCTGCGACCGACCCCGCCACGACCGAGGCGCCGGATGACACCACGGACGAAGCGGTACCGACAACGGAGGCGTCCACCGCCACGACCGACGCCCCCGCGGAAACGACGGAGGCGGGAAGCGATGGCGTGTTGCGCGTTCCCGACGACTTCGTCACGATCACCGAGGCAGTCGACGCCGCCAGCCCCGGTGACCTCGTACTCATCGCTCCGGGGACGTACAACGAGGCCGTCAACGTCACGACCGACGATGTCACCATCCGCGGCCTCGATCGCAACGAGGTGATCCTCGACGGTGAATTCGAGCTCGACAACGGGATTCGCGTGCTCGGCGCCCGCGGCGTCGTCATCGAGAACCTGACGACGCAGAACTACACGCGCAACGGCATCTTCTTCCTGGAAGTCGACGGCTATCGCACGTCGTACGTCAACGCGATCCGCAACGGCGACTACGGCATCTACGCGTTCGACTCGGTCAACGGCACGATCGAGCACTCCTACGGCGCGGGCAGCCCCGACGCCGGCGTCTACATCGGGCAGTGCTTCCCGTGTGATTCGCTGATCGACAACGTGCTGTCGGAGCACAACGGGCTCGGCTACTCGGGAACCAACTCGGGTGGCAACCTGCTGATCGTCAACTCGACGTTCCGCAACAACCGCGCCGGCATCGTGCCGAACTCGGGCAGCTACGAGCTGTGCTACCCGGAGCGTCAGACGACGATCGTCGGCAACAGCGTCCACTCCAACAACCAACCGGACACCCCGGCGATCGACGTGGCGATCCTGGCGATGGGCAACGGCATCCTCGTGCCCGGCGGCGTAGCGAACGTGATCGAACGCAACCTGGTGTACGACCACGACAAGACCGGGATCGGTCTCGTGCCCTTCTTGGAGGAGGGGCCGAACGACGAGATGCCGACCGAGGACGAGTGGGACATCGACTGTGCGACCCAGCGCGAGCAGCCGCTCCCGGACGACGTGCCCGAGGTCTTGCTGTGGGAGTCGTGGGACAACTCCGTCGTCGGCAACGACGTGTCCGACAGTCGGGTCGCCGATCTCGGTGTGGCCGGTGTCGGTGTCGCGACCGACACGCTGCGCAACTGCTGGGCGGACAACGTGTTCACGACGTCGGCGCCGGCGGACATCGAGGCGTTGGCGCCGTGTGGCGGTACGGGATCGGGTGACTGGACCGTCAACGCCCTCGACGTGCTGTCGTGGCTGGACGAGATCGAGACCCGTCCGCCGTCGGTCGACTACCAGACGGCCTTCTTGCCCGACCCACCCGTATTCCCCGGTATGGACGACCCGGAGAACGCGCCGGTCGAGCCGGCGCGTGCGCCGCGATCGGTCGATCTTGCGGCGATCGTGATACCTGCCAAGCCCACCGGCTGATGCCACGCCGACCGCCGCGCGCCCGTCCGCGCGCGCACCCGCGACGATCTGGGGCGATATCTGCTCGGAATCCGGAACGATTCCGCCCCAGATCGTGTTGGGTCGGGCGCGCGGCGCTCGTGGGGATGCTCGCGCTGGCCGCGTGTACCGGCGGTGGCGGCGCGAATGGTGGGGACTCGTCGGGCGCTGTGCGCGAGCAGGCCGACCCGCAGCGGATCGGGCCGCAGGGGAGGGTGGCACAGTTCATCGTCAAGTGCGAGCTGAGCCACACCGGGTACATCGATCCGATCGTCTATCCCGGCGAACCGGGTGCCAGTCATCTGCACACGTTCTTCGGCAACGCCGACGTCGACGCCGATCCTGACTACGACCGCGTGGCCGGTGCCGACACGTCGTGCGAGCAGCGCCTCGACACCGCCTCGTATTGGGCGCCTGCGCTCCTCGATGCCGTGGGTCATGTGATCGAGCCGGTCGGCATGACGGGCTATTACCGACCGGGGTTCGGTGTCGATCCCGCGACGATCGAGCCGTACCCGGCCGGCTTGATGATGGTCGCTGGTGACGCGCTGGCGAGTGAGATCCAGCCGCTCGACGTCGTCTCGTGGTCGTGCGGCACGAGCGCAGTCCGCGAGACCACGCCGCCGGCGTGCCCCGAACGCTCGACGTTGCGATTGTGGGTCAACTTCCCCGACTGTTGGGACGGCGAGCGCCTCCGCGGCAGCGACGTCGAAGCGTCCGACCACACTCACCACGACGACGCTGACCAGGCGATGCGCGCGGCACCGGTCGATCACGTCGCCCGCAGTGCCGCAGGCACCTGTCCAGCGAGCCATCCCGTGCCCATCCCGATGCTGCAGCTGGCGATCGACTACCCGCCGGTCGAACCCGTCGAGCTGTCGCTCGCGTCGGGTGGCGTCCACACCGCACACGCCGACTTCTGGAACGTCTGGGACCAGGACAAGCTCACCGACGAGGTCGAGCTGTGCCTCAACGCCGATCGCGTGTGCGGCGTGACGAGCTGACACGGCGATCCGTGCCATCGAACGTGCCGCGTCGATCCGCGTGACCGTGGCCAGGCCAGGAGGATCAGGGTCGGTTGACCGCGAGCGCAGCGAGGATCGTGCGCACCTGCCAGGGTGTGAGCCCGGGATGCGCCCCGACGATCCGCGCCAGGTGACCCGCGACGACCGGCGCGGCGAAGCTGTTGCCGTCGGCGATGGTCGTGCCGCCACCACTCCACGCCACCTCCACGTCGATCCCACAGGCGCCCCAATCCGCTGGGCCCGCAGGATTGCACCAGATCTGCTCCGGATCGGTGCCCGGCGCGCAGGCGACCGAGAACACCCCCGCGTACTGGCTCGGAATCGAGCGCTTGCGGCTGTTGTTCATCGCCGACACGAGCAGCATCCGCCCGAACGCCGCCGCGTCCACCAGGTCGTGGAAGATGCCAGCGAGCCGTTCGTTGGTGGTCGACAGGCTCATGTTGGCGACGTGGATGTCGTTGTCGAGGCACCAGTCGATGGCGTGGGCGAACGCCGCGGACGATCCCTTCAGCGAGGCGCCGAGAACTCGAACACTCACCAGCTCGACCTCGGGGGCCAACGCCCGGACGATCCCTGCGCACGCCGTGCCGTGTCCGTACAGGTCGTCGTGCGGCTCGGCCTCGAAGCGAACCCCGTCAGGCGCGTCGTCGTCGAGGATCACTGCAACGTGCTCGGCGACCCGTCCCACCCGCGGATGCGATGCGTCGACACCGGAGTCGATGACCGCGACGCGCACGCCCCGTCCTGATCCGTCTCCGTAGGCCCAGTCGCGGGCGATGTCGATGCCCAGCTCGGGTGCCTTCCCGGGTCCGTCGCCGTGGAACGCGTCGGCCCAGGCCGGGAGGTCGGCGGACGGGCCGTCGCTCATCGTTCCAAGGCGTCGGCGATGGCCACGACCGCGTCCAAGACGGCCTGACGCGACGCCGCTGGCAGCTGGTCGATCCGACGCACGATGGTGTCGGTCGCGCGTGCGTCGCGCGGAGCGCCTGGGCCGATGAGAGCCGAAACGACGTCGCTGACCGTGACCGGGTTGGGGCTCGACGACGTTCGATCGAGGATCGACACGACCGCGATCACCTCGCCGTCGTGGTCGACGGGTAGGCACAGGATCGACGACGGGACGTAGCCCGTGGCGGCTGCGACGTCGTGCGCGAACCGTGGGTCGGCCGATGGGTCGCGCACACTCACCGACTGGCCGGTCGCGGCGACGAAACCGGCGATGCCGCGTCCCGCGGCCAGGCGGGTTCCCACGATCACGTCGGCACCGCGGCCGTCGGCGGCGACGTAACGCAGTGCGTCGTCGTCGACGAGCGCGATCGACGCGGCTGCGGCGCCATACGCGGCGCGGATCAGTGCGCTGGCGGCGTCGAGCCCTGTGGTGCTCGCGCTCAGGTCGGTGCCGGTGGACCCGTCGTCGTTCATGCCGGCAGTCGCTCCCGATCGACCGGATGTGGCACCTGCAGTCTGGCGCGCATGCGACCGAGCAACGGCTCGGTGGCGGGACCCGGCTGGGCGACGGCGAGGAACACACTGCCGTCGATCACGGCCAACTCGGTCTCGGTCCGGGCCGTCACCGACGCGGTCCGCGGGACGTCGTCGAGGAGGCCGATCTCGCCGAACAGGTCGCCCGGAACGAGGTCGGGTGGCTGCGTTCCGTCCGGACGGCCACCGGGGACGACGACGCCCAGTTCGCCCGAGCGCACCACGTAGAGATCGTCGGGCAGGTCGCCGGCGGTGATGACAGCAGTGCCGGCGGCAACGGATCGGGTCGTCGTCGCCCGGGCGAGCCGTTCGATGTCGACGCGTTCGAACGCGGCCAGCTCTGGCACCCGGGCCAGCCAGGAGGTGGTGGACGCGAGCCGACGACGCTCGCTGTCGGACTGGGCCGCCAGGACGAGGACGGCTGGCGCGAGCAGGACGACGGTGATCAACAGCGTGCCGGCCGACACTCCGAGGGCCGCAGACAACCCGACCGCGGCGACCAGGACCGGCGCACCGATCGAGCCGATCGTCTGGCCGAGCGTCTGCACCGCGTCGCTCAGGCTGAACACCCGGCCCATCGACGACTCCGGTACCGCACGTTGCATGAGCGTGGTCCACACGACATCGAAGATGACCGCAGCCGCGCCTTCGACGACGGCCAGCGCGAGCACGACCGCCGGCAGGTCGGTGAGCGCGATGCCGAGCATCGGGAGGCCGAGCAGAACCGTGACCACGATGAACCATCGACCGATGCGCGGAGAGTTGCTGATCCGCGCCGACAGCGGCGTCGCCAGGATCCCGCCGACGCCCATCGCTGCGAGCAGGTAGCCGACGCCTTCGGCGCCGAGATCGAGTCGGTCGGCGGCGACCAGCACGTAGAGGATCTGCTCGGCGCCGAAGACCAGCGTCGCCAGCGCGTTGAGCAACACGAGACTGCGCACGCCGCGCTGACGGAACACGAAGCGTGCCCCCGATGCGACGTCGGCCGCCATCGACCGGAACAGCGACGCCTCGTCGCGGTCGGGGTCGACGAGTGGGATCAGCCGGCCCAGCTGCGTGCACATCAGGGCGGACAGGAAGAACGTCGCGGCATCGACCACGATGACCGCACTCGGCTCGAGCACCGTGGCGAGCGCGGCGCCGGCGGCGGGACCGACGAACCACGAGAGCTGTGCGAGCCCGGCATCGGCGGCGTTCGCCGCGGCGAGGTCGCTCTCGGGGACCAGTTGGGGGATCACCGCCGACCTCGCAGGAGCGTGCAGTGCGCCCAGTGACGCGATCACGGCGAGGATGCTGACGACCGCCAGGCGCGGCCCGTCGGTGGCCATCACCGCGGCGACACCGAGGAACAGCACGGCGCGCCCGACGTCGGCGCCGACGAGGATCAACCGCCGGTCGACGCGATCGGCGATCGCGCCGCCGAGCGGTCCGAGGACGACGTAGGGGAGCAGTCGAGCCAGCAGCGAGATCGACAACCATGCAGCACCGTTCGGGCCATCGGTGAGGTAGACGGCGATGGCGATCCAGTACAGGAAGTCGCCGAACAGCGACACGACCATCGAGCCGGCGAGCCACCGCCAGCGCCGATGTCGCCAGACGCTCCTGAACGTCGCGACGATGCCCACCTCCGGCTCGTCGTCTGATTCCTCGTGCACCGATGATCCTCCGCTCTTCATGATGGCCGTCCGGACGCGTCGACGGGGATGAGCGACTGCTCATCCCCGTTGACGACGATGTGTTCAGCGGAGGCGTCGGTGGCCGTCGACGTCGTCGGTGGCGCCTTCCCTGGCGATCCTGACTCGCTTGCGACCCCCCGTGTCGAGCGCGGCGTCGATCCCGCTGGCCTCGGCGCCGTCGTCGCTCGATTCGCCGTTCGTCAGCCGGCGGTGGCCAACGGTGTCGGTCGCATCACCCAGACGCCGGGTGCCGTGGCCGAGCGGTCCGACGTGGTCGGGGCTGTGGTTGATGTCGCTGTCGCTGATCTCGTTGCTGTTGATCTGGTTCATCGCGGTCCCTTTCGTGGTGGACGGAACGTCCGTTGCTGTCGCCATGGTGCGCAGGTTCTGAGCTCGTCGTCTGTCGTCAGCCGCACGCCCCGTGTGTATCCGCCACGACACAGTGGGTCGGCGGCAATACTGCGGGACGGTGGAGTGGGAGATCTTGCGTGGTCTTGGTGTGCCGGAGCGTCGTGCCGTGTTGGCGATGGCGACGCGCCATCGGTACCGCAGCGGCGACACACTCTTCCACGCCGGCGACCCGGCAGCGAGCGTGCACCTGCTCGAACAGGGACACGTCGCGATCCGCATCGTCGATCTCGGGGGCACGACGTTGACCCTCGAGGTGCTCGGACCCGGGAGCGCGTTCGGCGAACAGGCGTTGCTGGTCCCGGACGCGCGCCGCACGGCGTCGGCCGTGGCGATCGGCCGTGTCGAGACGCGTCAGCTGGACAGTGCGGTGTTCGCCGACCTGCAGCGGCGTGAACCGAGCGTGACCACCGTGCTCGTCGAGATGCTGGCCGCGCAGGTGCGACGGCTGTCGGAACAGCTGATCGACGCGCACACGGTGTCGGCCGAGGACCGCGTGGTGAAGCACCTCGTTCGCCTGGCGCAAAGCTTCGGCGAGGGTACGTCGGCCGTGGTGCCGCTCACCCAGGACGAACTGGCCTCGCTCGCCGGAACGACGAGGCCGACTGCCAACCGGGCGCTGCAAAGGCTCGCCGAAGCCGGTCTCGTCGTGCTCGGACGCGGTCGCATCGAGATCCCCGATCTGGCGGCGGTCACCGCGTGACGCGGGGCCGCTGACGCAACGACACCACCACAACACCAACGCAACACCAACGCAGGCCGTGGGCCGCGTCCGATCGTTTGGCTAGTGTCGGACGCGACAGGGAGGACGTTTCTTGGAGTGCGGTCGCTGCGGTGGGGAAAGCCCCGCGGGAAAGTCGTTCTGCGGTGATTGCGGTGCGCCATTGAGCGCGTCGTGCACGAGTTGCGGATCGACCGTCGAGCCGGGAAAGCGGTTTTGTGGTGACTGCGGGGCACCACTCGCGGCCGTCTCGGACACAGCGCCAGGCCCCGAAGCCAACGAGGTGCTCGCGCGGCCGGCAGTCGATGCGACCAACTCCGAGCGTCGACACTGCACGATCGTGTTCGTCGACCTGGTCGGGTTCACCACCGTCTCCGAAGCCCGCGATCCAGAAGCGGTCCGAGACCTGCTGAGCCGTTACTTCGAGATGGCCTCCACGGTCGTCGGGCGCTACGGCGGCACGATCGAGAAGTTCATCGGCGACGCCGTCATGGCCGTCTGGGGTACGCCTGTCGCCACCGAGGCCGACGCCGAACGCGCCGTGCGCGCCGCGCTCGATCTCGTCGACTCGGTGCACGACCTCGGCGTCGAACACGGTGCCGACGGCTTGCGCGCTCGAGCGGGCGTGCTCACCGGCGAGGTCGCGGTGAGGCTCGGTGCGGTCAACGAGGGGATGGTCGCCGGCGATGCGGTGAACACGGCCGCCCGAGTGCAGGCCGCCGCCGACCCCGGAGCCGTGTTCGTGGATGCGACCACCCGACGGCTGACCGCCAGCGCCATCGCCTACCGCGACGAGGGCGACCACGAGCTGAAGGGCAAGGCAGATCCCGAGCACCTCTGGCGTGCGCTGCGCGTCGTGTCGGCCATCGGTGGCGAGCAGCGCGTCGACGGTCTGGAGGCGCCACTGACCGGACGCGGTGCAGAGCTGCGGGCGATCCGCGAGATGTTGCACGCCTCGGCCGAGCGCCGCCAGCCGCGGCTCATGCTCGTGTCCGGTTCTGCTGGCGTCGGCAAGTCGCGCCTCGGATGGGAGTTCGAGAAGTACATCGACGGGCTCGCCGACACGGTCTGGTGGCACCGCGGTCGTTGCTTGTCCTACGGCGACGGACTCGTCTACTGGGCGCTCGCCGAAGCGATCCGCCAGCGCCTGTCGATCGCCGAGGAAGACGTTCCCGACGTCGTGAGCGCTCGCCTCTCCGAGGGGCTCGATCGGTACGTCGCCGATCCGGCCGACCGGCAGTTCATCGGGATCCGGCTCGCCCGTCTGCTCGGCGTCAGGTACCCGGGTGACCCCGGGGCCGCGCTCAGCCGTGACGACCTGTTCGCCGGGTGGCGTCGTTTCGTCGAGCGGCTCGCCGCCGCGGCCCCCTTCGTGCTGCTCATCGAAGACGCTCACCACGCGGCGCCCGAGCTGCTCGACTTCCTCGAGCACCTCGTCGATTGGGTCCGCGATCTCCCCGTGTTCGTGCTGGTGTTCGCCCGGCCCGAGTTGGAACAGACGCGGCCAGGCTTCGCCGCCGGGCGCAACCGGGCCACGATCGCGCTCGATCCGCTCGACGCGTCCGCGATGGGTGAGCTCGTCGACGAGCTCGTCCCCGACGCGCCCCGCGCTGCTCGGGATGCGATCGTCGCCCGGGCGGAAGGGATCCCGCTCTACGCGGTCGAGAGCATCCGTGCGCTGATCGACCGCGAGCTGATCCAGCCGGTCGAAGGGGTCTACCGCTTCGTGGGCGAGGTCGGTGACCTCGGTGAGCTCCAAGTGCCCGACACGCTGCACGCCTTGCTCGCCGCTCGGCTCGACGCGCTCGACCCGATCTCACGGCGCGTCGTCGCCGACTGCGCTGTGCTCGGTACCAGCTTCCCGGCCGATGCCGTGGCGGCCATCTGCGGGCTCGACACCTCCACCACCCGCGACGTGTTGGACGAGTTGCTGCGGCGTGAGGTGCTCGAGGTGTTCGCCGACCCGCTGTCGCCCGAGCGCGGCAGCTACCGCTTCGCGCAGAGCATGTTGCGCCAGGTCGCCTACGACACCATGGCGCGCCGCGACCGCCGGGCGCGGCACCTCGCGGTTGCCGCACACCTGCGCCACGCGTTCGCCAACGACGGCGAAGAGGTCGTCGATGCGATCGCCCGGCACTACACCGACGCGCTCGACGCGGTGCCCGACGATCCGGACAATCCGGCGATCTGTGAACAGGCCGTCGACGCGTTGGTCAAGGCCGCCGATCGGTCGATCGCCGCGGCGGGCGACGCCCGCGCTGCGGCCTACTTCGTCAACGCGGCCGACCTGCTCGACAGCGTCGGCAAGCGCACCGACGCCGCCGCACTGCGCATCCGCGCCTCAGAGTCGGCTGCCGAGGCGATGGAGAACGAACTGGGAGAGGCGCTCGCCCGATCGGCGCGCAAGGAACTGCAGGCCGCGGGTGACGACTGGGGTGCTGCTCGCGCGTTGACGTGGATCGCGCACAACGTGTACTTGTCCGGTCGACTCTCCGAGGCGGTCGAGCTGGCTCGGGCTGCCCTGGCCGAGGTCGGACCCGAGCCCTCACACGAACGGATCAACGCGCTGCGTACCCTGGCCGGCGCCGAGCTGTTCCACGCCGAGATCGTCGAGTCGGCCATCGATGCCGATGCGTGTACGACCGAGGCGCTGCTCATCGCCCACCAGCTCGGCTGTGACGACCAGACCTACTCGCGCTTGTTCGGCATGCGCGGGACCTTCTTCGACTTCGTCGGCGACCACCGCCAGGCCGTGCTGTACCTCGATGCGGCGGTCCGGTTGGCCGAGCAGACCGGGGCACTGCGCTCGCAGCTCAACACGCTGTCGAACCTGACCAACTGCCTGCTCGTCAACGATCCGGCGACCGCCGTCGGCACGGCGACCAGGGCATACGACATCGCCCGTGAGCTCGGCAGTCGCGTCGACTGGCCGCTCGCGGCCTCCAATCTGGTGCTCGCCCTGATGGCAACCGGCGACTGGGATGCTGCGCAGGCCGAGGTGTACTCGGCGGCCCTCGACTCGATCGATGCGCCGGACCCGATCCTGTACACCACCAGGGCATACGTGTCGTCGCTACGTGGCGAACCGGACCTCGAGTCGCTGGCGGTCGCCGAGGCTTCGATCAATCGCGACAACGTGCAGATGCTCGCCGCGTTCGAGCTGTGCTCGGCGTGCGTTGCCGATGCGCTCGGCGATCGTGAGCTGGCGCTGTCGCACGCGCTGGCGGTACTCGAGCTGATCGAGCGCGGCGTGGCGACGCTGGCGGGTGACGACGGACGATGGGGATGGCCGCTGGCTGCACGGCTGGCTCACGAGTTGGGCCGGTTCGATGTCGAGGCCGATGCTCTCGCCATGCTCGACCGGCAGGCACGGGGTCATCCAGCGCGGATGCAGATCGCCGAGGGCGAGCTGATCAGAGCGCGGCTGGCCGACGTCGGCGGTGACGCGGGAGCGGCGGAGATGTACGCGGTGGCGATCGCCGCGTTGCGTGTCGACAGCACACCGTTCCACCTCGCCCACGGGTTGCTCGACTCCGCGGGTCATCTGATGCGGGTGGGAGGCGCCAACCAATCGGCTGTCGAGCTCGTCGCCGAAGCCGACTCGATCGGCGAGCGTCTCGGTTGCCCCTCGTTGCGCGAACGTGCTGCCGGCTTCGAATTGCTACCGCTGCGGACGTCCTGACCCGCCCTCCCCACCGCGACGATCTGGGTCGACATCGTTCCGGCATCCGGAACAATTGCGACCCAGATGATGTCGGCGACCGCGCGATGGGCATCAGCGACTACAAGCGGCCGGCGTCGATCACGCGTTGGAGGAACGCTTTCGTGCGTGGCTCGTGCGGGGCGCCGAAGATCTGGTCCGGGGGCCCCTCCTCGAGGATCCGCCCGGCGTCGAGGAAGCACACGCGATCGCTGATCTCACGGGCGAATGCCATCTCGTGGGTGGCGAAGAGCATCGTCATCCCGGTCGCCTTCAGATCGCGCACGACATCGAGCACCTCGCCGACGAGCTCGGGATCGAGTGCCGAGGTGATCTCGTCGAGCAGCATCACCTCTGGCTGCATGGCGAGCGAGCGGGCGATCGCCACGCGCTGCTGCTGGCCCCCCGAGAGCTGGTCGGGATAGGCGTCGGCGCGGGCGTCGAGCCCGAGGCGAGCGAGCAGTTCGCGGGCTTGGCGGCGGGCGTCGGCCTTCGACGCGCCGAGCACCTTGCGTGGACCGACGGCGACGTTGTCGACGACGCGCATGTGGGGAAACAGGTTGAAGCTCTGGAACACCATCCCGATGCGCCGGCGGATCGGGTCGGGGTCGAGTCCGGGCTCGGCGATGTCCACGCCGTCGAACTCGATCCTGCCGTCGTCGACGGGTTCGAGCAGGTTGATGCAACGCAAGAGCGTCGATTTGCCCGAGCCCGACGCGCCGATCAGCGTGATCACGTCGCCGTCGCCGACGCGCAGGTCGATGCCGTCGAGCACGATCGTCGATCCGAACGCCTTGCGCAACCCGCGCAACTCGAGCTTCGCCGGCGACGGGGTGGCGTCGCGCGCGCCGTGCACACGAGGGTCGTGCCCGCTCACGCGATCGCCGTTCCGCCCGTGCGTGCCCGCTGGCGAGCGAGTGCCCAGTCGGCGAGTCGTGTGCACGGGATCGTGATGGCGAGGAAGATCAACGACGCCGCGACGTACGGGGTGAAGTTGGCGTAGCGGGCCTTCTCGATGCCCGCCTGGCGGAGGATCTCCACCGGGCCGATGAGGCTGACGAGGGCCACGTCCTTTTGCAGGCTGACGAAGCTGTTCATCATCGGCGGCACGATGCCGCGGAACGCCTGGGGGAGCACGACCGTCGTCATCGCCTGGCGATGGGTCATGCCGAGGGAGCGGGCGCCGGCGCGCTGGCTCTCGTGCACGTTGTCGATCCCGCCGCGGATGATCTCCGCGACGTACGCCGAGTACGACAGCACGAGCGTCACCGTGCCCCAGATCAACGGGTTCGCCCACGTGCGCGACAGCCCGAGCGCCGGCACGCCGAACCCGATCAGGTAGACGAGCAGGATCACCGGGATGCCGCGCAGCACGTCGGTGTACACGACGGTGAAGGCGCGGAGTGGGAACAGCACCGCAGAACGGGTGCTGCGGGCCAGCGCCACGAGGAGCGACAGGACGAGGATCAGCGGCGTCGACCAGATGAGGATCTTGACGTCGAGCCAGAACGCGTCGAGCAGCTTCGGGAACGTGTCGACGAACACGTCGCCGTCGAAGAACGCCTGGCGGACCCGCTGCCAGCCCGGCGCCTTCGGGATCAAGATGATCGCTGCCGCGACGACGAGGATCGTGCTGACGGCGGCGAGCAAGATCGACCGTCGCCGCTTGTCGCGCTCGTAACGCTCGCGGCGCGTCAGCGTGTCGTCCACGATGCCGCCGCGATCTCGCCCACCGCCGATCTCGTGAACACATGGGTGCTCACAAGCACCATCTGTTCACGAGATCGGCACATCGGGTTGGTGAGCGGTCAGTCGACCGCGATGATCGGCGCGTTGGTGAAGTTGGCGAGCCACTCCTCGGTGATCTCGGCGAGCTCGCCACTGTCGGTGATGGCCGTGATCGCGTCGTTGACGCATCCCGTGAGCGGGCTGTCCTTCTCGAGCACGAAACCGAACTCGTCGGTCGTGCCGCCGGCGTCGGCAGGGAACTGGCCGATCACGCTGCTGCCCTCGATCTCCACCGCGGAGACGTAGAGCGCAGTCGGCAGGTCGAACACGGCGGCGTCGATCTGGTTCGCCTCGAGAGCGGCCTTGGCGCCGACGTTGTCGTCGTAGACGAATGGCTCCTGGGTCGGCTGGATCACGTCGGTGATGAACCCGAGGCTGGTCGTGCCGACCTGCGCGCCGAACTTGACGTCGACGAGGTCGGCGACCGTGGTAGCACCTGCAGCGGCCGAGCCGTCGAGGGCGACGATCGCCTGGTTGCTCGTGTAGTAGGGGAGCGACATGTCGACGTTCTCCCTGCGTGCCTCGGTGATCGTGTACTGCTGGAGATTGAGGTCGAAGCTCTTGGCCCCCGGCTGGATGGCCTCGTCGAACGTCGTACGCACCCACGTGACCGCGTCGCTGTCGAAGCCCATCTCGGCCGCAACGGCGTAGGCGACGGCGGCCTCGAAGCCCTCGCCGCTTGCCGGGTCATCGTTCACGACCCACGGCTCGAACGCCGGCTCGCCGGTGGCGATGGTCAGCACGCCGTCGCTCAGCGTGGCTGCACAGTCGCCGCTGCCGGCGTCGGGCGAGTCGGTCGTGTCGGGGGCCTCGGTCGATGAGCTGGCGTCGCCGCTGTCGTCGTCGCTGCCGCACGCGGCGAGCACGAGGGCGCCGACGGCGAGGGCGGGGACGATTCGGCGGATCGGGGAGCGGGCGGGGGAGGGTCGCATGAGGATCTCCTTCGTTTCGTTGTTCACGCAACGACCAACGCTACTGGCCAGGGGATGCAGCGCCCCGCGACCCGTGACGTTCAGCCTTCCCGCGCCCGCCTTGACAATGAGACGGATTTGGTCTTAACGTCTCACCGGATGGCTGGATCTTGGCGAGCGGGGCAGCAACCGGTGCCGCAACCAGGGGCACAGCGCGGGCCGCAACCCGAGGGACAGCGTCGTGCAGCCGGGCAACGGTCCTGGACGCCGACCGAGCTGCGCGTCATCGGCGCCGTCGACTCCTGCGTCGAACGCTGGGGCTTCGACAAGGTCACCGTCGACGACATCGCCCGCGAGAGCGGCGTGTCGCGGGCGACCCTCTACCGGCTGTTCCCCGGCGGGCGTGAGGTCATCTTCGACGCCCACCGCGTGTACGAGATCGATCGCTTCTTCGAGGTGATCCTGGCTCGCCTCGTCGGCGCGGGCACGCTGGAGGACCTGTTGGTCCGCGCCGTTGCCGCCGCGACCCAAGAGCTGCGCGCCGACCAGCACCTGGCGACGCTGATGGCCACCGAGCCGGGTGCCGTCGTCAACGAACTGACCGTCGACGGGCTGCCGCGCATCGTCCGCATGGCGACCGCCTACATGGTTCCCTTCGTCGACCCGTACCTGCCGCGCAGCGCCTCGCGGCCCCTGATCGACCTCATCGCCCGGCTCGTCATCTCGTACTTCCTGTCGCCGTCCGACGAGATCGACCTCGCCGACGAGACCAGCGCACGGACGTTCCTCGCTCCGCTGCTCGCCGCCCACCTGCCGACCCACACCCCATCTGTCACGAGCTGACGAATCCACGACATCCGTCATCGAAAGGACCCCTCCCATGAGCATCACCGAGAACACCAGTCACGCCGACAACGAAACACTCCTCGGCCGGGCCGACGTCGACGACCTCGAAGCGATCCTGGCGATCTCGAACACCGAAGCCGACGAGGTCGAACACGCCGTCAAGGACAACGCCGATGCGATCTTCACGTGGGACTACAGCCTGCAGCGGCCGCAGCTGCGCAAGCTCTACGAGAAGGCCAAGACCGGCCAGTGGAACGCGACCACCGACCTGGCGTGGGACACCGACGTCGATCTCGAGAAGGTCGTGTCGGGCGACCAGGTCGCCGTGGCCGCCGGCATCGATCCCAACCTGTACGACGACACCGTGATCGGCCATTGGGGTCCCGACGAGTGGCTCGCCTACGGGATCGAGAATCGCAAGTGGACGCTGTCGCAGTTCCTCCACGGCGAGCAGGGCGCCTTGTTGTGCACGGCCAAGATCACCGAGACGGTGCCGTGGTACGACGCCAAGCTGTACGCCGCCACCCAGGTGGTCGACGAGGCGCGCCACGTCGAGGTGTTCGGCCGGTACCTCGACGAGAAGATGGGCGGCGGCTACCAGGTCAATGCCCACCTGCGCATGCTGCTCGACGACATCATCGGGGACTCGCGCTGGGACATGACCTACCTCGGCATGCAGGTGATGGTCGAGGGGCTCGCGCTCGCCGCGTTCGGGTTCATGCACCAGATGACCGAGGAGCCGCTGCTCAAGAAGTTGCTGCGCTACGTGATGAGCGACGAGGCCCGCCATGTCGCGTTCGGTGTGCTGTCGCTCAAGGAGGTGTATGCGGAGATGTCCGACGCCGAGATGAAGGTGCGCCAGGAGTTCGCCTTCGAGGCGGCGGTGCGCATGCGCGACCGCTTCTTGTCCCAGGAAGTGTGGGAGCGCATGGGGGTCGCGCCGCGTGACGTGCTCCCGATCGTGTTGCGTGACCCGACCCGCGACCTGTTCCAGCAGATGCTGTTCTCCAAGATCGTGCCGAACTGCAAGAAGCTCGGTCTGCTCGACCGCAACGACATGTGGCTGCGCCACCGGTTCGAGGAGATGGGTGTCATCCAGTTCGAGGACTGGGACTCGACCGAGGAGGAGTTCACCGCCTTCGAGCTCGGCAACGAAGCGCCCTCCCCGCTCGCGAACTGAACACGGGCGCACGCGGTGCCCACCGTTGCATGTGGTTGGCCGTTGCATGTGGGGTCAGACACCAGATGCAACAGCACGCGAGTTCAGCGTGGGGTCACCGGGCGTGTGACCCGTTGCATCTGGTGTCTGACCCCACATGCAACTCATCCCGCGCCCGGTTGCATCTGGTGTCTGACCCCACATGCAACCTGATCTCATGTGGGGTCGGCACGAGGATTGATTAGGTTGGCGGCGTGAATCGCCGTACCTCCCCGACCCGCGCCAGCGACCGAACGCCGGGAGCTCGCTGATGGCGCGCTTCGGTCGGGTCCTCACCGCCATGGTGACGCCGTTCGACGCCGACGGCGAGCTCGACGTCGACGCGGCCGTGAAGCTGGCGCAGTGGCTCGTCGAACAAGGCAACGAGGGTCTCGTCGTGTCCGGCACGACCGGTGAGTCACCGACACTGTCGATCGACGAGAAGCTGACGCTCTTCGAGGCGGTCGTCAACGCCGTGACCGTGCCGGTCATCGCCGGCACCACGGGCTACAACACGCGCCACGACATCGGCCTCACCGAGGAGGCTGGCAAACTCGGCGTCGCCGGCATCCTCGCGGTCTGCCCGTACTACAGCCGTCCGAGCCAGGCCGGCATCGAGACCCACTTCCGGGCGATCGCCGCGTCGACCGATCTCCCTGTCGTGCTCTACGACATCCCGATCCGATCGGGGCGCAAGATCGACAGCACCACCTTGGTGCGCCTCGCCGCCGACGTGCCCAACGTGTTGGGGCTGAAGGACGCGGCAGGCAACGCGGGCGCCACAGCCGCGGTGATCGCCAACGCACCCGCCGACTTCGAGGTCTACTCGGGTGACGACGCACAGACACTGCCGCTGCTGGCGTGCGGGGCCGTCGGGGCGATCGGAGTCGCCACCCACTGGTGCTCACCTGACCACGCAGCTATGTTCGATGCCTGGGACCGCGGTGACGCTGCACTGGCCCAGCGGATCAACGCCCGCCAGGTCGAGAGCTACGAGTTCGAGACCGGCGACGCGACCCCCAACCCGATTCCGGCGAAGGCGATGCTGCGCACGCTCGGTCACGCCGTCGGCGAACCACGATTCCCGATGGGGCCGACACCGCCCGACCTGGAAGACGCCGCGCGCGAGGTGTACGCCCGTCTGGTCGCCGCTCGTGGCTGACTCCACTTCGTCCTCAGGTGTGGATCCGTCGATCCCGGTTCGCGTCGTCTTTCTCGGTGGCCTCGGTGAGATCGGCCGCAACTGCATGGCGATCGAGCAGGGTGCCGCCGACGACCCCGACCGCACGGTGATCCTCATCGACTGCGGGCTGATGTTCCCCGACGCGAACATGCACGGGATCGACCTCATCTTGCCGGACTTCACGTACCTGCGCGAGAACGCCAACCGCATCGCCGCGCTCGTGTTGACGCACGGCCACGAGGATCACGTGGGTGCGATCCAGTACTTGTTGCGCGACAAGGACGGCATCGGCGACCTGCGCGACGAGCCGTTGCCGATCTACGGGGCGGCGTTGACGCTCGGCCTGTCGCGCTTTCGGATCGAGGAGGCGGGACTGTTGAGCAAGGCCGACATGCGTCCCGTCGGCGACGGTGAGACGATCGATGTCGGTGCGCTGCGCGTGGAGTTCATCCCCGTCACGCACTCGGTGCCGCACGCGCACGCCATCGCCGTGCACACCGCGCAAGGCATCATCCTCCACTCCGGCGACTACAAGATCGATCTGACCCCCGTCGACCATCGGCGCACCGATCTCGCCCGCCTCGGCCAGCTCGCCAAGGACCCGGGCATCCGGTTGCTGATGTCGGATTCGACCAACGCCGAGGAGTCCGGGTACTCGCCGAGCGAAACGAGCGTCGGTGCCGTGCTGCGCGGCCTGTTCGCCGCCCACCGCGACCGTCGCATCGTCACGGCCAGCTTCGCCAGCCACCTCCACCGCATCCAGCAGATCGCCTCGGCGGCGATCGCCGACGGACGTGTGATCGCCACGCTCGGATTGAGCATGAAGAAGAACGTGCGCCTCGGGCGCGAGCTGGGCATCCTCGACATCCCCGAGTCGTCGCTCGTCGACATCGACGACATCGACCGCTACGAGCCGGGCCGTGTGTGTGTGATCTCGACCGGGTCGCAAGGCGAGCCGATGTCGGCGCTCGGCTTGATGGCGCGGGGCGAGAACAAGTGGCTCAAGCTCGGCGAACACGACACGGTCGTGCTGTCGAGCCACGCGATCCCCGGCAACGAGGGGAACGTCAACGCGGTGATCGACGGGCTGTTGCGCCTCGGTGCCGCAGTCGTGCACTCGGGCATCGTCGATGTGCATGCGACCGGGCACGCGCAAGCGGACGAGATCAAGACATACCTGTCGATCGTCAACCCCGAGTGGTTCGTACCGATCCACGGCGAGTACCGCCACATGGTCGCCAACGCCCGCCTCGGCGAGCTGATGGGTGTCCCGCGCGACCGGGTGGTGTTGTGCGAGGACGGCGACGTGATCGAGCTCACGGCCGACGATCTGCGGCCCGTCGGCCGCGTGCCGGCCGGGTACCTGTACGTCGACGGGATTGTCGGTGACGTCGGCCAGGGCGTGCTGCGCGATCGCCAGAAGCTCGCCGAAGAGGGCGTCGTCGTGGTGGTCGTGACGGTCGACGTGCAGACCGCGAAGGTGCTCGTCGGGCCCGAGATCATCACCCGCGGATGGGTTTATGCCCCCGAAGCTGAAGATCTCCTCGACGAAGCGTGCGACACCGTCGCCGACGCGGTGGAGGGTGCGCTGGCGAAGGGGACTCGCGACGTCGAAGCGCTCGAGCGCGAGGTGCGTCGGGCGGCCGGCCGGTTCGTCAGCGAGCGCACCCGCCGTCGGCCGATGATCGTGCCGGTGGTGATGGAGGCCTGAGGGTGCGGGTTGGCCGCACGACACGTGTGCGCCGTGCGTCCGCGTTGGTCGTGACACTCCTCGCCGGCGTCGCGTCCGCCTCACTGTCGGCGTGCGGCGATGACGGTGGCGACGACGGCGACCTGACGTTCGTCGAGCAGATCCCGGCCGCGGTGGCGGCGGTCGAAGCGGAGCTCGGCGCAGGTCAGCAGTTCTTCGAGGTCACCGCATCACCCCAGCTCACGAACGTCTTCGTGGCAGTCGACGACGCGACTTCGGCGATTCCGTACGTGTTCGTCGACGGCGAGCTGCAGCCACCGGCACCCGCGTTGGAGGGAGCGTCGGGCTCCACGTTCGGGGTTGACGCCATCGACTTCGACGAAGCGACGATCCTCGACCGCATCGCCGACGAGCTGCCCGACGCGACGATCGAGTCGCTCAGCGTCGAAGGCGGCCCCGATGGCACGGTCCGCTACGTCGCGTCCGTCCGCTCCGCAGCGGGCGGGCTGCTCGACGTGGTCGTCGCCCCCGACGGTGCCGTCCTCGAAGTCGGCGCGGCGTGATTGCATCCGGGGTCAGACACCAGATGCAACCGAGGGGCACCGGTGGAGCGTCGACGCGAGCGTCGCTTGGTGTTGCATCTGGTGTCTGACCCCGGATGCAATCAGATGCAACCGAGGGGCACCGGTGGAGCGTTGACCCGAGCGTCGCTTGGTGTTGCATCTGGTGTCTGACCCCGGATGCAATCTGATGCGACGGAGCGGCTTCGGCGGAGCGCTGACGCGAGCTCTGCGTGCGATTGCATCTGGTGTCTGACCCCGGATGCAATGGCTCGGGCGGTGGGCGGTTGTACC
>CAZQCP010000012.1:30704-42539 GCA_964592115.1 uncultured Ilumatobacteraceae bacterium
TTGCATCTGGTGTCTGACCCCGGATGCAATGGCTCGGGCGGTGGGCGGTTGTACCGTGGGCGGCGCCATGGCCACGTGGGGACCGTCGAAGAAGGGTACGGGCGCGAGCTCATCGTCGCGATCGTCGGGACGTAGTTCGTCGAGCGCGTCCCGGCGTCGAACGGTGCCGCCGAACGATCCGGCGGCGGCGCGGGCGAGCGCGCAGGCGAAGAAGGGTGCTGACGGAGCCACCTCGTCGAAGAAGGCGTCGGGCGCCGTGCGTGACGCCACGCCCCCGGAGCTCACGCGACGTGGCCGCGCCGAAGCCGAGCTGCGCGACGCGGTCGATGGCCGTGAGCACGAGTTCGTCGGCCTCGGGCTGATCGGCATCGGTGTCCTGCTCGGTCTCGCCGTGTACTTCAACCTCGCCGGCCCACTCGGGAGCGGCGTCGAGACACTCTGTGGCTGGCTGTTCGGTCTCGGCCGGTATGTCCTCCCGATCGTGCTCGTCGGCGCAGGGATCGCCCTGCTGCGCAAGGGACAGACATCGAGCGTCTTCCAGCTCTGCCTCGGCTGGTCGATGGTCACGGTGGCGGCACTGGGGCTCTTGCACATCGCCCGCGGGCCCGACGAGCTCGCAGACGCCGCCGACGAGGTGATCGATGCCGGCGGCTGGATCGGGGCCGCCATCGGCGCGCCCCTCGAAGCGCTTCTGGCCACGGTCGGTGCCGCCGTGTTGCTCGTTGCGATCGTCATCCTCGGAGCGATGATCGTCACCCGCACGTCGCTGCGCACGCTCGCCCAGCAGACCGGCGGGTTCCTGGCCGCGGTCGGTGCGCCGCTCGGTCGGGCCGCGAAGTCGGGCCTCAGCAACATCTCGACCCTCAACAGCGACCGCACGCCGGGCGAGTCGGGCCTCGACCGCCCCGTGCTGTACGACGATGCCGCGCCCGACGGGCCAGCGGGCGGGTCGGTTGCCGGGGAGGTCTCGCCGCTCGCTGCACCCGGCGGTTCGGCGCTGTACGACTTCGCTGCCGAAGGCGACGACATCAGCGCGCCGTCGAAGCGTCGGCGCAGCGCCAAGCCCAAGGTCTCGACCGGCAGCGCATCGGGCGCCGCGAGCGCCGACGGCGTTGCCGCCGGCAACTGGGTGTTGCCGCCGATGACGTTCCTCGACCGGCCGGGGGCTCAGGCGATCGACCTGAAAGCGGTCGAGCAGCGCGGCGTCCAGCTCCACGAGTCGCTGGCGTCGCACAACGTGGACACGACGCTCGTCGGCATGACGGTCGGGCCGACGGTGACCCGCTACGAGCTCGAGCTCGGTCCCGGCGTGAAGGTCGCCAGGGTCACGAGTCTGCAGAAGGACATCGCCTATGCGATGGCGGCGACCGACGTACGCATCCTCGCCCCGATCCCTGGACGCTCGGCGATCGGCGTCGAGGTACCGAACCACCAGCGTCAGCTCGTCGCGCTCGGTGATCTGCTCACGTCGCCCGAAGCGGCGGCTGCCGGCAATCCGCTCGAGGTCGCGGTCGGGAAGGACATCGCCGGCAAGGCGGTGTTCCTCGATCTCGCCGCGACGCCGCACCTCCTCATCGCGGGAGCCACGGGCGCCGGCAAGTCGAGCGGCATCAACTGCATCATCACATCGCTCCTGATGCGCACCACGCCGGACAACGTGCGCCTGATCCTGATCGACCCCAAGCAGGTCGAGATGGGTCAGTACCAGCGACTGCCGCACCTGCTCACGCAGCCGGTGACGAACCCGAAGAAGGCGGCGAACGCCCTCGGATGGGCGGTCAAGGAGATGGAGCGGCGGTACGACGTGCTGTCCGAGCTCGGCTACCGCGACATCACCGGCTACAACAAGGCGTTCGCCGCCGGACAGATCCAGCCGCAGCTCGGCACCGATGTCGAATACGAGCACATGCCCTACATCGTGGTCGTCGTCGACGAGCTCAACGACTTGATGATGGTCGCGGCACGCGATGTCGAAGAGTCGATCACGCGCATCGCCCAAAAGGCGCGGGCGGTGGGTATCCACCTGATCGTGGCGACACAACGCCCGTCCGTCAACGTGATCACGGGCGTGATCAAGGCGAACATCCCGGCGCGCATGGCGTTCGCCGTGTCGAGCCTGACCGACTCCCGTGTGATCCTCGATCAGCCAGGCGCGGAGAAGCTCGTCGGTAAGGGCGACATGTTGCTGCTCCCCGGCAACTCGTCGGTCGCCAACCGCATCCAGGGGTCCTTCGTCAGCGAGGACGAGGTGCGTCGCGTCGTCGCCCACTGGCGTGATCAGGCGCCCGAGCCCGTCTACTCCGGCGAGGTCGAAGCCGACGGCGACGAGCGTCCCGGCGACGCGGGATCCGGTGGTCAGTCGACGCTCGTGCCACCCCGACCGGGCGGAGCACCGGGTGGCGGAGCGTCGAGTGGTGGAGTGCCCGGCGGCGCGGTCGGCTCGATGGCGGGCTTCGACGACCTCGACGTCACCTCCGACGCCAACGCGTTCTCCGCCGGTGAGGACGACGAGGACACGGCGATGATGCGCCAGGCGATGGAGCTCGTCGTCCGCAGTCAGCTCGGGTCGACGTCGATGCTGCAACGCAAGCTGAAGGTGGGCTTCGCTCGTGCCGGGCGGATCATGGACCTGCTCGAACAGCGCGGCGTCGTCGGCCCGAGCGAGGGATCGAAGGCTCGCGCCGTGCTGATGACGGTCGAGGAGTTCGAGCTGCTCCAACAGAACGGCCAGCTGTAGACCCACCGATTGCATCCGGGGTCAGACACCAAATGCAATCCCGAGCGGGCTGAGATTGCATCCGGGGTCAGACACCAAATGCAACGCCGCACACGGTGGAGGCCTGCGCCACGAATCGGCGCGGTTGCATTTGGTGTCTGACCCCGGATGCAATCGATCACGCGTGACAACATGGCTCGATGAGCGACCCGACGGCTACGACGTACACCCAGTTCACGCCCGAGTTGACCGAGGTCGCGAGTGGGCTGCAGTTCCCCGAGGGCCCGATCGCGATGCCCGACGGGTCGATCGTGCTCGTCGAGATGTTCGGGCCGCGCCTGACCCGGGTCCACCTCGACGGCTCGCGCACGACGATCGCCGAGATCCCGGGCGGCCCGAACGGCGCCGCCGTCGGGCCCGACGGTGCGTTCTACGTGTGCAACAACGGCGGCACGTTCACGCCGGTGGACCTCGGTGGGTTGACGTTGCCCGGCCCGTTCGACGCCGACCACTACCTCGGCGGGCGCATCCAACGCATCGACGCGCAAGACGGCACGATCACCGACCTGTACACCGAATGCGACGGTCGCCCGTTCCGTGGGCCGAACGACCTCGTGATGGACGGCCACGGCGGGTTCTGGTTCACCGACCACGGCATCCGCGACACCGCCGCCCGTACCGCCGACCTGACCGGCATCTACTACGGCCACGCCGACGGATCCGGCGTGACGGAAGCCGTGTACCCGACCGATGCGCCGAACGGCATCGGCATGTCACCCGACGGCGACATGCTCTATTGGGCCGAGACGCACACCGGCCGCGTGTTCCAGCGGGCGGTGTCTCGGGCGGGCGAGCTGGCGCCGGCGGTACCACTCGATCCAACGGCGGTGCTGTGTGGTCTGCCTGGCCACCAACTGTTCGACTCGCTGGCCGTCGACGGTGAGGGTTGGGTGTGCGTCGCCACGATCTTCAACGGCGGTATCACGGCGATCTCGCCTGACGGCACTCAGGTCGAGCACTACGCGACCGGCGACCTCCTCACGACCAACATCTGCTTCGGCGGCGAGGACCTGCGCACCGCTTACGTCACCTGCTCCAGCACCGGTCGTCTCGTGTCGTTCCCGTGGCCGCGCGAGGGTCTGCGCCTGCCGCACCTGTGAGCGACGCGCTGATGCTCTCTCCCGCCGCCGCACCCGTTCTCGTCAACGTATTGCGGATGAGTTACGCAACACGTTCACGAGAACCCGAGGGAGTCGGGTGATGAGTGTTCCCGTCATCGACCTGACGCCGTTCGTCGTGAACGGTTCGGCGGCGGAGCGCGCGGCCGTCGGCGAGCAGATCGACGCAGCCTGCCGGGACATCGGCTTCTTCACCATCGTCGGCCACGGCATCGACGACGATGTCATCGCCGAGGCCCGCCGCGTCGCCCTCGCCTTCTTCGATCTGCCGGTCGTGGAGAAGATGGCGGTGGTGATGCCCGAGCCTGGCTATCCCTACGGCTACAGCCCGCTCAGCGGCGAGTCGCTCAGCCGCTCGCTCGGCGGCGAAGCGCCGCCCGACCTGAAAGAGACGTACAACCTCGGGCCGATCGACCCACCGCCGCGTCCACTGGAGGGCATGGCAGACGAGTACGAGCGAGCGGTGTACGCACCGAACCTGTGGCCCGCGGCGCCGGGTGATTTCCGTCCCGCGATCGAGCGCTACTACCGCGCGCTCGCCGACCTGTCGGCCACGGTGATGTCGGCGTTCGCCGTCGCCCTCGGGTTGGCCGACGACTCGTTCGTATCGTTCATCGACGAACACGGCTCGGCGCTGCGGCTCGCGCACTACCCGCACGTCGACGGCGAGATCCAGCCCGGGCAGCTGCGGGCGGGTGCGCACACCGACTACGGCACGCTGACGATCCTGTGGACCGATGGCGAGCCTGGCCTGCAGGTGCAGTCGGTGGCGGGGGAGTGGATCGACGTCGACCCCGTGCCTGGCGGGCTGGTCGTCAACATCGGCGACTTGATGCAGCGCTGGACGAACGACCGCTGGCGCTCGACGATGCACCGGGTGGTCGCGCCTTCGGTGGCGACGCGACGATTGTCGATCCCGTTCTTCCACAACGCCAACTGGGACGCCCGCATCGAGAGCCTCGTCGCCGATGAACCGGCGCGCTACGCGCCCACGACCGCCGGCCGGCACCTGATGGACAAGTTCCGCGCCACCGCCGTGTCCACCCCGCCCGAATGAGCACGCAAGGGGACGGGCCGCTTGCCGTTGCTTGTTCCGCATCGTGAGGCCCGGCAATCGTGAGCGATAGCGTGGATCATCGTGCCTCAGCGGTTCTACATCGAGACGCTCGGCTGTCCGAAGAACGACGTCGACTCCGACAAGCTCGTCGGCGCGCTCGTCGCGGACGGCATGGAAGCGACGGCTGACGCCACCCTCGCCGACCTCGTCGTCGTCAACACGTGCGCCTTCATCGGTGAGGCCCGCCAGGAGTCGATCGACACGATCCTCGCGCTCGACGAGATCCGCCGCGACGGCTCGCGCCTCGTCGTCACCGGATGCATGGCCGAGCGATACGGCGACGAGCTCGCCGCCGAACTGCCCGAGGTCGACCAGGTCGCGGGCTTCGGCACCGGCTTCGTGCCCGCGCCGCCGAAGGCCAACGGACGCACGTTGATCCCGGTGTCCGCGGTGACGCTGCCCGAGTTCGATCTGCTCAACCTGCCGCGCCCGAAGTCGCCCGTGCCGTGGGCGTACGTGAAGATCGCCGAGGGCTGCGACCGGTCGTGCGGGTTCTGCGCGATCCCGAGCTTCCGCGGTCCGCAGCGCAGCCGGGACGTCGACTCGATCCTCGACGAAGTCGGCCAGCTCGACGCCCGCGAGATCGTCCTCGTGGCCCAGGATCTCGCGTCGTACGGCAAGGACCGTCCCGGTGAGCTCGGCGCCGGTTCGATCGTCCCGCTCGTACGCCAGGTCGCCGCAGCCGTCGATCGCGTGCGCCTCCTCTACCTCTACCCGAGCGACCTCAGCGATGCGCTGATCGACACGATCTGCGAGTCGGGTGTGCCCTACTTCGACCTGTCACTGCAACACGTCAGCAAGCCGCTCCTGCGCCGCATGCGCCGTTGGGGCGACGGCAGGCGCTTCTTGGACCGCATCGCCGACATCCGCGAGCGCGAGCCCGACGCGGCGTTCCGCTCCAACTTCATCGTCGGGTACCCCGGCGAGACCGAACACGACCACGATCAGCTCCTGGCGTTCGTCGAGGAGGCACAGCTCGACTGGTGCGGCTTCTTCGCCTACAGCCGCGAGGACGGCACGTATGCCGCCGACCTCGACGGCGCCGTCGACGACGCGTTGATGCACGAACGTCTCGCCGAGCTGCGCGAGATGCAAGACGAGATCACCGCGGCACGACGCGACGCCCTGATCGGGTCGCACGTGGACGTACTCGTCGATACCACGGGCGTCGGTCGCAGCCATCGTGAGGCACCCGAGATCGACGGTGTCGTCCACGTGCCCGGCGGCCTCGAACCGGGGACGTTCCAGCGTGTCGAGATCGTCGACGCGTTCGGTCCCGACCTCGTCGCCGCAGGTGTCGACGTCGGTGGTCTCGATCGAGACGACAACCCCGGCGGAGACCCCTGATGGTCGAACCCGACAAGCTGGCGACGTGGGCGAACGCCATCACCGTCGGTCGACTGTTGCTGTCGCCGTTGATGTTCTGGGCGATCCCCAGCGACGATCAGGGCTCGTGGATCTCGTTCCTCTTGTGGTTCGTGCTGTGCTCGAGCGATGGCATCGATGGCTACATCGCCCGCCGCCACGGCACCACCTCGGCCGGCGCCTTCCTCGACCCACTCGCCGACAAGGTGCTCGTGCTCGGAGCGATGTTCACGCTCGTCAGCACAGGCGTCTTCTGGGTCGTGCCGGTGATCATCATCGCCGCCCGCGAGTTCATCATCAGCGTCTACCGGGTGCTGGTGGGCGGCAAGGGCATCAGCGTGCCGGCGATCAGGCTGGCGAAGTACAAGACGGTCTTCCAGCAGCTCGCCGTCGCGTTCGCGCTCTTGCCGTGGACCGCGCTCGACGCGACGTGGCTGTGGAACTCGTTCTTGTGGATCGCCGTCGCCCTCGCGCTCATCAGCGGCGCGCAGTACCTCTGGCGGGCGCGGACCATCGCTGCATCCCCGGCGCCTGCCGCCGTCGATCAGGTCGGATGACGCGCCGTGCGCTGTGACGTGCTCGCCGTCGGCACCGAGCTGCTGCTCGGCCAGATCATCGACTCGAACTCGGCGTGGATCGGTGGGGAACTGGCAGCCCGCGGCATCGACTCTCTCGTCCAGGTGAAGGTCGGCGACAACGTCGCGCGCATCGAGCGCCAGCTGCGCCGAATGTTGCAGGACACCGACGCCGTGATCCTGTGCGGTGGCCTCGGGCCCACACACGACGACTTGACCCGCGATGCGATCGCTGCGGTGATGGGCGTCGAGCTCGAACACGACGAGGGCGTCGCCCAGGTGATCCGCGACATGTTCGAGCGTCGCGGCCGCACCATGGCGGCCAACAACCTGCGTCAAGCCCAGGTGCCGGTCGGGGCGACGATCATCCCCCAGACACGGGGCACTGCGCCCGGGCTGATCTGCCCGTTCGTGGTCGACGGCGCGGACAAGGTCGTGTATGCGGTGCCGGGCGTGCCTCACGAGATGCAGGACATGATGCACCGGGCGATCATCCCCGACCTGCGGCAGCGGGCTGGGATCGACGAGGTGATCTGCAGCCGCGTGCTGCGCACGTGGGGCGAGAGCGAGAGCGGGCTCAACGAGCGTTTGCAGGACATCGTCGACGAGCTCGACGCGCCGGGTGCGGGGGCGACGCTGGCGTTCCTGGCGAGCGGGTGGGAAGGTCTCAAGGTGCGCCTCACGGCGAAGGCGCCGACCGCCGCCGAGTGCGACGTGCGACTCGCGCACTGGGAACGAGCGGTGCGGGAGCGGATCGGCGAGCTCGTGTTCGGGACCGACGACGACACGATGGAGTCGGTCGTGCTCGACCTGTGTCGGGAACGTGGTTGGACGCTGGCCGTCGCCGAATCGGTCACCGGCGGACTCGTGGGAGGGCGGATCACGAACGTCGCCGGATCGAGCGAGGTGTTCCGAGGTGGCGTGATCAGCTACGCCACCGACGTCAAGCAGTCGTTGCTCGATGTGGACCCTGGACCGGTCGTGAGCGAGACCGCGGCGCGGCAGATGGCCCACGGCGTTCGCCGCCTCCTCGGCGCCGACGTCGCCGTGTCGCTCACCGGCGTCGCCGGACCCGACGAGCAGGACGGTCAGCCCGTTGGCACGCTGTTCGTCGGCCTCGTCGGTCCCGGCTTCGACGAGGTGCGCTCGACCCGCTTGCCCGGCCTGCGCGATCAGATGCGCCAGTTCGCGGTGATCACCGCACTCGGCTTCCTGCGCCAGCTCCTGGCCGCCGGATAGCGTGACCGAATTGCCCTCGTAGCTCAGCTGGACAGAGCAACGGCCTTCTAATCCGTAGCGCGCAGGTTCGAGTCCTGCCGAGGGCGCCGCGCAATAGGCAACGCGAAGGGGACGGGCCCCAGGGTGTTGCTTGTTCCGTCCTCAGGCGACGACGGCGATGGCTTCGATCTCGATCAGCAGGTCGGGCTCGCCGAGCGCAGCGACGCCGATCAGCGTGATCGGTTTGAGCGGATCGACACCGGCGGCCAACGCGGCGCGCATGGCGCCCTCGCCGAGCGCGGCCATCTTGTCCGGTGACCAGTCGACGACGTACACGGTGAGCTGGGCGACGTCGGCGAAACTGCCACCGGCTGCCTCGACGGCGGTGGCGACGTTGCGGAACGCCTGGTCGGTCTGTGCCGCGAGATCGCCGATGCCGACCGCCTCACCATCGGCATCACGCGCGACCTGACCGGCGATGAAGACCATCTTCGTGCCGGTGGCGACGGCGACCTGACGGTACATGTCGGGCTTGGGCAGCCCGTCGGGGTTCAGTACTTCGACTGGCATGTGGGATGTTCCCTCCGTTGGTGGGGCTGGTTGGTGGGGCTGGTTGGTGGGGCTGGTTGCCCCGATGGGCTTGTGTCGCCGTAGCATATCAATGCTATACTACGGAGTCAATGCCGAGACCACCGTCGCCCGAAGTCCGCGCGCTGCTGCTCGACCGAGCAGCAGCGATGCTGGCGCGACGCGAGCCGGTGACGTTGCGCTCCCTCGTCGCCGGGACCGGCGTCTCGACGATCGCGGTGTACACGTACTTCGACGGGATGCCGGGGCTGTGGTCGGCGCTCCGCGAGGAGGGCTTCCGCCGCCTTGCCCAGCGTGTCGGTTCGGTCGAGGCCAGTCGCGATCCGGTGCGCGATCTCGCCGCGCTGGGCGTCGCGTACGCGCACAACGCGCTGTCGAACCCGGATCTGCACCGCGTGATGTTCGACGCGTCGTTCGCCGTGCTCTCTGGCCCGGCAGCCGGCCCGGCAGTCGAACCGCAAGAGCCTGATGCCGCAAGCGAGACGTTCGGGCACCTCGTGGTCGCGGCGCAGCGCTCGATCGACGCGGGCCGCTTCGCGGGGGACGCGGATCCGGTCGAGGTCGCCCTGCGGTACTGGTCGAGCGGCCACGGGATCGTCTCGCTGACCGTCACGGGTGCGCTCACCGTCGACGACCTTCGGCGGCACGCTCCGGCGGTGGCGGCCGCGATGTTTGTCGCCGCCGGCGACTCGCCCGAGCGCGCCCGGGGGTCCGTGCGATCGGCCTGGTCGGCATGGCCGGCGATGGGCGCGCAGGTGGCGCCCTGAGGCCTGCTGGGTGGGCGCCACTCGACCAGCGCACGACTCAACGGCGGTGGGTCCCGGTAGCCTGGAGTGCCGCCGTTGGGAGCCGCGGCGAGTCTCCACCACCATCATCGGGCGAATCTTCGAGGTACCTACGTGAAGTTCAAGAAGGGTGACACCGTCATCTACCCCCAGCACGGAGCGTGCGTCGTGCAGGGAACCAAGAAGATGGAGTTCTTCGGTGAATCCCAGGAGTATCTGATCCTGAAGACCGTGATCAACGAGATGACGCTGAAGGTGCCGATCTCGAGCACCGAAGAGGTCGGCGTTCGCCCGCCGGTGTCGGCCGACGAGCTCGAGGACCTCGTGGCCGTGCTCGCCAAGCCGGACCCGCGCGTCCCGTCGAACTGGAGCCGGCGCTTCAAGAACCACCAGGAGAAGCTGAAGAGCGGCGACGTGTACCAGGTCGCCGAGGTGGTCCGGAACCTCGCCGCCCGCAATCGTGACGCGTCGCTGTCTGCAGCCGAGCGCACGATGTACGAGCGAGCCCGCGTCAACCTGATCTCGGAGATCTCACCGGCGCTGAAGGTGTCGGCCGAAGACGCCGAGGCTTACCTCGACGACGCGCTCGCCAAGGGCGTGCTGAAGTCGGGCGACGAGAAGAAGGCGGCGGCGAAGAAGTAGCGCCAGATTCGCCGGAAACTCCACCTGCATGGGTGACAACAGCCACCTTGCAGGCGAATTACCCCTCGGTAACTTGGGTGGCATGGCGGTTCGAGTCACCCTTCGCGGAATCGGCAGATTGACGACAGCGCTCGCGGCGGTGGCTGCTGCGTCGCTCGTGCTCACACCGAGTGCCGCAGCGGCACCGGAGAACCCGTTCGTGTTCACCAACGGCTTCACCGTCACCGTGTTCGGTGACGGACGCTTCGGCAACTCCGAGCTGGAGGGGTCGTTGGCCGTCGGCGGCGACGTCAGTTTCGTCAGTGGCTACCCGATCGTGCACAGCACGGGTCTGACGCCGCGCAACTACGGTCTGCCGACGATCGACGGCGACCCGACGCGTCTGCTGGTCGGTGGCCAGTTCGACCACGTCACCTCGGGTGGTGTCACCCAGGTGACCTCGGCAGGCAACATCGTCCCCGAACAGCTCGGCTTCGCCAAGCTCGGCGACGTCACGAACGTGGCCATCAACCCGCGGAGCACGAGCGGGGTCTGGATCAGCCCCGCCGGGACGAACAGCGGTGATCAGCCGGCGATCGAGGTCACCGACGCCACCGCGCAACCGTTGGACTCGGTCGCCGCGCCAGGCGCCTTTGCGGCCGCGTTCGCGGACGCACAGTCGCAGGCCGGCGACGTCGCCGCGGCGCTCGTCGATCTCGCGGACTGTCCCGGCGCGGTGCTCACGGAGTTGACGGCGGGCAGCTATGCCGGGGAGCGCTTGGTGCCGATCACCGCTGGGCGTGCCAACGTCCTCAACGTCACCGCGAGCGGCCTCACCGGCTTCGATCGTCTCACGATCACGGGCGCAACGTTGAGTGCCGACACGACCCTCGTGATCAACATCACCGATGAACCAGCGGCGATCACGTTGCCGGCGTTCACCATCGTCCCGAATCCGAACGAGTTGAATCCCAACCCGATCGCTCCATACACGCTGTGGAACTTCGGCACCCGCACGAGTGCGCTCACGGTCGGTGGGACGCTCGTGTCAGGCTCGCTGTTGGCGCCCAACGCCCAGCTGACCGTGAATGCATCGAGCCCCGTCGAAGGGCAGATCGTCGCCGACGACCTCGAGACCGCTGGCGGTGAGATCCACCACTACGCGTTCGCTGGCCTCATCGATTGCCTCGACGACACGACGACCACCACCACCACCTCGACCACGACGACGACCACTTCGACGACGACGACGCTGCCGGACACGACCACCACCTCGCCGACCACGACCGAGGGTCCCACGACGACCAACGGCGACCCCACCACCACGGCGGCGACGTCGAGTCTGCCCACGACCACCGATGCGGCCGGGAGCGGATCGGCGACCACCACCACCGATGGTGGAGTCGCCGGCGCCGGCGCCGGCGGCACGGGTTCGGGTCAACTCGCCAACAGCGGAGCTGGATCGACGCGCACCATGTTGGCGATCGCCACCGCGCTCAGCACGGTCGGCGCGTTGGTGCTGTTCGCTCGCCGTGACGCGCACCGAGTTTCGCGGTAGGTCGGCGGAGCTCTCCGCTAGGCAGCTTGAGTCGTCGCTGGTTGTGGCGGCTTGCGCCAGTCAGTGAGCCGCGGGCGATTGCATCCGGGGTCAGACACCACATGCAACGGCAGA
>CAZQCP010000013.1:0-7447 GCA_964592115.1 uncultured Ilumatobacteraceae bacterium
GGGACATGCCCGCCATTGTGGCAAACGGGCACCGAGAATCGGCGTCGAGCCTCAGTCCGAGTCGGGGACGATCACCGTGTCGTCGGTGACGATCACGTCGAGCGCCACGTCGTGTTCCTCGGTCGGCACGTCGTCGACGAGTTGTTCGGCGAACCCGACGCCGATCGTGCGGCAGTCGTCGCGGACCTCGGTGAGGAAGCGGTCGTACCATCCACCGCCCTGTCCGAGCCGCTCACCGCGCCGGGTGAACGCCACGCACGGCACGATCACGACGTCGGGCCAGCGTGGATCGAGTGTGTCTTCGGGCAAGCGAACGCTCTTGCCCTCCACTTCGGCCCAGCCGATGAACGGGGCGGTTTCGGGTTCTCCGACGACCGACGCGAAGGCGAGGATCCGGCGCGCCGCGAGCACCTCGTCGAGCACCGACACCGCCGCCCAGATGCGGCCCGAACGTTCGTCGACGTCGGCGATCGCGCGGCGCACGTCACGCATCGTGCGACGCAATTCAGACTTGGCCGCGGCCATCGACGGGGGGTCAGGCATTGCCCGGCAGCGTACAGTGGCCTCGTGAGCGCCCCCCAGGGAACCCCCGACGACGCGTCCGCAGAGACGCCCGAGTTTGACGCCGCGCACTTCCGGATGGTGCTCGGCCACTTCCCGACCGGTGTCACCGTCATCACCGGCATGGCCGACGACGACCGCCCGCACGGCTTCACGATCGGCTCGTTCACGTCCGTGTCGCTCGACCCGCCGCTCGTCGGTTTCCTTCCCCAGAAGGACTCCGAGACGTGGGCGTTGATGTCGGGGGCGACGAGCTTCTGCGTCAACGTGTTGAGCGACCAGCAGAGCGACCTGTGCTGGAAGTTCGCCAAGAGTGGCACCGAGATGACCCGCTTCGACGGGGTCGCCTGGCATGCTGCGCCATCCGGCGCGCCCGTGCTCGAACGGGCGGTCGCGTGGATCGACTGCCAGGTCCAGGAGGTGTACGAGATGGGCGATCACTACTTCGTGCTCGGCCTGGTGACCTCCCTCGACGCCGACCCCGATCACGACGGCCTGCCGCCCAAGCCGCTCGTGTTCTACCGCGGCACGATCGGCGGCTTCGCCTCCGAGGGCTGAGCGGGACCGACCATCGTGCATCCCCGAACTCCCCTCGCCGCCGGGCTCGACACCGCGTCGATCGTGCTCTTCGTCGCCATCGGCCAGCGCGAACACGAACAAGATACGGCGATCGGCGCGCTGGTCGAGACGGCCGCCCCGTTTCTCGTCGCTCTGGCGCTCGCATGGGTGGTGCTGCGCGTGTGGCGTTGGCCTGCCGACTGGCGCGCTGGCGTCGGCGTATGGGCGATCGTGATGGTCGCCGGGATGCTCGTGCGCAGGTTCGTGTTCGACGACGGCACGGCGACGTCGTTCGTGATCGTCGCCGGTGCGTTCTTGGCGCTCTGCCTGATCGGGTGGCGGTTGGTGGTGCTGCTCAGCGACTGGCGGTCGGCCCGATCACAACCCGGGTGACACCGCTGAGCCGTGCGATGTCCAGTAGTCGTTGATCGACTTCTGGATCCGGAAGTACCAGATCAGGTTGCCGATGAGTGGCAGCAGGAACCACAGACCCCAGATCGTCGTGATCGGCGGCTGTTTGCCCTCGCGGCGGTACAGCTGCTCGACCTCCGAGGCGAGCATGAACATCGTCACCGGCGAGAGCAACAACGTGATGAACAGGTAAGCGACGCCACCGAGGCCGACGCCCGCGTGGCGCTTGATCTCCTCGCCGTTCTGGTACGACCACACGATCGTCCAGATGCCGAACGTGGCGATCGTCAGCAAGATCACGAGCCCGATCGAGCGCGGCTTGCCGAGCGAACCGGCGCCGGAGCCACCGGCAGGGATCGGCGACGGCACGCCGAGGCTCGACGAGGACGAGTACTGCGGTGGGGGCGGTGGTGGTGGAGCCGAGCCCGCGGCAGGATCGGAACCTGGGGGTGGCGGGATGTCGCTCATGTGCCCACCGTAGACCCGATCGACACGGCTCGTCGGCGATGTTCTCGATCGGGCAAGCTGCCCGGATGGGAGCATTGAAGATCGAGATCGATCCATCCGAGGCGGGCTTCGACGCCGAGCGGCTGGCGCGCATCGACCGGCACTTCGCACGCTACGTCGACGACGGACGACTTCCCGGTTGGCACGTTGCCGTGAGCCGCGGTGGGCAGCTCGTGCACTCCGCGACCGCCGGCCGGCGCAACGAGGACGGCGCCGAGTTCACCGACGACACCATCGTGCGCATGTTCTCGATGACCAAGCCGATCACGTCGGTGGCGGCGATGATGCTGTACGAAGAGGGCGCATTCGAGCTGAAGTCGCCGATCTCGCAATGGCTGCCCGAGTTCGCCGACACGCCGGTGTACCGGTCGGGATCGTTCCTCGCCCCAGTGACCGAACCGCAGGTCGAACCGATCCGTGTCTGGCATCTGCTGACCCACACGTCCGGGCTCACGTACGGGTTCCACAACAACCACGTCACCGACGCGATCTACCGACGCAACGGCTTCGAGTGGGGCAATCCGCCCGGTGCCGACCTCGCCGAATGCTGCCGGCTGTGGGGTCAGATGCCACTCGCCTTCCAGCCGGGAGCGGAGTGGAACTACGGCGTGTCGACCGACGTGCTCGGCCGGCTCATCGAGGTCGTGTCCGGGGTGCCGCTCGACGAGTTCTTCCGCACCCGGATCTTCGAGCCGCTCGGCATGACCGAGACCGACTTCCACGCCCATCCGGACTGGCAGGACCGCTTCGCCACGCTGTACGTGCGCAACCCAGCGACCGGCGCAGCGGTGCCCGCACCCGATCCGCTCGGCCGCGGATTCTTGGAGATGCCGGCGATGCTCGGCGGTGGCGGTGGCCTCGTCGGTACGGCCTCGGACTACCTGCGCTTCGCCCACATGCTGCTCAACCGTGGCGAGCTCGACGGGGTGCGCCTGCTCGGCACGCGCACGGTCGACTTCATGACGCGCAACCACCTGCCTGGCAACGCCGACCTCGAGCAGTTCGGGCGACCGCTGTTCTCCGAGACGAGCTTCGACGGCGTCGGCTTCGGGCTCGGCTTCTCGGTCGTGCTCGACGCGGCGGCGAACAAGGTGCTGCGCTCGGAAGGCGAGTTCTCGTGGGGTGGAGCTGCCAGCACGATCTTCTGGGTCGACCCGCACAACGAGATCGTCGTGCTGTTCCTCACCCAGCTCCTGCCGTCGAGCACCTATCCGATCCGCAGCGAGCTCAACCAGCTCGTCCAGCAAGCCCTCGTCGACTGACGATTGCATCCGGGGTCAGACACCACATGCAACGGCACGCATGATGGTGGCCGGTCGGGCGCTGGCGCGCGGTTGCATGTGGTGTCTGACCCCGGATGCAATCAGTCGCGCGGGCGGGTGCGAGAGCCGGGTTGGCGGCGGCGGTCGCTGAACTGGCGGCCGTCGGAGTACGTGGGGTTCGTGTCGGGGCGGCCACGCCTGCTCGTCCATCGCCAGGTCAGCGAGATGCGCGGTCGATCGGTCGGCGCCGCGGGGATGCCGTGGAGCCAATCGCGCTGGCAGGCACCACCCATCACGAGGAGGTCGCCGCGACCCGGCATCAGCACGAGATCGTCGGGGTCCGTACCGGAGGGCACCTTCTCGATCACTTCACTCAACGGGCGGCGCTCGCGGATGACGAACGGCCGCCGCTCGCCGAGCACGACGATGGCGATCAGTGTGTCGTCGAGCCAGCGCATGTCGCGGTCGGAGTGCAAGCCCTGGAAGTCCTCGCCGTCGCGGTAGAGCAGTGCAGCGACGCCGGTGAAGTGCTGCCGGTACCGCGACTCGAGGTGCAATGTGGTCTGGCGGAGGAGCGGTTGCCGGTCCGTCGCCAGCCCGGCGTTGAGCCGCTTCTCGGGAACGTAGTGCTCGTAGCGCAGCACCTCGGCCTGTCTCCATTCGACCGTGTCGTGGAGCTCGTCGAACGTCGCGTCGGGATCGACGACGAATCCCTCCGCCAGATCGACCCAGGAGTCTGTTCCGAGGTCGATCCGCCGTACCGCGACGCGCCGGTCGATGCGCAGATCACGACCAGTCACGGGACGCTCGGACACGCCCACCAGTATCGCGGCGACGGGAGGTCCAGGGATTGTCACATCTGGGGTCTGACCCCGGATGCAATGCTCACAGTGTGTTGGTGATGGCGCCTGTCTCGGCGCCTTGCACGAGTTTGGCGTACTTGCCGAGCACGCCGCTCGTGTAGCGGGGCGGGTTCGGGGTCCAACCGTCGCGGCGACGGGCGAGCTCGGCATCGTCGACGAGCAGGTCGAGCGACTTCGTCGGCACGTCGATCCGGATCGTGTCACCTTCGCGCACGAACGCGATCGGCCCGCCATCGACCGCCTCCGGTGCGACGTGGCCGATGCAGAACCCCCACGTGCCGCCCGAGAATCGACCGTCGGTGATCAGCGCGCAATCCGAGCCGCGACCAGCGCCCTTGAGCGCGCCGGTGATGGCGAGCATCTCGCGCATTCCCGGACCGCCTTTGGGGCCCTCGTAGCGAATGACGATCACGTCGCCGGGATTGATCTCCCCAGCGAGAATGGCCTCCATCGCGAACGACTCGTCGTCGTACACGCGGGCCGGGCCTTCGAACGTCTTTTGCTCGTCGGTGAGACCGGCAACCTTGACGACCGCACCCTGCGGCGCGAGCGAACCGGTCAACACGTTGATGCCGCCCTCACTGTGGATCGGCGTGTCGAGCGGGTGGACGACCACACCGTCGGGACCGGGCGGGTCGATCTCGGCGAGGTTCTCGGCCATCGTCTTGCCGCTCACGGTCAACACGTCGCCATGTAGCAGCCCGGCGTCGAGGAGCACCCTCAACACGACGGGCACGCCGCCGACGCGGTCGAGGTCCGTCATGTGGAAGCGCCCGCCGGGCTTCATGTCGGCGATGTGGGGAACGCGATCAGCGATGCGGTTGAAGTCGTCGAGGTGCAGGTCGACGCCGGCCTCGTTGGCGATCGCCAGCAGGTGGAGGACGGCGTTCGTGGAGCCACCGAGGGCGGACGTGACGGCGATCGCGTTCTCGAACGCCTGCTTCGTCATGATCTGGCGCGGCGTGATCCCCTGGCGCAGCAGTTCGACGACCGCCGCGCCGGCTCGCTGGGCGTCGCCTTCGCGACGACCGTCGATCGCCGGCGGCGAGGCAGTTCCGGGCAAACTCATGCCGAGGGCCTCGGCGATCGAGCTCATCGTGTTGGCGGTGAACATGCCGCCGCACGCGCCCTCGCCCGGGCACGCGGTCGCCTCGATCTCGTGAAGCTCGTCCTCGGTCATCGTGCCGGCGGCACAGGCACCGATGGCTTCGAAGACACTCGTGATGTCGGTCGCCACCCCGCGGTGCTCGCCCGGCATGGTCGAGCCGTTGTAGACGAACACGCTGGCGACGTCGAGGCGGGCCGCCGCCATCAGCATCGCCGGGATCGACTTGTCACAGCCGGCGAGCCCGACGAACCCGTCGAAACGCTCGGCGTGGATGACCGTCTCGACCGAGTCGGTGATCACCTCGCGGGACACGAGTGAGGCACGCATCCCTTCGTGGCCCATCGAGATGCCGTCGCTGACGGTGATCGTGCCGAACTCCATCGGGAAACCGCCCGCCTCGCGCACGCCGAACTTGGCGTGCTCGGCGAGCTTGCGCAGCGTCATGTTGCACGGCGTGACCTCGTTCCACGACGAGGCGATGGCGATCTGTGGCTTGTCCCAGTCGTCATCGGTCATGCCGACGGCGCGCAACATCGCCCGGCTCGCGGCCTTCTGCATGCCGTCGGTGACGTCACGCGAACGGGGCTTGACGTCGACGGGGGTTCCCTCCACCTGCTCACTCATGACTGCAAACGGTAGTGGCCGTTGTCAATGGTGCGCCTGGTGCTGTGCCCACCCGGACTGGCGGCGCGGAAGATGTGGGTGGTGTAGGGCAGGTCGATCGTGCCGCCGTCGGCCAGCTCGGGGAGACCGGCGAACAGCTCGGCGAGATCGGCGTCGATGCGCGCCCGTGTCGTCGCATCGGCGGTGATCACGTAGCTGCGCGACGCGACCATGTCGAGCAACGCCGCCCGGGTGATCGAACGCGTCCAGGCCCACGTGCGCTCCTCCAGCGGCCCGAACGGCGCGGCGACGGTCACGGCATCGGTGCGGATCATCTGCTCGGCGGCCGAGTGGTGCATGACCTCGCTCATCGCCGCGACCCACGGCACCGACTCGTCGCGGATGTTCCACACCAGGCCGAGCGTGCCGCCGGGTCGCAGCACACGTCCGATCTCGGCCGATCCGGCGAGCGGGTCGACCCAGTGCCACGCCTGGCCGAGCGTCACGAGGTCGGCGCTGGCATCGGGCAGTGGCAGCGATTCGGCGGTGCCGGTCACCGTGGTGACCTCGGGGAGCGCAGCGGCGAGCACGGCGAGCATCTCGGGATCGGGGTCGATCGCCGTGACCCGTCGCCCGCCGCCGACCAGCGATCGGGTCAGCTTGCCGGTGCCCGCACCCACGTCGACCACGTCGACGGTCGGCGCGCCCGCCCGGGTGGGACGGTCGAACAGCCAACTCACGGCTTCGGCGGGGTAGTCCGGCCGACCGGTCTCGTACGCGCCCGCGGCCGCGCCGAACGATGTCGCCATCTCTGAACGGTCAGCTGGGTGAGCCATCGTTGTCGACCCTACGACTCGATCCACCACCGACCACCCACCCTCCACCCTCCCCCTCCACCTCCGCAGCATCAACCGCTGACGGTGAACTCCTGCTGCATGCCGTGCATGAAGTGTGGCGTGCCGGTGCCCTCGGTCATCTCCCCGTCTGCCACCACGGTGCCGACGGGGACGAAGCACAGGGCGATGTAGTCGCCCGGCGCGAAGTCACCGATCAACAGGGCAGACGAACCGGTGGTCGGCGCGAACGAGCCGCCGATCGGCGTGACCTTGGCCATCGCCTCCTCTTCGGGCAGGTTCAGCAGCTCGTCGAACGATTCGGTCACGCCGTCGTTGCGGCGCATGATCGCGATCTCGTGCGCCTCGACGCCCTCGTTGGTGAACAGGAGTGCCGTCCGTCCGCTCTCCATCGTGTCGGGGATGCCGGCGAACGAGTAGTCCGCACCGACCACCTCGACCCTGCCGTCGAACTCACAGTTCTCGAACACGAACGGGTCGACCTCACCCTGCGCTGCTGCGAACTCGGGGGCCTCCATCGCGGAGAAGTCCTCGCCGTTGCTGGCCAACACGGCCTCGACGGCATCGGTCATGACGGTGACCGGCGTCGTGATCTCCGCGGGTGCCGACGCCTTGACGATCTCCACGTTCGCCGCGATCGCCGCCGGGTCGGGGCCCGTGCTCATGAGGATCGTGATCTCGGTATACGCGTCGCAGAACGCCGCGCCGTCATCGCCGACT
>CAZQCP010000013.1:7547-37836 GCA_964592115.1 uncultured Ilumatobacteraceae bacterium
TCGGTCGGTGTCGGTGCCTCGGTCGGTGTCGGTGCCTCGGTCGGCGGGACATCGGCGCCGGTCCCGGGATCCTCGTCGTCGCCGCAGCCGGCGACAAGGCCAGCAGCGCACGCGGCGAGCACGATCGCGGCGAGGTTCTTGTGCATTCGTGACATGGGAAGTGCTCCTTGTGGTTGGTCTCGGTGTGTGAGCACGAGACCAGACCGCAGTTAGCGGCCCATTAGCGTCGCGACATCGAGTGTCTGGCCCCCGTCCCATTGCCCCCGTGACCGCTCCCGCGTGGAGGACGCGTCTTGCACCGGTCGAACCGCGGCACCGGCTGCTCCACCGACCCCGACTGGACACGATCGTGGCCGACCGCTGGAATCGCCGGGTCACCGCGGTGATCGCCGGCGCCGGGTTCGGCAAGAGTGGGCTGCTCGTCGAGGCGTTGGCCGCCAACCGCGCCGCACCGCTCGGCGTCGACGCGTGGATCGGCTGCCAGGAGGAAGACGTCCGCGCCGACCGATTCTTCGAGGCCGTGTTCACTGCGGTCCGCGGCGCCCCTCCGCTCGACCTGCCGGTCGACCTCGACGACGCCGTACACCGGATCGCCGACGCCGTGTGGTCACACGCTCCACAGGCGGTGTCGATCGTCGTCGACGACGTCCACCTGTTGAGCGACGCGTCTGCGGGCGCGGCGCTGCTCGACGCGCTCGTCCGACGCCTGCCCGCGACCGCCAACTTCGTCGTGACGTCACGAGCGGGACTCCCGTTCTCGATCACTCGGCTCCGCTCCACCGGTGACGCCGTGGTGTTGACCGAGACCGATCTCGCGATGAACCCCACCGAGCTCCAGCAGCTCGCCGTGAGCCGCGGTGTCCCCGCACTCGACCTCACCGCCACCGGCGGATGGCCGGCGCTCGCCGAGCTGGCGTTGCACACCGGGACGGCCGCGTCCTCGGAGCTGAAGGACTACCTCACCGAGGAGCTCCTCGACGACCTCCCGAAGAGTCATGTCAGGGCGCTCGCCGTGCTCGCGGAGGTGGGACCACTGACCGCGCCGGACCTGATGACCGTGGTCGGCGAGCACGACCTCGACGTCGACGCGCTCCTCAGGCTGCCGCTGGTCGACACCGCCGCCGGGGTGATCGAAGCGCACGGGCTGTGGTCCGCGGCCATCGAGTTCACCGATCCCGACTGGCTCCGGATGGCGACGGCCTCGGCGGCCGGCGTGTTGCACGCGAGCGGCGCGACGGAGCGCGCGTTCGACCTCGCCCTCGCCGGTGAGGACCGCGCGCTCGCCGTTGAGATCCTCGGCGATCTGTGCCGCCGCGCGCTCCACGCCACCGCCGACGTCGACCTCGCCGCGTGCCTCGCCGGTCTCCCGGTCGAACAGCGCAACACACCCGAGGCGGTACTCGCCGCCGCGCTCAGCGACGATTCCGGTGGGTGGACCGCTGCTCGCGACCGTCTGATCGCCACGTCGATCGCGCTCGCCGACGCCGGAGCGGCCGACCTCGAACTGGTGGCGCTCACCCGGCTCGGATCCCTCGGCTGGCAAGCCGCCGACCTGTCGGTCGCCGACCACCTGTTCCCCCGCGTCGAGCGCCTCGCCAGGTCCGGTGATCCCGACGCGCTCGCGGTCGTTGCCCTCGGGAGCGCCTTGCTGGCCGAGATGACCGGCGACGAAGCGGGGATGTGGGCGCACATCGAGTCCTTCGCAAATCTCCCCGTCGCCGAACCGTTGCGCACGATGGGTCAGCGCTATCGAGCATCGCTCGATCTCCAGTACGGGTCAGCGGAGGCCGCGTTGCGCCGTCTCGTCACGCTCGAAGACGAGGCACCCGCGGGACTGCGCGTCGAGGTCAGGGTGCTGGCGATGTGGGCCGCCTGGCTCGCAGGCGACGACCGCGAGGCGCTCCGCCGGGCCGAGCAGCTCCGCGTCCACCAGCACGGTGACGACGGGCTGCTGGCCCGTTCGAGCGTCGGGTTGTTCGACGCCTGGTCCTCGGTCGCCGCCGACCACGTCGAGATGGCCGAGGCGGTGTCCCATGCCGCCGCGGCGAGGTCCTCGGGGATGCTCGTGCCGTCGCTCGTGTCGTCGATGGCCGGCGCCGCGTGGCTCGTCGCCGCCGGCGACGAGCACGCGGCGGCGACGCTCCTGGAGGAGGCATTCGGTGCCCCCGGCATCGTCGGCGCCCGGGCGCGGCCCGCCGCGATCCGCGGGCTGGCCCTCGTCTGGGTGCTGCTCCCGCACTGGCGCGACGACCTGCGGGCACTCGAGACGGGCGAGAGTCCGGCCGCCGCGCTGCGCGCGGCTCGCACGCTCATCGCCGCTCGCCACGCCGTGCCCGGGGACACCGCGTGGTTCGGCGATGCCGCCGCCGTGCTCGCCGACCCGGCACTCCCGTCCCTGCTCCCTGCGCTCTGGGTCGCCGAGCTCGCAGCGCGTTACGTCGGCGGCGATCCCACCAGCGCACGGTTGGCGGCCGCGCAGGACGCCATCGACCGGCTCGGCGCACTCGCGACCCCGGCGCTGCGCCGGGTGGTGGCCGCGACGACGGACCGCGGTGTCTCGGCCGGGGCGACCTCGATCCTCTCGCGCCGCACGCCGGTGTCAGAGGGGCGCTTCACGCTCCGCCTCCTCGGCCCGACGGCGATGGAGCGCAACGGCGACGTCGTCGACCATCCCGATTGGCGCCGCGATCGGGTGCGCCGGCTCTTCGCGTTGGTCGCCCGGCAGGGCACGGTCGCTCGGCGCACGGCTGCTGATGCACTCTGGCCCGACCTCGACCCCGAGTCGGGCGCCAACAACTTGCGGGTGACGTTGAGCTACCTCCAAAAGGTGCTCGAGCCGGGGCGCACCCGTCACGAGGTGGCGTACCACGTTCGGGGCGACGGATCGACGCTGCGCTTCACCGGCCGGTCGTCGTGGACCATCGACGTCGAGGAGTTCGAGACGATCCTCGGCGTCGCAGAACGCGATGACCAACGCGGCGAGTCGGCCGCCGCGCTCGACGGCTACATGAGCGCGATCGCTTGGTACCGCGGTCCGTATCTGGCGGACGTCGACATCGACGCCGGCGACGAGATCGAGCGCGAACGACTGAGCTCGCGCTACGTGCGCACGCTCATCCGCGCCGGCAGCCTGCTGCTCGCCGTCGGGCGCCACGACGAGGCCCAACGCCTCGCGATCGCCGCGCAGACTGCCGACCCGTGGTCCGAGTTCGCGGTCTGCCTGCAGGCCGAGGCATACCTCGCGTCCGGCGATCGCGCCGCCGCGCTGCGGACCACCCGGCGCGCCGCCGAACTCGTCGCCGAGCTGGGCCTCAGCCCGACCGCCGAGCTGCGACGTCTCGAACGCGCGCTCGGCGAGTGGGAGGCGTGAAACGAACGTTGGGGCCCGTCCCCGCCGTTCGTTACTTGCGGCCGAAGCCGAAGAGGTGCTGGCCGACCTTGCGCATCTGGATCTCCTCGGAGCCCTCGGTGATGCGGTAGCGGCGGTGGTGGCGGTAGATGTGCTCGAAGGGCATGTGGCGCGAGTAGCCGACGCCACCGCACGTCTGCATCGCCCGGTCGGCGGCGTCGCAGGCGAGCCGGTTGGCCCGGTAGTTGCACATCGCCACGAGGTGGGTCACCTCCATGTGGTGCTTGCTGTCGAGCTGCGCCGCCGTGTAGCGCACGAGCTGGCGCAACATCGCCGCTTCGGTGTGCAGCTCCACGAGCGGAAACTGGATGCCCTGGTTCGTCGACAGCTTCTTGCCCCACGTGATGCGACTGTTGGCGTAGGCGACCGCCTCGTCGATGCAGAACTGGGCGGCGCCGAGCGACGACGCCGCCTGGCGGATCCGGTTCTCGTGTACGAAGTGCTGGGCCAGCTCGAGGCCTCGATCGATGGGACCGAACAGCGCGTCGGCGCCGACGCGCACGTCGGTCATCGACACCTCGGCGTGGTCGGTCGGCATGTTGAACGTCCACCAGAAGAACTCCACCTTGAAGCCCGGCGCGTCGGTCGGCACCAAGAACGCGCTGATGCCCTTCGGGCTGCCGTCGTCGCCCGACGTGCGGGCGAAGATGATGTCGTGTGTGGCGTGGTGGAGCCCGGAGTTCCACCGCTTCATCCCGTTGATCACCCATTCGTCGCCGTCCTTGACCGCCGTCGTCTCCATGTACGTGGCGTCGCTGCCGTGGTTCGGCTCCGTGAGGCCGAACGCGAGTCGGCGGGTGCCATCGAGGAAGCCGGGCATCCACTCCTTCTTCTGCGCTTCGGTGCCGAAGTCGCGCATCATCAGCACGGTCGGGAAGTTGCCCACGATCGACGACTCGTTCTGCAGGTCGTTGTGCAGCCCGAGGCCCTTCGTGGCCAGATGCTCGCGGATGATCGCCATCTTCAAGTTGCTGGCGTCTTGCCCGCCGAACTCCGACGGGAGTGCGAGGCGCAACCATCCGGCAGCGTCGGCTCGACGGCGCATCTCGCGCAGCAACTCCTCCCAGTCGGCGCGCGGCACGCCGTCGTTGTCGAAGTCGGTGCGCGAGTACTCGCGCCGGTGGTCGAAGAAGCGGATGTTGTCGTCTTGTTCTTCGAGCGGCTTGATCTCCCGCTCGATGAACTCGTCGAGTTGATCAAGCGTGTCTTGAATGTCGGCCGGGATCTCGAAGTCCATGCCCCGAGTGTGGTGATGACCCACCCTCGCCGACGAACCGGACACGCCCGGAGCGGCGCCGCGCCCTAGTTGGCGTCACCCTCGAACAGGAACGTGTTGCGCCCGTAGCGCACCTTCCACTCGACCGACGACTCGTACTCGCGCGACACCTCATCCTCGGTCGCCACGCTGCCGCCGATGCTCAAGACCTCGATCTCGAGCCCAGCGCTGACCTCGGTGCTGAGCTGTTGACGCACCGCAGCCATGCTGCGCGCCGTGAACGTCGCTTCCTCGAAGGCCTGCTGCACGGTGAAGCCGAGTGCGTCGTCGGTGTCAGGGATGCGGTAGCGGGTCGAGCCCTCGATGAGCTCGGCGGCTTCACCCGTCGACACAGCCATCACCCGCATGGTGCCGCGCGGCGGCACCGCGATGTCCGCACCGGTCCACACGCCGCCGCTCGTGGCGGTGCCTTCGACCGTTTCGGCGCCGCCGGCGTTGTCGCCGTCCTGGCCGATGAACTGCACGAAGATCGCCCGCCCCGACATCGGTTGGCCGCGGAAGTCGTGCAGCGTGAGCTGCACGTCGATCGGACGCCAACCGTCGTTCGCTGCAGCCACGGTCAACGTCGCCGTGTCGTTGCCGACCAGCACGGACTGATCCGCCGCGTCCATCGACGCCCACACCTGGAACGTGTGCACACCTTCCGCTTGCGCGTCTGCGTCCTGCTGGATCCATCGGCTGTCGCCAGGCGCGAGTGACACCGTCTGGGTCCCCCACTCACCGCCATCGACGTTGAACGAGACCTCCACGTCGGCGGCGACGTCGCTGCGGTTGCTCACCTCGACCCACATCCCGATCGGCTCGCCGACCCACGCCTCACCGGCATCGTGCTCGACGTTGCTGTGCGCGCGCACGACGAACTGGCCGAGCTCGACGTGGGGGATCTGCGGCACGGACGCCGCCACCGCGAAGGAGAGACCGTTGCTCGCGTGCGAGCTCGACATCCCGTCGTCGATGGCAGCGCTCACCTCGAGATCGTGACCGCCGGCGTCGATCTCGCCGACCACCGACTGCACCCACTGGACGTCACCCGGCGTCAGCTGGATCGTCGCCGCGTCACCGCGTGCCGACCCGTCGATGTTGAACGTCACCGTGACGTTCGCGTCCGTGTCCCCGCCATTGGCCAGTTGCGCGTAGGCGGTGAGCGACTCGCCTGAGTCGATCGTGCCGTCGGCACTCTGGATCGAGACCTCGTTGATCGTGACTGGCATCGTGCACCTCCGGGTGATGGAACGGATCGGTTCCCATCATGAGGGGCCACGTGGGGCGAGATGGGTCCCCGATGGTGCGCGGAGCGGGGCAGCCCCCGGTGCCCGAACGGGCGGCGGCGAGATGAGCGTCGCTACGCGTCGCGGCGGGCGTTGAGGAGGGCGGTCACGGCCTTGCCGTCGGCTTGCCCCTTCGACGCCTTCATCACGGCACCGACGAGCGCGCCCATCGCCTTGCCCTCGCCGGAGCAGAACTTCGCCCACGCGTCGGGCTGCGCGGCGATCGCCGCGTCGACCATCGACTCGAGCTCGCCCGTGTCCATCGCCTCGAAGCCCTTCGCCGCGGCGATGACCGCCGGATCGCCACCGCCTCCAGCGAGCAGCTCGGCGAGCACCTGCTTGGCCTGCGTCGCCGTGAGCGCCCCATCGACTTCCAGCCGCGTGAGCGCGGCGAGGTCGGCCGCGGCCAACGCTGGTTCGGTTCCCGCGTCGGCGAACGCCTCCTTCACGTGGACGAGCGCCCGACCGGCGTCGCCGCCGGCGGCACGCACCGCGAGGACGTACGCGTCCTGTTCGCGCTCGGTCACCACGAGCACAGCCTCGGCGTCGGCGGGCTGGCCGGTCGCCTCGGCGAGCGCCGCGCGCCGCGCCGCGGGGAGGGGAGGCAGCGCGGCCCGCACCTGCTCGATCCAATCCTCGCCGGGGTCGACCACGACGAGGTCGGGCTCGAGGAAGTAGCGGTAGTCGTCGGCATCTTCCTTGGAGCGGAGCGTGTGGGTGCGCCCGTCGTTCTCGTCCCAGTGACGCGTCTCTTGACGTACGACTTCGCCCGCCTGCAGCATCCCCACCTGGCGCTGGGCCTCGTACTCGATGGCTCGACCGACGGAACGCACCGAGTTGAGGTTCTTGATCTCGCATCGCGTGCCCAGCTCGGCACCGGGGAGGCGGACGCTGACGTTGGCGTCGACGCGCATCGATCCCTCCTCCATCTTCGCGTCGGAGGCACCGACGGCGACGAGGATGGCCCGCAGCTCGCTGACATACGCCTTGGCCTGGTCGGGCGTGCGGATGTCGGGGCGGCTGACGATCTCCACGAGCGGGACGCCGGCGCGGTTGAAGTCGATCAGCGAGTGCTCACTGCCGTGGATGCGTCCACCGGCGCCGCCGACATGCGTCGACTTGCCGGTGTCTTCCTCCATGTGTGCCCGCTCGATGCCGACGCGGACGCCGCCAGGCAGGTCGAGCCAGCCGTCGACGCAGATCGGCTCGTCGTACTGGCTGATCTGGTACGCCTTGGGCATGTCCGGGTAGAAGTAGTTCTTACGGGCGAACGTGGAGCGCTGGATCTGGCAGTTGACGGCGAGTCCGAGCCGCATCGCCAACTCGACCGCCTGCCGGTTGAGCACGGGAAGCGCGCCGGGCAGGCCGAGCGTCACCGGGTCGATGTTCGTGTTCGGCTCGTCGCCGAAGCGGTTCGGAGAGGCCGAGAACAGCTTCGTCGCCGTGGCCAACTCGACGTGCACCTCCAAGCCGACGACCATCTCGTAGCCCTCGAAGCTCCACCGATCGTCGGTCATGAGGTCGCCCTCCGTTCGAGCTCGGCGGCGGTGCGGAACATGACGGCTTCGCCGAGGGCGGGCGCGAGCACTTGCACGCCGACGGGGAGGCCACCGTCACCGGTTCCGAACGGCACGCTCATCGCCGGATCGCCGGTGAGGTTCGACGGGATCGTGTACGTGTCGCACAGGTACATCGACATCGGGTCGGCGGTCTTGGCGCCGAGCGCGAACGCCACCGTCGGCGATGCCGGCGTGAGCAGCACATCGGCGCGCTCGTAGGCGGCGGCGAAGTCGGCGGCGATCCGCCGGCGCACCTTCAGTGCCCGGCCGTAGTAGGCGTCGTAGTAGCCGGCGGACAGCGCGTACGTGCCGAGCATGATGCGACGCTTGACCTCGGCGCCGAACCCCTCGGTGCGCGTGGCCATGTACATCGCATTCGTGTCGGGCGCCTCGACGCGCAGCCCGAAGCGCACGCCGTCGTAGCGGGCGAGGTTGCTCGATGCTTCGGCGGGAGCGATCAGGTAGTACGCGGTGAGGCCATACGTGAACGCGGGCACCTCGACGTCGACGATCGTCGCGCCTGCGGCGGCGAGCGCGGCGAACGCCTCGTCGAGTCGCGCGACGACGTCGTCGCTGGCCCCGGCGGGAAGATCGGTGATGCGACCGACACGAAGGCCCTCGACTCCGCGATCGAGCTCGTCGGACAGGTCGATCGGACCTTGGACGATCGACGTGGAGTCCATCGGATCGTGACCGGAAATGGCCTGGAGGACTGCCGCCGCGTCGGCGACGTCGTGGGTGAACGGGCCGATCTGGTCGAGGCTCGACGCGAATGCGATCAGTCCGTAGCGGCTCACGGCGCCGTAGGTCGGCTTGACGCCGACGACGCCGCAGAGCGCCGCGGGCTGGCGGATCGAGCCGCCGGTGTCGGATCCGAGCGACGCGGCGACGAAGCCGGCAGCGACGGCGGCAGCCGACCCTCCACTTGATCCACCCGGCACACGCGACGTGTCGTGCGGGTTGCGGGTCGCTCCGAACGCCGAGTTCTCGGTGCTCGAACCCATCGCGAACTCGTCGAGGTTCGTCTTGCCGACGGCGATCGCTCCGGCTCCGGCCAAGCGGGCGACGACGGTGGCGTCGTACGGCGGCAGCCATCCGTCGAGGATCTTCGACGAGCACGTCGTGGCGATCCCGTGCGTGCACAGGTTGTCCTTCAGCGCGACGGGCACACCGGCCAGCGGGCCGACGTCACGCCCGGCTCGGACGTCGTCGTCGATGGCCGCGGCGCGTCCGCGGGCGACGTCGGCGAGCACGAGGTTGAAGGCGTGGATCTCATCTTCCCGCGCGTCGATCGCCGCGAGGTGACGATCGAGCACGGCCGCGGCCGAGACCTCCCCGGCACGTACGGCGCGAGCGATCCCGACGACTGACATCGGAAGGTCGGCTTCGTCGACGTCCATTCAGTCCTCCAGACCGATGATCGGCGGCACGCGGAAGCGACCATCTTCGGCGGCCGGCGCCGCGGCGAGCACCTCGTCGCGGTCGAGGCCGGGTCGAACGACGTCGTCGCGCATCACGTTGGCGATCGGCGTCGGGTGTGTCATCGGCTCCACGCCGTCGAGGTCGAGCGCGTCGATGTCGGCGAAGTGGTCGAGCATGTCGCTCAGTTCGTGGGCCGCCTGGGCCAGCTCGGCGTCGGTGAGCGACAGCCGGGCGAGCTTGGCGACCTTGGCGACGGCGTCGGGGGTGATGCGCTCGGACACGACCGCCGAGGCTACCGATTGCATCCGGGGTCAGACCCCAGATGCAATGACCCGCACCGCAGCTGACGCCCACGCCCACCTCCCCCGCGATTGCATCTGGGGTCTGACCCCGGATGCAATCGGGCCGCGATCAGGCGGCCGGTGGGCCGATGTAGCGGGAGGATGGGCGGATGAGCTTGGCGGCTGCGGCTTGTTCGATGATGTGGGCGCACCAGCCGACGGTGCGGCTGACGGCGAACGTCGGGGTGAACATCGAGCGAGGCAGGCCAGCCGACTCCATCACGACACCGGCGTAGAACTCGACGTTGCTCGGCAACGGGCGACCGGGCTTGAGCTCGGCGAGCGTGACCAGGATCTCCGCCTCGGCGGCGACGGCGAAGTCGACGAGCGGTCCGCCGAGGCGCTCGGCGACCTCGCGCAAGAGCGCGGAGCGGGGATCCGGGGCGCGGTACACGGCGTGGCCGAAGCCCATGATCCGGCGACCAGCGGCCACCTGGGCGCGCACCCATTCCGGGGCTCGCTCGACGGCGCCGATCTCGTCGAGCGCGTCGAGCGCCCGGCTCGGCGCGCCGCCGTGCAACGGCCCAGCGAGCGCACCGAGTGCGGCGCACACGGCATCGACGGGATCGGCACCGGTCGAGGCCACAACCCGGGCGGTGAACGTCGATGCGTTGAAGCCGTGGTCGATCGTCACGATCATGTACTGCTCGACAGCGCGGGCGGCGACCGGCGTGGGCACCTCACCGGTCGTCATGTGGAGGTACGCCGCGGCGTGGCCGAGCGATGCATCCGCCTCGACCACCTCGAGACCCGCAGCGCGTCGGTGGAGAGCGGCCAGGATCGACGGCACGACGGCAGCGAGCCGCAGCGTCTGAGCACGTCGGGCCGCCTCGTCGATGTCGATGACCGGTGCCATCCCGAGGATGCCGGCGCCGACGGAGAGCACCGATCGCAGCTTGGCGAGCACCGGTGCGTCCATCAGCGCGGCGACCTCGATCACGGGGAGCAGCTCCACTGGAAGTCGGCGGAGGCCGCTGACCTCTGTGCGGAATGCGGCCAACTCGGCCGGGGTCGGCATGCGGCGCTCGCGAACGAGGAACCACACCTCCTCGAAGCTGTGCCCGCGCGCCAGCACAGTCGCGTCGTGGCCGACGTAGTGGAAGAAGCCGCGATCGCCATCGACGGCGCCGATCGCTGTCTCGGCGGCGATCACTCCGTTGAGACCTGGGGGGACATCGATCATCTGGGTCATGCCCCGAGTGTTCGCCAGTCAGGCTCGCCGATCAACATTGATTCGATCAACGTTGACATCATCAACACTGCGTCAGAAGATGGTCGTGTGACCACGCTCATCCGCTCGGCCGAAGCGGCCCGCATGCTCGGGGTGCGTCCGGCGACGCTGTACGCGTATGTCAGCCGGGGACGGCTCAGTCGCCTCACCGCGCTCGACGGCCGCACATCGCTCTACTCCCGCGACGAAGTGGAGCGGCTCGCTGAACGGAGCCGGCGCGCATCACCCGGCCCGCGCCCGACGATCGACGTGCAGATCACGTCCGCGGTGACCGAGCTCGACGAGGGCGGGCTGCGGTTCCGCGGCCACGACGTCGCGACGCTCGTCGAGTCGCACGGGTTCGAGGACGTCGCCGAGCTGTTGTGGACCGGACACCTGCCGATTCGACCGACGATGTGGCCGGCCCCCGACCGGCGAGACAACGATCGATGCGCGCCGATCGCCGGGCTGGCCCTCGCCCCGATCGCTCGACTCGCCGTGACCGCCGAGGTCCTCGCAACCGCCCACCCGGACGACGATGCGGTCACGGCTGCTCGTCGCCTCCTCCTCCAGGCACCGGGCGTCCTCGGCTCGACCAGGCGGACGGGGCCGTTCGCTCGACGTCTCGTGTCCGCCTGGCGCCCGCGTCCTGCCGACCCGCTGGTCGCCGCGGTCGATCGCGCGTTGGCGTTGCTCGCCGACCACGAGCTCGCCACGAGCACGCTCGCCGTGCGCATCGCGGCGTCGGTGCGAGCCTCGCCGTACGCGTCCGCCACCGCGGGATTGGCGACGCTGGAGGGAGCGCTCCACGGGTCCGCGTCCGCGGCCGCCCACCACCTGCTCGCCGAGTGCGCCCGGACTGATCCCGCTACGGCGACCAGCAGATGGCGCCGCGAGCACCGCGTGGTTCCCGGATTCGGCCATTCCGTCTACCGCGGCGTCGATCCCCGGTTCGGTCCGATGATGGATGCGCTCATCCCGCTCGACCCCGATGGCGATCGCTTGGCGGTCATCACGGAGACGATCTCCGAGGTCGGCCGCTCGATGCCCCACCAGCCGAACGTCGATCTCGCGCTCGGCGCCCTGACGTGGATCACCGATCTCGATCCGGGCACGCCCCTCTTCGCCGTCTCCCGGATCGCCGGCTGGGCGGCGCACTACGACGAGGAGCTCGACGCCCGCCCCGTGCGCTTCCGCGGCGTCGCCCGCCCCGCGTGACCCGTCGGCAAACGTCCTCCGGCCGCGTCGTCAGCCGTGTTCGGCGTTGGACGCGAGACGGTCCCATGCGGCGCGCTCCATCCGCCACTCGGTGCTGACGCCACAGTCGCCCGGTGCGCTGACGCCGTCGTCGACCTCCCGCTGCGCGGCGTAGCCGAGCTTTTCGGGCACCCGTCGGCTGGCGACGTTGGCGTTGTCGTGGTGGATCTCGACGTGGTCGACGTGATCCATCGTGAACGCCGCGTCGGTGAGGAGGCGCGCGGCGCGGGTGGCGATGCCGTCGCCGGCGCGATCGACGCGCACCCAATAGCCGATCTCGATCCCCGATGGTCCGATGCGCGGATGCAGCCCACAACCGCCGACGAGCTCATCGCCGACGAACATGCCGTAGGCGAAGCCGCTGCCGGCGTCCCACTCGCGGTCCCAGCCAGCGAGCAATTCGACGCGCGCCGCGAGATCCAGTGGTTCCAGCGAGGCCCACGGCATGAACGGTCGGAGGTGCTCGACGGACCTCCGGATCGCCACATCGAGTCGCTCGGCATCGACCGTGTCCGTGGTGTCGTAGCGGCGCACCGTCAACTCGCCGTCGACCAACACCTCGGGCGGTGTGGCACGAGGGGTTGGTGGCCGCGTCATCGACCCAGTGTGGTCGACCGGCTCACTCCCGCGGGCGGGCGTTTCGCATCCGGACGATGCTGAAGCCCCATCGATCCGACACGGCGAGGTCGTGGAGCGGCCACAGGTCGGGGACGAGACGCAACTCGATCCCGGCGGCGACGTGCAGGGCGAGCAGGTCGCCGACCGGTTCGACAGCGACCGGCACGACATCGGTCGTCGCGATGTACTGCCCGTTCGCTCGGGTCCATGGGGTGAACACCGCGTCGTCGAACGTGTACCGATAGACCGTCGTGGCGCGGATGGCATCGAGCCACGCTGCTTCCACGGCGTGCATGCGGTCGGCCGTCGTCGAGAACGCCGCGCGGAACGCGGTCCGCTCGACCTCGTCGCGCGGCCAGGCGGTCACCCGCGGGCAGTCGCGCGGGAACCAGTAGAGCGGTGCGTGCGCGGCGTCGATCCCCCACACGGCCGGCGGTTGGGTCGGGTTGGTCGGCGGCACGTGGGGCACGAAGCGCTCGATCGTCGGGTCCTCACTGAAGTGGTACAGCTCCCCCACCCGGTCCAGTCTGACGCCAAACCGCCCCCTCCCCCGAAACATGTCCGGTTCGTCACGCCAGCCGTTACGAATCGGACATTTTTGGGGCCCTCCTGCGACTCTTCCGTGGCACGCTGGCTCGATGCCAGCGGGACTCGACGGTCATCCGGATCCGATCCGCACTGCGCAGCGATCCGCCGTGCTGGCCGAGGTCGCCGATGCCGTCGAGGCTCGGCGTCGTCCGCAGGGGCGGATGATCACCGTCGGGATCGACGGCATCGACGGTGCGGGCAAGTCGACGTTCGCCGACGAGCTGGCGACCGTGCTCGCCGAGCGCGACATCGCGACGGCCCGCGCAACCATCGATTCGTTCCACCGCCCGCGCGTGGAACGGTACGCCCGCGGCCGCGCTTCGCCGGAGGGCTTCTTCCACGACTCGCACGACCTCGTCGCGGTGCGGAGGATGCTGCTCGATCCATTGCGGCGCGGGGAACGATTCATCGCCGCCGTCTTCGACGAGCCGGCGGACCGACCGATCGACCTCGTGCCGACGATGCCGAGCGTCGGCGGCGTGCTCGTGTTCGACGGGATCTTCCTCCACCGCCCCGAACTGGCCGACACGTGGGACATGTCGATCTGGCTCGACGGCGCAACCCGGGTCGAGCGCGAGCGGATCTCCCGGGTGCTCGACGGCTGCCCCACCGAGCCGATCGCCGCCGTACTCCACCTCCTGGCGTGGTGGGCACGTCTCGTGCGCTACGTCGACGGCCAGCGCATCTATCTCGACGAGATCGACCCCGCATCGCGCGCCGACATCGTCGTCGCCAATGACGACCTCGAGGCGCCACGCATCGTGCGACTCGACAGCGACGAGTACGTGCCGACGCTGCCGCCCGAACGCGTCGAACGACTGCGGCGTTGGCACGAGGACGCGTCCGCGGGCCTGCACGCGCTCGGTGCTCGTGACGTCGAGTACCTCGGCCTGTCGCTGCACGTGCCCGAGCACGTGTTCCCGCCGACGCCGACCTCCGACCTCCTCGGTCGGGAGGTGACGAGGCGAGTGCGCCCAGGTATGCGAGTGCTCGACCTCGGTTGCGGCGCCGGCGCCAATGCCATCCTCGCCGCGCAGGTGACGCGCGACGTGGTCGCCGTCGACGTCAACCCGCACGCCGTCGCGGCGACAGCTGCGAACGCCGAACGCAACGGCGTCGCCGCTCGCGTCACGTGTCGGGAGAGCGACGTGTTCGACACGGCAGACGGACCGCTCGACGGCACGTTCGACCTCATCGTGATCGACCCGCCGTTCCGCTGGTTCGCTCCACGCGATCTGTTGGAGCGAGCGTTCGCCGACGAGGGCTACGTCACGCTGCGCCGGTTCACCGGCGAAGTCCGCAGCCGTCTCCGACCGGGCGGCGAGGTGCTGCTGTTCTTCGGCGCGAGCGGCGACGTCGGCTACCTCGATGCGCTGATCGAGCGCGGCGGGTTGTGCAGCGAGACGATCGCCGAACGAACGGTCCACGTCCGCGGCGAGGACACGACGTACTTCGTTCGGCGACTGACCTGCGAGGCGGCAGAGTAACAACGGGGTCTGACCCCACTGTTACTCGGTCACACCACCGCGTCGACGAGGAGGAAGATGCCGAAGGCGAAGAAGATGACGGCGGCGCCGATCTTGACCATGCGCTCGGGGAGGCGGGCGCCGAGCTGCTGACCGACGACGATCGCCAGCGCGTCGGCGGCGACCATGCCGACCGTCGAGCCGAGCCATGTGCCGAACCAGCCGTGATCGGTCGCCAGCGTGACCGTGGCCAGCATCGTCTTGTCGCCGAGCTCGGCGAGGAAGAACGCCAGCGCGACAGTGAAGAACACCGAGCGGTTCGTGCGTCGCGCCCGCGCTTCGTCGTCCTCATCGAGCTCGTCGCCGCGCAGCGTCCACAGCCCGAACCCGATGAACGCGATGCCCGCAAAGATCGAGATCGCGTCGGTCGGCAACGCGGCACCGACGATGGCACCGAGCGCGACGCTGAACAGGTGCACGACCGCCGTTGCTGCGGTGATCGCGGCGAGGATCGTCCAGGCCCGGTAGCGGGCAGCGAACGTCATCGCCATGAGCTGGCTCTTGTCGCCGAGCTCGGCGACGAAGATCAGCGCGAAGCTGATCCAGAAGCTGGTGAAGATTTCGTCCACGTTGTCCCTTCGATCCCGTGCCGTTCGGCCCGGAAGAAGGACGGGATGCCCTCGACCGGGCATCGTTGTCGATGCCGGTCAAAGGTCTTGCTCATCCCCGCCGAACAGTCACGTTCGTGCGTGGACCCGGGGACCGGGGCTCATCACCCAGCATGTCGATCTCCCGGCGTGGAGCTACTCCCCTTCGCCGGTCGGCACCCTAGCCCACGGCGCCGCCATTGCCACCGCAATCCGCGCCGCGAGATGCTCGCCGAGCTCGACCAGCGCGTCGAACTCGTCCTCGCGGAGGTACTGATCGCCCGTGGAGTAGTCGGGGAACGGTGGGTTGGCCGCGGCGAACTGGCGCACCTCGAGCGGGGTGCGGTCGCACACCTGCGCCTTGGCGTACACGATGCGTCCCGTCGAGCCGTCGGCGTGCGTGACGGTGCCCGTGGCGACGCAGTCGAGCGGCTCGTCATCGGGGCGCGGTGCGATCGCGGCGAGATCGATGTCGACCTCGGCTCCGAGCTCGACGCTGGCCAACTCGATCGCCTGCTTCAGCGTGTTGAACGTGCCGGGACGATCCCCGCTGGCATCGATGACGATCGACAGCTCGGGCTGCTCGCGCAGCTGCTCGACGAGTCCGAGGTTCTCGCGATGGCCACCGTCGGCGACGTACACGAACGCGTCGCGATCGGGGTGGTAGCGGTTGAACAGCTCCTTCACGAAGTAGCCGACGTGCACCCGCGGCGACGTGTCGCGATCGCAGAACCAGTCCGGGTAGCGCGGGTTGGGAACCCACATCCCGAGGCGCAGGTTGACCGCCGCCAGCAGCGCGTTCGTCGACCCGAACGACTGGCGTCCCATCGCCGACGCGAACGCCGCCCCGCTGAGCGCCATCGACCTCGACACGATCCATCCACGCGGATATCCGTCCCACCACGAGCCCGACGGGTAGTTCGCCCACCGCGCCGACTCGCGATCGTGCAGGGTGACCCCTTCGGCTTGGAACGTGAACCCGAACGAGCGGAGGCCTCCTCGCTGGCGTCGCGTGGCATGCGACGTGCCACACAACACGAGTTGCGGGCCGGGCGCGGTGCGGTAGCTGGACCACGACGGTTCGGCGGCGTAGGCGACCGGGGCGAGCGGCACCGTGTCGCCCGGGCCGAGACAGAACGTACCGGCGAGCCGCTTGCGGTAGACGCCGTTGAGCGTCAGCCGATGCGATGGTGGGATGTCGAGGGCCACCAGCCACACGACCGCCACGATCGGCACCCATGAAGGGGCGAACGGGCCGCCGCCGTTGGCCCGGTCGTCGGCGACCTTGCCGGCGAGCAGCGCCAGCCCGAACGCGAGCGCCACGCCACCGAGACGGCTCCATCGGCGTTTCAACTCCGACGTCAGCAGCTTGCGCACCGCGGTGACGACACCGATCGCCGACAAGAGACCGAGCACGCCGGCGTTGACCTCGGCGGTCGTCCCGATGAGCGCGGCGAGGATCGGACGCCCGTAGCGGATCCACATCGGCACGCCGACGAGCACGACCAGCAAGCCCAGCCCGGCGACGCCGAGCGCGAACCCGACGCGATCGAGAGTTCGCCGGAAGTGCTCGTCGGCACGCGTGCGCCCGACGACGAAGCACGCCAGCGCGGCGCCCACGAGGATCGCGCCGGGGAGCGTGAGTCGGCCGGCGGTGAGCTCGGCCCACGTCGTGGCGCCGTCGTCGTCGAAGTTCGAGAAGCGGTCGTGCACGGCCCACGTCGACACGACCCACCCGAGAACCCAGCCGGCGGCGACGGTCGCCGCGAGCACCCCGCCGAAGACGAACACCGTGCGAGCGATCGCGCCGACGATGCCGCCGACGAGCGATCCGAAACCGTTGTCGAGGTACCGGCGCCGGCGGCGGACGCTCTGGAACCACGGATGGTCCGACGCGAAGAGATCGACCTCGCCGCGAGCGACGCTGGACACGCGCCAGCCCGCCGACGTGAAACCACCACCCGACACGGCGTGCAACCACCGCGCCCGTTCGAACGTCCCGTCGGTGGAGAGACCGCGCAGCGCGCCGAGCACGACGCTCGCCGAACGGATGCCGCCACCGGAGGCGCAGATCCCGACATCCGCGCCGGCTGTGGCGGGGGGTGCGGCCGGGACGTCGTCGGTCGCGCGCTCGCCGAGCGGACCGTCGAGCCGGCGACTCATCCGACGCATCAGCGGACGCAGGATCGGCGCCGACACCGGTCCCACGACGATCCCGGCGAGCCCGACGACGGCGGCGACGTAGAGGACGCACGTCCACCAGCCGACGATCACGACACCCGCAGTGACGGCGCTCGGCGGCGAGGTGTCGCCCACGAAGGCGAGCTGCGCCACCGTCGCCGCGACATCGAGCGCGCCGGCGGCGAGGCACGACCACGGGGCGATGCGCCACCAGCCGAAACGGCGACGGCGCTCGGGCGTCCAGTGCGCCAGCCCGATCCTTCCCAGCACGAATCCGATCACGGCGAACGTCACGGCGAAGACGACACCGACCGCCAGTGCGGCGCGCAGCTCACCGATCGTTGCCCCCGAGCGAGCGACCGCGGCGGTCCACCGGTGCGGCGTGCCGGCGAACGCGATCCGGAGCAACGCCCCGAGATCGACGATGCGACTCATGACGACGAGCGCGGCGAGTGGGACCAGCAGCGTCAGCGCCCACGCGCGCGACGGGCCGGATTGGTCGCCGCGGGCGGCTCCGAGCGGATCCCCCATCACACCGAAGCTAGATCGCCGACGATGCCGCGGGATACGTCCGGTCGATCAGACCAGGGGTGATGGATCCTCGTGGTCGTCGCCGTCGGGCCCGTCGAACTCGTCGATGTCTTGTACGTCGGTCACGGCGGTGACGACGGGCTCGGGTGAAGGGTGACGCCGCATCCAGGCCAGCGTGATCGAGCCACCGACCACGGCGGCGACCGCCACCCACTGGTTCCAGCGCAGGCCGCCGATGTGATCGGCGCGGTCGATGCGCAAGCCTTCGACCCAGAATCGACCGACGCCGTACCCGATGACGTACATCGCGAAGAGCTGACCCGGCGCCGGACGGAACCGGCGGTCGATCCACAACAAGAGCAAGCACAACCCGAGGCTCCACAACGACTCGTACAGGAACGTCGGATGGAACGTCGTGCCGATCGCGTACAGCGACGTGTCGAAGTGCGAAGCGTCGATCTCGAGACCCCACGGCAACGTCGTCGGGCGACCGTAGAGCTCCTGATTGAAGTAGTTCCCCCAGCGGCCGATCGCCTGGGCGAGCGGGATCGCCGGCGCCGCACACGTCGCCGCGACGGCCAACGGGATGTCGCGACGTCGGGCCATGTACAGCCCGACGGGCACACCGAGCAGGAGGCCGCCTGGGATGCCGAGACCGCCCTCCCAGATGGCAGGGATCTTGGTGAGGTCGTCGGTGAAGCGGTCCCAATCCGTCGCCACGTGGTAGAGCCGTGCGCCGACGACCCCGGCGAGCACGGCCCACAGCGCGATCGCACTGGCGTCGTCCATCGTGCCCACCTGGCGCTCCTCGAGGCGCCGCCCGAACAGCCACACCGCCGCGACGACGCCGAGGGCGATCGCCAATCCGTAGAGGTTGAGGCTCAAGGGGCCGATGTCGATCGAGTTGAACGACGGGCTGGGGATGCTGGCGATCATCGGCGATCCGTGGAGCGGGGCCGGTCAGGCTGCGGCGACGCGGTCGACGAAGGCGGCAGTGCGGGCAACGATGTCGTGGCGGTCGTAATCCTGGGTGGCGACGTGGTAGCTGCGATCGAGCCACACGTGCTCGACGTCGCCGCCGTAGGTCGTGGCGAGGTATTCGCTCTGCGACGGCTCGACCACGTGATCCTGACGCGACGTGATCAAGAGGAGTGGGAGCTGCAGCTCGCCGTAGCGGTCGGCCATCGGGGCCAGGCCGTCGCGCATGAACGACAAGAGCGCGCGCAGCGGAGCACCGTCGTAGGAGCTCTCCGTCACATCGGGATCGGCGATGTCGCCACCGATGGCAGGAGCGATCTCCATGCCGTCGTCGACCATCTCGGTGAGCATCTCCAACACATCGTCGCCTTGCGGTTGGGTCGCCGGATTGACGCACACGAGCCCGACGACCTTGTCGAGCTCGAAGCCGGACCAGAGCGTGAGCGAACCGCCCATGCTCAAGCCGACGGCCACGATGCGCTCGACACGTGACGCCAGCCGGGCGTGCGCGGCGCGCACCTCGCCGGTCCAGTCCTCCCAGCCGGTCGGCACCATGTCGTCGACGGTGGTGCCGTGCCCGGGGAGGCGGGGCATCTCCACGTGGTGACCGGCGGCGGCCATCGCTTCGGCGATCCCGCGCATCGACGACGGGTTGCCGGTGAACCCGTGGATCACGAGCACGCCGGTCGGCGTGGTGCCTTCGTGGGACATCGGTTCCGCTTCCGGGAGCACCGCTGACTGCGCCATGCCCCAGTGTCTACCACCGCCGATCTGCGTCCCATCCGCCCACCCAGCAGCGGCGGAAGCGGCGTCCACCGGCACCCGAGTTGACCGGCGGGTCAAGTTCTGGTTGGACTAGGAGGTGTGAGCGATCCCGCCACCGAACCAACGGATGGTGGCGACACCGATCCCGAGACCCGACAGCACACGCGTCACGGGCGCGAACGCAAACAGCAGATCCTCGACGCAGCCGCCGGGCTGTTCGCCGACCGCGGCTACTCGGCGACGCGCATCGCCGACATCTGCGAGGCAGCCGGTGTCGCCAAGGGTCTCTTCTACTGGTACTTCCCGACGAAGGGTGAGCTGTTCGCCGAACTGGTGCGGACGATGCGCCACGGCCTGCGTCGAACGCAGGGCGACGCGATGGACCCGCACACCGACACCGTGACGCGCATCGCGGACGGCGCGGCGGCGAGCGTCCGGTTCATGGCCGAACACGCCGCACACTTCGCGCTCCTCGACGTCGAACGCACCGATCCGGAGATCGCCGAGGTGCTCACCGAGGGATCGGCGGTCTATCAAGACGACGTGCGCCGGCTCGTGGTCGAAGGCCAGCAACGGGGGGAGATCGCCGACGCCTCTCCCGATCTCGTGGCGACGGGCGTGCTCGGCACCGTGACGTCGTTCTCCAGCAGCTACCGCCGCGGGCGCTTTGCCGACGACGTGACTGCAGACGACGTCGCCGAGTTCGTGCGTCGGTGGGTCCTCAACGCGCTCGGTTGACGTGGCTCGTCAGAGATCGTGGCGGGCACGCATGACGGCGACGAACGCGTCGACGAGCGCCGGTTCGAACTGTGAACCGGATCCGGACACGATGAAGCGCACCGACTCGGCGGGGCTCCACTCCCGCTTGTACACGCGACCCGCGGCGAGTGAGTCGAACACGTCGGCGATGGCGACGATCCTCCCGCCGAGTGGGATCTCGGCGCCGCTCAACCCGTTCGGGTAGCCGCTGCCGTCCCACCACTCGTGGTGTGACCACGCGACGTCGGCGGCGAGGGCGAACAGATCCGTCGAGACACCGGAGAGCAACCGGCGGCCGATCGTGGTGTGCTGCTTGATCTCCTCGTATTCGTCGACCGTCAGCGGACCCGGCTTGCGCAACACCGTGTCGGCGACCGCCACCTTGCCGATGTCGTGCAATCGCGCCGCCAGCCGCAATCGCTCGCACCACTCGGGCATCTGACCGATCGCGTGGGCGATCTCGGCGGCCAGGTCGCCGACGCCGTCGGTGTGCTTGGTCGAGTTGCCGCCACGGAACTCGGCGAGCGCGGCGAGCCGCTCGTAGGCCTCGAGGTGATATGCGTCGACATCGGCGTGCTCGGCCGCGTACCCGGCGATCAGGCCTGTTGTCTTGAGGCGCGTGATCTGGGCGAGGTGGCGCGCCGTCTCGTGGTCGTGGGCGACTTGGATGGTGCGTTGACGGAGATCGGCGAAGTCCGTGAAGATCTCGCGGTGCAGCGCGAAGTGGCGTTCGCGGTGCTCCAACGCCTCGGCGTATCGACCGGCCTGCTTCAGCGCGACCGCCAACAGGTCGTGCAGTTCGAGCTCGACGTCACGCTGGTCCGTGCGATCGGCGAGATCGAGCGCGGCCACGAAGATCGCGATCGCGCCATCGACGTTTCCCTGGCGGAGCGCGACCCGACCCTCCGACACGAGCATGCCGAGCTGATCGTGGGTCGGAAGGTCCTCCTCGGCCGCCCGGCGCGCCCAGTCGGCGCGCGCCTCGACGAAACAGGCGCTCGAGTTGGCCGTGTCGCCGAGCCCGTTGTACGCCTCGGCGAGGTCGGCGAAGATGCCCGACACGAGGTGCGGTGCGTGCTGGCGGGCGACGATCACCGCTCGCCGTCCGAGCTCGACGGCGACCGCGTGGTCGCCGTGCCGGCCGCGGATGCGGGCGAGATTGGCGAGGACCATCGCGTCGACGTCGGGACGGCCGAGTGCCTCGTTGACCGCGAGCGCGTCCTGGTACGCCTCGACGGCACGGTCGAAGTCGCCCATCGACTGATAGATGGCGGCCACGGTGTGCAGGATCCGGCCCTCGTCGACGTCGTGCCCGGTCGAGCGATACACCTGCAACGCCCGCAGGCAGTGCTCGAGCGCGCCCGAGTAGTTGTTCGCCTGGTAGTAGACGACGCCCATCAGGTGCAGCGACCACGCCAGCGTCAAGCTGGTCTCGTCGGGTTGGGCGAGCTCGACGGCTTCCGCGGCGAGCGCGAACGCGTACTCGGTGCGTCCAGCCTGGTGGGCGATCGAAGCGAGGTGGTACAGCGCCTCGGCCTCCAGCGCTGCCAGTTCGCCGGCGCGAGCGAGCACGCGGGCGTCGAGGGCGAGTTGACGGGCGCGGTCAGGATCCGCGGTGCGCGAGCGGGCGGCGTCGTCCAGGATCGCCCGAACGCGGCGCTGCGAATCGAGCTCCGTGGTCGTCGATGTCTCTTGCACCCCGGTCTCCTCGATCCACCACGCCGAACGCTGGCCTGCACGCCCGCTGCGGACAATACCGCTGGCCGCGCTGCGTGACCAGGCCCGCCGCGCATCTTGAGCAAGCCGAGACCGTTCGGTCCGAACCATCACGCTGCGTATCCTGACGAGCGCTATGCGAGCACGACGGGGGGCGCGACGCGTCGAACGCGGCGCTGTCTGGGCATTGATGCCCCTCGTCGCGATCGTGCCGTTCTGCGTCCTCGCGCTGTTCGTGATCTGGCTCCCGGTCGGCCTGTTGACCGACGTCGCGTTCTGGTGGGTGCTCGTCGGCTTCGCCGCAGCCGGGTTGTTGCTGTTCATCCGCCCGGTCCAGCTGTTGGTGCTGACTCCGCTCCTCGGCGCTCGACGGCCGACATCCGACGAGGAGGCGGTGATCGCCCCGCTGTGGGCCCAGATCGCCCAGGCGAACGATCTGCCGCGTGGCCGCTACGTGGTGCGCGTGCTGCCGTCGAACGAGCTCAATGCGTACGCGTGCGGGGGGCACCTCGTCGTGGTGACGACGTTCGCGTTGCACGAGCTCGACGATCGGCAGCTGCGCGGCGTGTTGGCCCACGAGCTGAGCCACCACCTCGGCTTGCACACCGTGTCGATCACGATGGGGCACTGGTTGTCCGCTCCGGTCGTGCTGCTGGCGTGGGTCGGGTTCTGGTTGGAGAACGTCGCTCAGGCAGCGGCGAACAGCTTCGGGCAGCGCTCGGCGGTCGTCGGTGCGATCGGCACGTTCGTCGCCGCCGCGATGCGCGTCGTGTCGTACGTGTTCACTGCCGCGCTGCGCGCCAGCGACGCCATGTCGAACCTCGTCGGACACGAGTCCGAGTTCGAGGCGGATCGCCGGGCGGTGCGGATGGGGTTCGGCCGCGAGTTGGCGAGCGCGCTGCGCCAGCTGTTGGCGGTCGGCGGGAGCGGGCGGCCGATCGGCTGGCGCGCACGGCTGGCCGCCTCACACCCGCCGGCGCGCACGCGCGTCGCCCGCATCGAAGCGTTGATGCGACACCCGTCCGGCTGAGATGTCACGCCGTGATCGGGGCGACCGCAGCGTCGAGCACGGCGACGAGGTCGGCCGGAGCGAGACCGATGTCCATCCCGCGCTTACCCCCGCTGACGTACACCACGTCGAACAGCTCGACGGTCTCGTCGAGCACGGTGCGCAATCGCTTGCGCTGGCCGATCGGGCTGATGCCGCCCACGACGTAGCCCGACGAGCGCTCGGCTGCCATCGGGTCGCACATCGTCGCCTTCTTCGCGCCGACCGCGGCGGCGATCCGCTTCATCGACAGCTGGCAGCTCACGGGTACCACGGCCACCACGAGCGCATCGTCGGCGACGACGACCAACGTCTTGAACACCTGGTCGTACGGCAACCCGAGCGCCTCGGCTGCTTCGCGACCGAAGTCGTGGAGGTCTTCGGTGCGTTCGTACTCGTGGATCGTGTAGGCGATCCCGGCAGCGTCGAGCGTGGCCACGGCGGGCGTCACGATCGAGACTGTACGGGTAGCGTCGCCGCCGTGCGCCTCTCGATCGAGCCGTCGACGTCACCCGACGACTACGACTTCGTCCACCGCATCCGGGTCCGCTTCGTCGAGACCGATGCGATGGCAGTCGTCCATCACAGCAACTACCTCGCCTACTTCGAAGAGACGCGCGTCGCCTACCTGCGTGCCATCGGCCACCCGTTCACCGAGTGGCGGGCAGCTGGATTGGAGTCACCGGTGCTCGAGTCCTACGTGCAGTACCGCCAGCCGCTGCGCTTCGACGACGAGGTCGATGTGCACCTGCGTCTCGCCAGCGCGACGCGCGCCACCTTCCAGATGGCCTACCTGTTGACGGTCGCCGACGCGGAGGGCACCCCACAGACGCGGGCCACCGGCGTGACCGTGCACGGCTGCGTCACCACCGAGGGCCGCCCGACGCGCCTGCCGACCTGGCTCGTGGAGATGGCCGAGTAACGAACGAAGGGGACGGGTCCCACCGTTCGTTTTGACACGTCGAGATGGTCGGTTCGGATCGTCCCGCAGCGCGGCGACTGGATACGGTCGCGACCATGGCTGACTCTGCAACCGCCACCCGGGTGCCCCTCGTCGACTACCTCGTGCTCGACGACGGTGACCCCCACCTGGTGGCCAACGAATGCACCGCCTGCGGTGCACGATTCTTCGACCGCCGCAACGCCTGCGCCTCGTGCTTCGGGACCGAGTTCACGAGGGTCGACATCCCGACCGACGGCACGTTGCGCACGTTCACGATCGTCGCCCTCGCTGCGCCCGGCATCGAGGTGCCGTTCGCGTCCGGTGTGGTCGACTGCGGCGGCACGAGCGTGCGCGGGAACCTCCGCAACGTTGCCCCTGACCCCGAACAGATCAAGCTCGACATGCCGGTTCGCCTGACGACCTATTCGCTGGGCACCGACGACAACGGCGTCGAAGCGATCGGCTTCGGCTTCGAACCCGCCTGAACGAACCTGCCTCAACGAACCTGCCTCAACAAAGAGAGATCCAACTATGAGCGACGACATCTTCATCCTCGGAATCAACATGACGAAGTTCGGTAAGCACACCGACCGCGACATCGTCGACCTCGCCGCCGAGGCCGTGCAGGCCGCGCTCGCCGACGGGGGCGTCACGATGGCCGACATGGGCGTGCTCGCCGCCGGCAACCTGATGGGCTCCGGCGGCATCGGCCAGCAGATCCAAAAGCAGGTCGGCCAGACCGGCATCCCCGTCTACAACGTGTCGAACGCGTGCGCCACCGGCGCCACCGCACTGCGCACCGTGATCATGGCGCTGAAGGCCGGCGAGTGCGACATGGGCCTCGCCGTCGGCGTCGAGAAGCTCGCCGGCGCCGGCCTCCTCGGTGGTGGTGGCCAGGCGAAGAAGGATGGGCACGAGTGGGAGCCGCGGGGCCGCTTCGGAGCCGTCGCGCCGACCGACGGCCGCATCGGCACCGACACGATGCCCGGCGTGTTCGCCCAGGTGGGCATGGAGTACAACCACAAGTACGGCGGTGCCGACTTCGAGTTGTTCGCCAAGATCTCGGAGAAGAACCACGCCCACTCCACCCTCAACCCGCTCGCCGCGTACTCGAAGCGGTTCACGCTCGACGAGATCATGAACGACATGATGATCGCCTACCCGAACACCCGGCCGATGTGCTCGGCCAACTGCGACGGTGCGGCCGCGGCGGTACTCATCACCGGCGAGCGGCTCAAGACGCTCTCGCTCGAACAGCAGCGCCGGGCGGTCAAGGTGTCGGCGTCGATCCTCACATCGGACCCGTGGCAAGAAGCCTGCCAGGTGCTGCCCGACGTCAACACGCTCACCCGCATCGCCGCCAAGCAGGCCTACGAGACCGCCGGCGTCGGACCCGAGGACCTCGACCTCGTCGAGCTGCACGACTGCTTCGCCACCGCCGAGCTCGTCCACTACGACAACCTCGGCCTGTGCGAGCCGGGCGGGGCGGTCGACTTCTTCAACTCGGGCGCACCGTGGCGTGACGGCTCGACGCCGGTCAACGTGTCGGGTGGGCTGCAGTCGAAGGGTCACCCGATCGCGGCGACCGGCATCGCCAACGTGTGGGAGGTCTGCCATCACCTGCGCGGTGAGGCGGGCGACCGTCAGATCGAGGGCGCGAAGGTCGGCCTCGCCCACGTGATCGGGCTCGGCTCGGCGTGCGGCATCCACATCCTCGAGAAATCCGCCGCCTGAGCCGGTCCGGATCGCCCGCTCGCTGCCGGGTTTGCTTACATCTTCTGGGTGAGGCCGCCGTCGACGACGAGGACCGCGCCCGACGTGTACTTGTTGCGCAGGAGGCCGATCACGGCTTCGGCGCAATCGTCGGGAGTCGCCGACCGCGGGACCGGCGCGGTCGCCGCGACCGCGGCGTGTTGTGCATCCCAATCCGCCGTCCACGGCGTGGCCACGAGACCGGGCGCCACAGCGTTGACGCGGATCGGGCCATAGCTCTTCGCCAGCAGTGCCGTCATCTGGTTCAGTGCCGCTTTGCTCATCGAGTAGGCCATCGACGAACCGACCGGGCGCACACCAGCGATCGAGGTGATGTTCACGATGCTCGGGTCGTCCGACTGGCGCAGGTGTGGGATCGCCCGCTTCGTCAGCCACCACGTGCCGAACACGTTGACCTCGAACGTCTTGCGGAAGATCTCGTCGGTCAGGCCGTCGAGGTCCTCGTGCGCGACCGACGTGGTCCAGCCGGCGTTGTTGACGAGGTAGTCCAGACGGCCGTAGCGCTCGACCGTGGTATCGATCAGCGCGTGCGCCTGTTCCTGGTCGCTGATGTCGGCGCGTACGTAGCACGACTCGCCCGGCAGTGACGCCGAGACCGCTTCGCCGGCTTCCACCGACGACGACGAGTTGACGACGACGGTGGCGCCGAGCGCCGACAGCCGGCGTGCCGTCTCCTCTCCGATGCCACTCGACGATCCGGTGACGATGGCGACGCGCCCAGCGAACTCCGACGATGACGATGACGACGATTCCGACATGGTTCGGGACCGTACCGCGGTCGGTGCAGTCAGTCCGTGCCCGACCGGTCCGCCGGGGGCACGACCACGACGGGGCGCGTGCAGTGGTGCACGAGGTGGTGGCTCGTGCTCCCCAGGAGCTTCTCGCTGCCGATGCCCCGCGAGCCGACGACAACGAGCGCGGCGGCGAGATCGTCGGCCTGGTTGAGCATCACCTCGGTCGGCGGTCCGTGTACGAGCACGGCGCGCCATCGCAAGCCCTCGACGCCGGCGAGTGGCTGACACCAACGGTCGCTGAGCAAGGCGGCGAGCTCGTCGTGGCGACCCTCGGACGGGACGTGGCGCCCGTCGATGACCGACATCAGGCCGACCGCGTGGACGACGACGAGCTCGGCGTTCAGTCGACTCGCGAGCGTCGCAGCGACGTGCAAAGCCCGTGCGGATGTGTCGGAGCCGTCGACCCCGACGAGCACGGGCCCATCGAACGAGGCAGCCTGCGAGCTGGCCGACATGGTGAACGGTTCGCTCATCTGCTGCTCCTCGTGTGATCAGGCGGGAACGACGACCACCGGAACCGGTGAGTCGTACAACGACCAGGTGCTCACCGAGCCGAGGCCGCTGGCGCGACCACTTCCGGCGGAGCCGACGACGAGGAGGTCGGCGTCGCCGATGGCTTCGGCCAACGCCTGGCGAGGACTGTGCAACACGATCGATCGGACGGCGCGCCGATCGGGGTCGATGTCATCGAGGAGCCTCGTGATCCGCTCCTCCTCGGCGGCGACCTCGTCGGGGAGCCGCTGGCGGGTGACCTCCGGGCTGATCCATGGAGCCAGATGGATCGCCGCCACCACGGTGACGGTGGCGTCGACGGCGAACTCGAGTGCCCATTGCACCGCGGCGGCGGACTGCTCGCTGCCGTCGAAGCCGACGACGATGCGGGCAGCTGGCGACGCCGACCAGCCCGACGGCACCACGACGACTGGGACGTGGGCGTGCGTCACGCAGTACCGGCTGACGGAACCGAGGAGGTGATCGCGCAGCTCACTCGTGCCGCGCCGCCCGACGACGAGCAGGTTCGCGCCGAGGCTCAGCACCGTATCGATCAGGGCCTGCGCGGCTGTCCCTTCGACGACGATCGGCTGCACATCGACCGCATCGGGCGCGATGTCGGCCGTCACCTGCTCGATGGCGACATCGATCTCGTGGGCGGCCGTCGCTCCGAGTCCGACCTCGTCGACACCGAACCCGCGCTTGGCCGTGAACAGCGCCAGGTACGCGGGGACGTGGAACGCCCCGACGGCGGACAGTTCGGCGTCCCGTTCACCCACGTGGCGCGCTGCCCATCGGAGGGCATCGACCGCCGTCGACGACCCGTCGACACCTACGACCCAACGTGCTGTCATGAGTCGAGTATCGCACCAGCGGCTACGGTCTCCCCCATGCCACGACGAGTCTCTCGCCTCACCTCCCTTTTCGGTATCACCGCGCTCGTCGTCGTGTTGACCGGATGCTTCAGCATCGAGTCCACGTTCACCGTCCACGACGACGCCACCGCGGACGTGAGCTTCCTGGTGCTGGTCAATTCCCAGCAGATCGAACAGATGGCAGCGATGCTCGGTGAGGACGCCGACGCACTCGGTGACCTCAGCGGTGAAGCGCTGCTCGAGGAGATGCTGGGCGGCGACGATCCCTGCGTCGATCTCGAGAGCGACCTCTCAGGTTACGAAGTGACGACGCGGGAGATCGACGAGGGCGGTCAGGTCGGCGTCGAGTGCACCGTGTCGAACGTGCCGCTCGCCGAGCTCAATGACTCGATGGAGTCCGACGGCGAGGCACGTTTCAGCATCGAGCAAGACGCCTCCGGCACCCGCTTCAACGCCACGCTCGATGGCGTCGACGAGCTCGCGCTCGACAGCGAGGAGATGGGTGCGATTCCGGGATTCGACTTCGACGACCTGGTCTCGATCGTGTTCAACGTGTCTGCCCCGGGCTCGCTCGGCGCCAACAACGCCACCTCGACGAGCGGTTCGACCGCATCGTGGAAGATCACACCCGGAGCCGACTTCGTGGTCGGTGGCGCCGCTGAGATGCACGCCGAGTGGTCAGGTAGCGGCGGCGGCTCGGGCGGCGGCAACGACGATGGCGACGACGGCAATGTCAGCGGTGAGGGCAACGCCGATACGGATGCCGACGGCGACGCCGAGGCGACGGTCGGTGACGACGGCCTGCCGACGGCCGCACCGGATGATTCCTCCGATGGGTCCTCGACGCTGTGGATCATCTTGGGCATCGTCGCCGCACTCGCGGCGCTCGGCTTGATCTACTTCCTCGTGAAGCGCAACAAGAAGGGCGACGGCACGCCCGGGAGCGCCTCCGATGGCGCTGCGCCGCTCGCCGCGCCGGGCGCACCCGTTGCGCCGGTTGCGCCGGTTGCCCCGCCCGCGTCGCCGACACCACCGCCGCCTCCCGCGGCAACCGACGTGCCGCCGCCGCCTCCGATGGCGCCGCCCACACCACCGTCTTCGTGACCGCGCCGACCTACGAGCAACTGTTCGAGAACAATCGGAAGTGGGTCGCCGGGGTCGTCGACGACGACCCGCAGCACTTCGAGCGGCTCGCCGACGGGCAGTCGCCGAAGTACCTGTTCATCGGATGTTCGGACAGTCGCATCAACGCCAACGAGATGGTCGGCGTGCGTGCCGGTGAGATGTTGACGCACCGCAACATCGCCAACCTCGTCGTCTACGCCGACATGAACCTGATGTCGGTGCTGCAGTTCGCCGTCGAGGTGCTCGACGTCGAGCACGTCATCGTGTGCGGCCACTACGGATGCGGCGGCGTCACTGCTGCCATCGACGGCCAGGACCACGGTCTGATCGACGAGTGGCTGCGCACGATCAAGGACGTGTATCGCACCTACCACGACGAGCTCGACCAGATCGACGATCCGACCGAGCTGCACCAGCGCCTCGTGCAACTCAACGTGCGCGAGCAGGTGTACCGGCTGTGCTCGACATCGATCGTGCAGCGCCGCTGGGGTTCCGAGCTCGCTGCCCACGTGCACGGCTGGGTGTACGACATCCGCAAAGGCCTGCTTCACGACCTCGAAGTCGACCCGTCCGACGAGACCGCCCGCCACGTCTACGAGATCGGCGGCCTGTAGCCGAACTGGCCCGGCTCAGGTCAGATGAGACCGAGGTCGGCGACGGCGTCGCGCTCACTGACGAGCTCGGCGGCTGACTCGTCGATCTTCGTGCGGCTGAACTCGTCGACGTCGAGGCCCTGCACGATCTCGTAGTCGCCGTCCTTGCAGACGCACGGGAACGACGAGATGATGCCCTCGGGAACGTCATAGCTGCCGTCGCTGACGACCGACATCGACACCCAGTCGCCATCGGGCGTGCCGAGTACCCAGTCGCGGACGTGATCGACGGCGGCCGAGGCGGCCGAGGCTGCCGACGACGCCCCGCGGGCGTCGATGATCGCCGCGCCGCGCTTGGCAACCGTCGGAATGTACGTCGACTCGTACCACGCCTGGTCGCCGACCGCCTCGTGGGCGTTCTTTCCGCCGACCTCGCAATGGAAGAGGTCGGGATACTGCGTCGTCGAGTGGTTGCCCCAGATCGTCATCTTCGTGATGTCGTTGATCGACACTCCGAGCCGTTGGGCGAGCTGCGTCTTGGCCCGGTTGTGGTCGAGACGGGTCATCGCCGTGAACTGGCGGGGCTCGATGGCGGCCGAGTTGCGCTGATCGCCCAGCGCAAGGAAGACGCCATCAGCTATCAGGAGTACCTGGC
>CAZQCP010000013.1:37846-40661 GCA_964592115.1 uncultured Ilumatobacteraceae bacterium
CGGCGCTGCGCGACAGCGCCTCGCCCTGCGGCTTGAAGATGCCGCCGTTGGCCGACAGCAGGTCGGCGCGCTCCATGCCCGCCTTGCGCGGCATCGACCCGACGAGGATGGCGATGTCGGCGTCGCCGAACGCCACGTCGGCGTCGTCGGTGCCGATGACGTCGGCGAGGAGCGGGAACGCGCAGTCGTCGAGCTCCATCCGCACGCCTTCGAGCGCGCCGAGGGCCGGCGTGATCTCGAGCAATTGCAGCGCGACCGGCGTGTCCGGTCCGAGCATCGACCCCGAGGCGATGCGGAAGAGCAGGCTGTAGCCGATCTGGCCAGCAGCACCGGTGACGGCGACGCGAACAGGTGTGGTCATGGCGCCGAGCGTAGAACCTCGGACCCCGAATGCTCCAAGCCCCACCGGCCGCCCGCACCCTCGCTCACCGGTGAGAAATCTGGGCATCCCCTGCACACGAAACTCATCGGGGGCCACCCACCCCACCCTCCGATGAGATCTCTGCGCACCCCCTGCACGCGAAACTCATCGGTGGCGGTCAGGGCTGACCGAGGACGCGGGCGATGAGGTCGGCGTAGAAATTTTGGCCGGACTGCGTGAGATGGATGCCGTCGTCGTAGAAGCACCGGTCCGGGCAGCTCGCCGACAGCACCTCCCAGTCGACGATCGTCACGTTCGGATGCGTCGCTGGGACCGCACGGAGCCGGTCGTTGTTCTCGGCGATCCAGCCACGATCTGCCTTGCCCGTGAGCAGCAGGACCACGGGGACGTCGGCGACCGTCGCCAGCATCGAATCGAGCGTCTCCTGGCTGAACCCGCCGTTCGTCCCGAGGTGGACGACCACCACCGAGCCGAAGATGCCATTGTCCCGCAGAGACTGCATCGTCGGCACGAACGACTTCATCTGCCGGCTCTGCACCGCGTCGACCTGGAACCCGCGCGCCTGCAGCTCCTCGGCGGCACCGAGCATCACCGAGTCGCCGACGGCGACGAGCGGGAATCCGCCCGTGTTCGGCGGCACGTCGACCGACGTGATCGCGTCGACGTTGGCGACGATGCCGGGGATGGTGACCGGCGGCGGCACCGTCGTCGGCGGCACGGTGGTCTCGGGAACGGTGGTGGGAGCTGTGCTCGTCACCGGAGCACCAGATCCGGAATCCGACGGGCTCCCCCGCCCGACGTCGGCCTCCGGCAGCGCGGCCGCGACATCGTCGGGAACGGACGCCACCGTCGCCACGGTGGTCGTCGCCCCCGACGTGCCCGCGGCGTCATCGCCCGGAATCGTGGCCACGGTGTCGCCATCATCAACGGCGTCGTCTTCGGCGTCGCCGACCGTCACGGTGGGGACCTCGTCGACGGCGAGCAGATCGGTCGTGAACTGCTCACCTTCGTCGAGTGCGGCGGCGATCTCGTTCTGGCGCAGCGGCGCCGCCCACAGCACGGTGACCATCACGAGCGCACCGACAGACACCATCGCCGTCGCCCCCGCCAACACGAACCGCGGACCACGTTCGGGCCGCGACCGCATGCGCCTCCACCAGCGCGAGAAGTGACCGGCGCGGATCGGGCGCTCGACGAGGCGGAACGACACCTCGGTCACCGCGGCGGTGATCGCGAGCGCCAAGACGAACTGAGGCACCGACAGCTTGTTGCCGGCGACCCCGCGGATCATCTGGTAGATCGGCCAGTGGTACAGGTACAAACCGTACGAGCGGGTGCCGATCCACAAGAGCAGCGTGTTGCCGAGGATCCGGTTCGCGGATGCGCCCCGGTGGGTGACGGCGGCAAGCACGGCGATCGTGGCCACGCCGACGAGGAACATCCCGCCGCGGAACAAGAACGGGTCGGCGCCCGACGGTGTGGCGAGGTACATGGTCCAGCACAGCCAGCCGAGGAACACGAGCGCCGCCAACGCCACGGCGTCGAACAGGTGGCCCTTGGAACGCAGGGGACCGCGGACGACGGCGAGCGGGCGCCATACCATCGCGAACGCGGAGCCCAGCATCAGCCCGCCGAGACGGGTCAGCGTGCTCAGGTACAGCGTGTCGATCTTCGAGATCGGGCGGTCACCGATCCACCAGTAGGCGTCAGGGGTGACCGTCGGGTCGGCGATCGGACCGGGGTAGTAGAGCACGGCGACGAGCACCGTGATGGCGATCGCGCCGAGGAACAGCCAGCGGCTGACGTCGGCCACCCGGCGAGTGCCACTGCGCCCGAGGAGCACGATCATCACGATCGGCCAGAACAGGTAGAACTGCTCTTCGACCGCGAGGCTCCAGAGGTGGCGCAGCGGGGCGAAGTCGCCCGCCGCCGTGTATCCGAGCCCGGTGAAGATCTGGTACCAGTTCGACACGTAGAACAGCCCGGCGAACACGTCGCCACGCAGCGCGCCGAGGGCGTCGCTCTTGAACAGCGCGGTCCAGGTGACGACGAGCGCCATCATCACGTAGAGCGCTGGCAGGAGGCGTCGGGCCCGGCGCAGCCAGAAGTGACGCAGCGAGATGCGGTACGTGCGCTCGCGCTCGGAGATGAGCAACAGCGTGATCAGGTAGCCCGAGATGACGAAGAACATCTCCACGCCGAGGAACCCACCCGGCAGCCAGTCGCTGTTGGCGTGGTACACCATCACCGCCACGACGGCGAGGGCGCGCATGCCGTCGAGCCCCGGCAGGTACGGGACGCGACTGATCTGGGCGCGGTCGACGGAGGAGTCGTCGCTGCCCGCAACATCGCGCGGTGGGGCGAGCGTGGTCATGCGGGGATCAAGTATCGCCGCCCCGACCCCGCGAACGGCGTCAAGTCACGGTTGGGGAC
>CAZQCP010000014.1:0-40398 GCA_964592115.1 uncultured Ilumatobacteraceae bacterium
GCCGAGTGTACGTATCGACACGCGCCCGGTGCCGCTACCCCGATTCGACGACGTGACGCCACCCGACGTGATCGGTGGCCGCACTCACGCCGTACGCTCAGGCCCCATGGCGCGCGTGGTGGTCACCGGTGGAGCGGGGTTCTTGGGATCCCACCTGTGCAGGGCGTTGCTCGACCGCGGCGACGAAGTGGTCGCCATCGACAACCTCGTCACCGGGTCCGTCGTCAACATCGAAGCGCTCTTCGGGCGAGCTGGCTTCACGTTCGTCGAGCACGACGTGAGCAACTACATCTGGGTTCCCGGCCACGTCGATGTCGTGATGCACCTGGCCAGCCCGGCGAGCCCGGTCGACTTCGAGCGCATCCCGATCCAGATCCTGAAGGTCGGTGGGCTCGGCACGCACAACGCGCTCGGCCTGGCGTTGGCGAAGGACGCCAAGTTCTTCCTCGCCTCCACGTCGGAGGTCTACGGCGACCCCCAGGTTCATCCTCAGCCCGAGGACTACTGGGGCAACGTCAACCCGATCGGCCCACGTGGCGTCTACGACGAAGCCAAGCGCTACGCCGAGGCCATGACCATGGCCTACCACCGCCACCACGGCGTCGACGTCCGCATCGTGCGCATCTTCAACACGTACGGCACCCGGATGCGACCCGACGACGGGCGCGCGGTCTCGAACTTCCTCGTCCAGGCGCTACGCGGTGAGCAGATCACGATCTTCGGTGACGGTTCGCAGACGCGCTCGTTCACCTACGTCGACGACGAGATCCGCGGATTCCTCGCCCTGCTCGACTCCGACGTGGCCACACCGGTGAACATCGGCAACGACACCGAGTTCACGATCGCGCAACTCGCGGCGATCGTGCTCGAGCTCACAGGGTCACGGTCCGAGATCGTGCACCTGCCGCTGCCGACCGACGACCCGACGCAACGCAAGCCCGACCTGACCAAGGCGCGCACGCTGCTCGGCTGGGAGCCGACCGTGCAACTCCGCGACGGCCTCGCGCTGACCGCGGACTACTTCCGCTCGCGCCTCGACTGATTGCATCTGGGGTCTGACCCCGGATGCAATCAGCGGCGGCCGACGCCGTCGTAGTCGAGGCCGACCTCGCGCACGAGCGCTGGATCGAGCAGGTTGCGTGTATCGACCACGGTGACGCCAGGTGCGGACGCGCCGAGAGCGGCGAGGTCGAGCTTGGCGAACTCGGGCCACTCGGTGAGGATCACGAGCACGTCGGCGCCGGCGGCGACCGCCAGCGGCTCGTCGACGAGCTCTATCCCGTCGAGAACCGACACACGGTGCGGCGTCAGCTCGCCGGTCGTGGTGGGGTCGTAGGCACGCACATGCGCGCCGCGGGCGCGCAGGGCGGCGATGATCGCCAGCGCCGGCGACTCGCGCAGATCGTCGGTGCCCGCCTTGAACGACAGCCCGAGCGCGCCGACCATCACGCCGTGCAGATCGCCCGCCGGCCGATCGACGGCCCGCTCGATCTTGGCGACCATCCGTTCGAGCTGTTCGTTGTTGACGTCGATGACACCGCGCATCATCGTGAAGTTGTACCCGTGGTCCTCGGCGATCTTCACCAGCGCCCGCGAGTCCTTGGGGAAGCAGCTTCCACCCCAACCCGGGCCTGGACGCAGGAACTGAGTGCCGATGCGCGTGTCAGCGCCGATGCCGTCGACGACCGCGGCGACGTCGGCACCGACGGCTTCGCACATCGCGGCGACGGCGTTGACGAAGCTGATCTTCATCGCCAAGAACCCGTTGGCCGCGTACTTGATCGTCTCGGCCGAGGCCGGATCGGTGATGTGGATCGGCGCGTCGACGCCCGCGTAGAGCTCGGCGACTCGCTCGGCGGCAGCCCGATCGGCGCTGCCGATCACCACCCGGTCCGGGTGCAAGAAGTCGTGCACGGCAGTTCCCTCGCGCAAGAACTCGGGGTTCGACACGACGAATACGTCGTCGCGCTGCAGCACCCGCTCGACCGCCAACGTGGATCCGACCGGCACCGTCGACTTGTTCACCACCACCGCGCCTGGCTTGAGCATCGGAGCGATCTGTGCCGCGGCCTGCTCGATGTAGGAGAGATCCGCGCTGCCGTCGTCCCCCTGCGGCGTGGGAACGCAGAGAAACACGACATCGGCGCCCGCTGCTGCCGCCTCGGCACCGAGCACGAAGTCGAGACGTCCCGCGGCGCGGGCACCATCGACGACCGCTTGCAGCCCGTCCTCGACGATCGGGATGTGGCCCGCCTGCAACAGGTCGACCTTGTGCTGGTCGATGTCGCCACACACGACCCGGTGGCCGAGGTGAGCGAAACATGCTCCGGTGGTCAGACCGACGTACCCGGTACCGACGACACCCAACCGCGCGCCCGGTGACGTTGCGCCGACGGGATGGTCGGTCGGTTCAGACATCTTGGGAACGTTATCGCTCGGCCCGAGTCGTACCGGTGAACGGCGAGACGTGTGCTCTGGTGGCAGCGTCGGCGCAGCGGGGATCGGTACGGTCGACGGCGTGGAACACGTCATGCAGACGTCGATCGATCCGGATCTGGTGGCCGCCTGCGGTCCGACACCGAGTTGGGTGTGCGAGACGGCCTTCGACATGACCGGCGGCAGCCGCTTCCTCGCCGCGCTCGTCGACGATGTCGTCGCCATCGTCGTGATCACGACGGTCGCTTGGATCCTCACGGTGATCGCCCGACGGTGGCTGGGCAGACTCATCGCTCGTGTCATCACGCCCGACCGCTCGATCGCCGGCAAGGGCCTCAAGGAGATCGAGAAGCGGGCACCGAAGATCGTGCCGGACGCCCTCGGCAAGGCGGTCCCCGACGTCACCGACCCGCGACGCGAGGCCAGGCTGCGCAGCATCTCGGCGGTCGTCGGCAGCACGGCGTCGATGATCATCTGGGTGATCGCCGTGATCACCTGCCTCGGCCGCTTGGGCATCGACCTCGCGCCACTGATCGCCGGAGCCGGCATCGCCGGCATCGCCCTGGGCTTCGGCGCCCAGAGCCTCGTCAAGGACTGCATCGCCGGGTTGTTCATGTTGCTCGAGGACCAGTACGGCATCGGCGACGTCGTCGACCTCGACGAGGCGACCGGCACGGTCGAGAAGATCTCCTTGCGGACCACCGTCTTGCGTGGGGCCGACGGCACGGTGTGGCACGTCCCCAACGGTGTGGTCCAGCGGGTCGGCAACCGGTCGCAGCTGTGGTCGGTCGCGATCGTCGACGTGACCGTCGCCTACGACAACGACCTCTCGACGACACGCGGCGTGATCGCGGACTGCGTCGACGACGTGTGCCACGGCGACACGTGGCGAGATTCGGTCATCGAAGAGCCCAAGCTGCTCGGCGTCGAGTCGCTCAGTGCCGACGGTGTCACGATCAGAGTCACCGTCAAGACCAAGCCGGGCGTGCAGTGGGCGCTGCAGCGCACGCTCAGGGAAGCGCTGAAACGAGCGTTGGACGACGCTGGCATCGAGGTACCGCTGCCGCGCAACGCGATGTGGGTACGTCCGACCGACGGTGAACCGTTCGACGACGCGCCGTGATGGCATGATGATCCGATGACGTCCGCGGTGGTGGGAACCGGCCTGTTCGCGCCCGCACCGACGGCTCCGTGGCTGTGGACCGCGGCACTGTTCGCCGTGCTCGCCCTGTTCGCCGATCGACTCGTGCGCGAGCGGCTGCTTCCCCCTCGTCTCGAACCCGCGACCATCGCGGGGGCGCTCCGGGGCGATGCTCCCGCAGTCGTCAACATGATCACCAACGACGCCACCGTGACGGCGGCGGCGCTGCGCGCGACGCTGATCGACCTCGCCGCTCGCGGCTGGGTGCGCATCTTGCCGCCTGCCGACGAGTTCGACGAGTTGGCTCGGGTACGTCCGGCGGCCACCGCGTACCAGGGTGATGCCCTGCGGCCCTACGAACGCCTCGTGCTCCAGCACGTGATGACTCGGTTCACCGACGATCGGGCGATCCCGGCGCGGTTCCTCGCCGTCGATGTCCGCGGTGCGTGGTGGCGCAGGTTCAAGTCGCTCGTCGTCGATGATGCCCGTAGCTCGGGGCTGACCGAGCGACGGTGGAGTCCCCTCGACCTCGTCGTGCCCGGGGTCTTCTGGCTGCTCGCCGCGTGGTGCACGCTGCGGGCGTGGTCGACCGGAGACACCACCGTGTCGGTCGTCGAGTCGGTCGCCGTGCGCATCGCTTGGGTCGCCCTCGTCGTCGTGCTGGCGGCGGCCGCGATCCGCACGATCCGGACGTTCATCCACACCGAGTACACGCTGACCGCCGACGGGCGCGCCGCGGGATCGCGCTGGCTCGCCGTGCGCGCCCGGCTCGACCAGGCCGGCTTCGCCGAGATGGCGCCGAGCGCAGTCGACCTCGGCGATCGGCGATTGGCATACGCGACGGCGATGTGCCTTGCCGAGGGAGCAGCGGTCGAGCTCCCGCTCGCTCGCGAGGATCACCACCGCGCCTGGAGCTCCGTCGGCGGACATCCGCGCCTCGTGCGCGTGCGCTATCCGATCCGTCCTGGGTACGGCATGGCACCGTTCATGGCGCTCGGAGGTGGTCTCGTCACGTGCCTCGCCGGTCTGCAGCTGCGGCGATGGTCGACCGATGTGGCCAACGGTGAGGCCTTCGAGTGGATCTATGAACGCTTCCCCGCCCAGGACTGGCTGATCGCCGACATCGCCACCGGTGTCACGTTCGCCGCGTTCGTGCCGATCGTGATCGGATTCTGGCTGGCGCTGGCAGGTGCTGCCGACGGGTTCCGCACGGTCGAGCGCACGGGCCTCGTGTTGCGCACGCGACGCCCGGCGGAGGTGTCACCGCTCCCCCGGCGGATTCGTCGGATCCTCGAGCGCGACCGGTACAGCGCGTATGTTGCCGTCGACGACGGCAAGCGCGACACCGTCGTCGCCTGGCGAACCCACGAACGCCAGGCGGTCCCCCAGGGAGCGCGGGCAACGGTGCGCGCGACCACCGTGCTCGGCCACGTCCGCAAGGCGACACCGGTCGGCCACCGCCTCGTCGAATAGCCGAAACATGTCCGTTTCGTCACGCTGAGCGAGACGAAACGGACATGTTTGGGCAATGTGGGGAGTGACGCGTCAGCGGGCGCGCCAGAACCCGGCTTTGAGGTAGGCGGCCTCGGGGATGTCCGCCGGGTGGTCGATGTCGTGACCGGTGCGGGCGATCTCGGTGAGCTCGCGCCCCGACGCTGCCGCGCCCTCGTACACCGCGGCGTAGAAGCGATCCGCCGGCACGCGCGACGAGCACGACGCCTGCACGAGGATCCCCCCGGGCCGCATCACCGCGAGTGCGAGCCGCGTGAGGCGCCCGTACGCGTACACGCCACGTTCGACATCGGACTGGCGCTGGGCGAACGACGGCGGGTCGACGATCACCATGTCGTATGCCGCGCGGCGCCCGCCGAGCGCGCCGAGCACCTCGAACGCGTCACCGACCTCGATCGTGAACCGGCACGCGGAAACAGCCGCGCGTTCGCGGTTGATCTCCAGGTTGTGTTCGGCGGCGGCGAGCGTCGGCGCCGAGGCGTCGATGGCGTGGACCGACACGGCGCCGCCGGCGGCCGCGTGCACGCTGAACCCGCCCGTCGACGCGAACACATCCAGTACGTGGCGTCCGCCGGCGAGTGAGGCGACCCGTCCCCGATTGTGTCGTTGATCGAGGAAGTGCCCCGTCTTTTGCCCGTGGCGCACGTCGACGTCGAAGGCGAGCCCGTGCTCGCGGAATCGCACCGTACCCTCCGGCACGACGCCGGCGATCACGTCGCCCTCCTGCAGCCCGAAGGTCTCCCCGGCGGCGACGCCACGAGCCAGCCGCACGACCGCGCCGTCGACGTTCGTCGCGGCGACGAGCGCGGCGACGACGTCACGCAGGTGGGCGAACCACGCCGAGCTGTAGACCTTGACCACCAGCGTGGACGCGTAACGATCGGCAACCAGCCCCGGTGTGCCGTCGCTCTCGCCGTTGAGCACGCGGTAGCCGAGCTGGCCTGCATCGGGCGCGTCGACGAACACCGCTCGCCGTTGGAGCGCCCGTCGCACCACGCCGTCCCACCACCCGCGGTCGATCGTGGCCGACGTCGCGTGGTGCAACACCTTGATGCGGATCGGCGACGCGGGATCCCACAGCCCGATCGCCGCGAACTGGCGATCGCGATCGAAGACGACGGCGAGGTCACCGGGAGCTCCGTCGTGGCTGACCGACGTGATCGAGTTCGCGTACACCCACGGGTGTCCAGCACGCAGATGGCGCATCGCATCTGCCGTGACACGCACGGCGAGGCGGCGCGTGCCGGGAATGGGGAGCTGCGCCAGCGCGTCGGACATACTCCTCAGCATGCCGGAACAGCAGTCACCGTTCGCACTCTCCAACCTCTTCGGTCTCGACGGCAAGGTCGCCGTCGTCACCGGCGGCTCCCGCGGCATCGGGTACATGATCGCCTCGGGGCTCGTCGCCAATGGCGTCCGCACCTACATCACCGCCCGCAAGGCGGACGCCTGCAACGAGGCGGCGGCGCGGTTGTCCGAGTCCGGTGAGTGCATCTCCATCCCGGCCGACATGTCGACCGAAGACGGCGTGGCGGCATTCGTCGGCGCCCTCACCGAGCGCGAGCAGCAGGTCGACATCCTCGTCAACAACGCAGGGGCGGCGTGGGGCGCGCCGCTCGGCGAGTTCCCGGACCACGGCTTCGACAAGGTGTTCGCGATCAACGTCAAGGCCCCGTTCATGTTGACCCAAGCGCTGCTCCCGCAGCTCAAGGCGGGCGCCACCGCCGACGATCCCGCCCGCGTGATCATGATCGGTTCGATCGACGGCATCCGCGTGCCGGTCGGCGACAACTACTCGTACTCGGCGTCGAAGGCGGGCATCCACATGCTCGCCCGCCACATCGGCAGCCATCTGGTGCGCGAGCACGTGACCGTGAACTCCATCGCCCCAGGGCCGTTCGAGTCGAAGATGATGGAGTATCGCCTCGGCGACCCCGAGACCCGCCAGGCGATCGAGCGCGGCGTGCCGCGGGGCCGCATCGGCTCACCCGAGGACATCGCCGGGACGGTGATCTTCCTCGCCAGCCGCGCCGGCGCCTACACGACCGGAGCGGTGATCAACGTCGACGGCGGCATCTCCACGCTCTGAGCAAGTTTCAGGACGTACGCGGGCTGAGGCGGTCGATCGTGGGGCGCACGATCATCGTGTAGGTGTCCGCAATCGCCGGTTCGCGGTGCGCTTGCTGAGCGGCGAGCCGGTCCGGGTCGGTGACGACGGCCATGAACGCGGCCTTGCTCGGGAACGCGTTGAAGCGCACCTGATCCCAGCTGCGCCCGTCGCCGACGATCGTGCCCTCGGCGGCGAACCACCCGGCGATGCGCACGCCATGGCGTCCCGCCGACACCGCCGCGGTTCGCTGATACGCCTCCATCTGCTCGGGCGTGGTCGCGGCGTCCGCGGCGTCGGCGTACTTCAGGACGTGGATCACCATCACCGGGCCGTCGTCGGCGGTCGGCGGGTGCGGCACCTCGGTCCACGGCGTCTCCACCGTGTCGTCGGGGAGGCTCGGTGCATCGATCGGCTGGCAGCCGATGACGAACGTCTCTTGCATGCCAGCGTCCTTGTGGGCGTGCAGCTCCTTGAAGTCGCGGCGCTGCTGCATGTCGATGAACGACCGGCGAGTCGGGTACTTCACGACACCGACGCGATCCCACACGGGCGCGTCGCCGAGCAACTGCTGGTCGACCTCGCCGGCGAACACGATCTCGGCGCCGATGTCGGCGAGCGGCCCGAGGGGCGTGTACCGGTCGTCCGCCTCGCGGCCGCTGATCTGTTCGTCGCGCCCATCCGCGTACTCGGCGACGTCGCGGTACTTCATCAGGTTCACCATCCACACGGGCCCGTCCTCGTCCGGCGGGGTCGTCGCCAGACGTCTCCCGTACTCGCGATCGACGGTGCCGTAGCGAGGTGCACGCGTGTCGTTGCTCATGTCGGTTCCTCCAGGTTCGCGGTGGCGATGAGCGCCACGAGCTGCGCCGTGACGTAGGGCCACGGTCGATTGCGTCGGGGGATGCTCCGGTGTCGTTCGGCGACGAGCCGATCTCGCAGGTGAGCGAACACCGCCGCTGCCGCCGGGTCTGTCCATCGGTTGTCTGCTTCGATCGGGTCGGTGGTGAGGTCGTACAGCTCCCACTCGTCGACGAGCGCCTCGTGGCGATGGTGCTCCTCACCGGGGACGGTGCGGGCGAGCTGCCGAACGAACGGCTCGGTCCACGTAGCGGGGTCGTCGAAGGTCCGCACGAGCTTCCAACGATGGCCGGCGCCACCCGCCGCATCCGCCTCACCGACCGGGCCGACGACGGCCTCGAAGTTGGCGCCGACGTCGGCGGGCACGCGGATCCGGAAGTCGGGTGAAAGATCAGGTCCGCTGAGCCCGAGTGCCCGAGCGACCGCGCTCGCTCCGGTGTCGCCTTCGAGGATGTTGTCGCGGGTCATCAGGTACACGGTCCGATCACCGTCGGGATCAGCCTCGCCGTCGACGACGGGCATCAGGTCACGCCCGGGCAGCGCATGCACCTCGGTGAAGCGACCGCGCAACTCGGTCATCGCGGCGTCGACGTCGATGCCGGCGGCACTCAGCAGCGTCGGCACGATGTCGACATGCGATGTCAACGCGTCGATCGTGCGTGCAGCGGTTGCATTGCGGCCGATGCGTGCCACCTGGAACGGGATGCGGGCGCACTCGTCGTACAGGTTGAACCACTTCTGGTGGAGCCCGCCGTGGGCGCCGAGCAGCTCTCCGTGGTCGCTCGTGCGGAGGATCACCGCGTCGCCCTGTACGGCGCGACGCACCTGGTCGAGTGGGCCGTCGACCTCGTGGTGGAGGCGGTGGTAGAGGTCGCGGTAGCCCTGAGCGTGCTCCTCGTAGATGGGGGCGATCGCGTCGGGCGGGCCGTACCCGCTGGCGTACGACTCCCGGTAGGCCGCTTGGGCGCGCGGCTTGGTCGACAGATCCTCGCCGTCCGTCGGTGACGGCGGCACGGGCGGCGGATCGTGTGGACCGGGCTCGATCGGTCCGCCGCGACGGACCCACGCCGGGAACAAGACGATGTCGTGCGGATTGACGAAGCTGGCGACGAGCAGGAACGGCCGGAGCGCATCGGGGTCGCCTTCGGCGCGCCGTCGGTAGCGATCGGTGAGCCAAGCAACCACGCGGGCGGCGATCAGTGGGTCGCGCCGGGTCCCCGAGTTGGCGAGGAGGCCGCCATGGGGCTCGGGGCCGACCCAGCCGGAGAAGCCGAACGGGTCGAGCGGATCGGCGTCGAGGTACGCCTGCACGGCGAGTGGGTCGACGACGCCGTCGTCGTCGTTGGTGGCCAGGACGTTGCCATCGTCATCGTGGAGATCCGCGTGACTGATGTGCCACTTGCCGTCGTAGTGCGTGTCATAACCGGCGGCGCGGAACCAGTGGCCGAGTGTCGGCACCTCCCCCTCGCGCAACCAGCGCAGGCGGCTGTCGTCAGCGTCTTTGCCGAGGCCGTCGGTCTGGGTGACCCCGTGGAGGTCGGGATACTGGCCGGTGAAGATCGTCGGCCGGCTCGGTACGCAAGCGAGCGAGCCGGTGTAGTGGCTCGAGAACGTGACCGCGTGCTCGTCGAACCAGCGACGCCCCGGCAGCGTCGCTTGGCGCCACGCGCGCAGTTCGTCGGGCTCGTAGATCGGTGCGGCGCGCTCCTCGTCGGTCATGATCACGACGATGTCCGGCGGCGGCGCTCCCCGCGATGTCACATCATGCCTGGCACCGGGCGACATCTACGGGGCCTGGGTCGAGGCGATGAAGTCGACGAGCACCGCGGTGAGCTCGGGCCCGCGGTCCTCTTGGAGGAAGTGGCCGGCGCCTTCGATCGTGACATGCCGTTGCCCTGCGGCGCCAGGGACCTTCGCCAGGAACGGCGCATCGCCTCCCTTGGTGACCGGATCGCTGTCGCTGAAGCACAACAGGAACGGGCGCTCGAAGCGGCCCAGCACCTCCCACGCCGCGCTGTTGTCGGCGCTCGCCGGGTCCTCGGGGGTGGTCGGCACGAGCGTCGGGAAGATACGGGCGCCGGCCTTGTACGTCTCGTCGGGGAACGGTGCCTCGTACGCCGCGACCACGTCGGCCGACAGGTCGGTCGTGCACCCACCGTTGATGATCTTGCCGACCGGCAGCACCGGCACTTCCTGGGAGAACTTCTGCCAGTTGAGGAACGCCTCGCTGGCCGGGCCGTGGCCGGTCGGCAGTCCACCGTTGCCGATGGCGACACGGGCGTAGCGCTCCGGATCGAGGGTGACGAGCCGCAGGCCGACGAGCGAGCCCCAATCCTGACCGAAGTAGGTGATGTCGCGCAGGTCGAGGTGGTCGAACAGCAACTGGCGCATCCACTCGACGTGACGGGCATAGGTGTAGTCGCTCGTGTCCGTCGGTTTGTCGCTGCGCCCGAACCCGACGAGGTCGGGCACGACGACGCGGTGGCCGGCGGCGACGAGGCCCGGGATCATGTGCCGGTAGAGGAAGCTCCACGACGGCTCACCGTGGAGCAGCAGCACCGGCGCGGCGTCGGCCGGGCCTTCGTCGAGATAGGCGACGCGCAGCGTTCCGCCGTCGCCGTCGTCGATCTGCGCGTAGTGCGGCGTGAACTCGAAGTCCGGCAGGTCGACGAACCGCTCCTCTGGTGTCCGCAATGTCTTCATGTGTTCGCTCCTGGTTCGCTTGTCCGGATCTGGATCTGGTGAAGGTCGTCGCCGAGTTCGATGCGGCCGGCGAAGTGTTCCGCGGCGAGCGCTCGCCACTCCTCCTCGCCGCCGGGCGGGATCGGCGGCAGGTAGTGAGTCAGGACCAGCGTGGCGACGCCGTTGCGGGTGGCTGTCTCGGCCGCCTCGGCGGGCGATGAGTGGTAGTCGAGCGTGTCCTGCATCCGCTGGATCGGCACGTTGGCGATGATGTCCTTGCGGATCACGGTGTGCACGAGCGCGCCGGCGTTCGTGCACAGCCGATCGAGACCCGCGCACGGCACGGTGTCGCCGGCGGCGACGACACTGGCTCCGTCGTGTTCGAAGCGGAATCCGATGCTCGGGTCGGCTGGCTTGTGCTCCGTCGGGGCGGTGGTGATCGTGACCACCCCACCGAGGGCGACCGGATCGGTTCCGGACCCGTCGGTCTCGATCACCTCGACGCGCGGCCCCTCGGTCAGGTCCTCGTGGTGGGCCATGCGGTAGCAGATGTCCGGGCCGAGGGCAGCCAGCAGGTGGTCGATCACCTCCTGGGTCCCGGGTGGCCCGACGATCCGCAACGGCGTCGGCTCGAACGTCGTGACCCACCGCGACGTGATCACGTCGAGCAGATCGGTGATGTGGTCGCTGTGGAGATGGGTCACGAGCACGGCCGTGAGCTGACCGACCGGCACGCCCGCCGCGGCGAGCCGCATGAGCACACCACGGCCGGCATCGACGAGGTAGTGCTCGCCACCCGCCTGCACCAGCGTGGCTGGCCCGGCACGGTTGGGATCGGGGATCGGCGTGCCGGTGCCGAGCAAGGTGATGGTGATCACTGGCGCCCCATCTCGGCGGCCGCTCGCACGCTTGCATCGGTGGCATCCGCTGTGGCGTCGGCGCGGGCGACCAGTTCGATCACGACCTCGTGGAGCGTGCCGGCGAACGGGTTCGGCGCGTCGTAGCGCGGCGACACCGGTGAGCCGTGGTCGTATCCGACGCTCGCTCCGACCGACGACATCATCCGCATGAACAGCCCGAGCTCGGCCGACCCAGCGTCGTCACCATCGATGACCAGCGTCACGGTTCCGGCGCGCCCATCGCCGCGCCGGAACCTGACACCCACCGCGGTGTCCCCTGCGGGCACGGTGCGGTCCGATTCGACGATCGTGTGGTCGCCGAACGCGTTGTAGTCGACGACCAGCCGGTCGCCCTCGAGGAAGATGCTCAGCCCCGAGTTCTCCGTGCCGGTCGCGAAGAGCACCCCGCCGTCGCCGGCGTCGCGCGTGACCCGGGCGGTGAGGTCGAAGCTGCGCCCACCGATCGCGGCTGCCGCCTGGCCGGGCAGTGGCGACATCGGCGGGCGGTACACGTAGCGACGGTCGGGCGGGTGCGGCGAGTTCGGACGCCAGCGTGCACCGAACAGCTCCGCCATCCGGTCGTCGAGCGGGAGCACGCCATGGCGTTCGGCTTCGCCCCACCAGCGCTGCTCCAGCTCGCTCAACCGCTCGGGCTGCTCAGCTGCGAGATCGTGGCACTCGGAGAAGTCCGATGCCAGGTGGTAGAGCTCCCACGGCTCGCTGTCGTAGTCGGCGCCGGTGGTGTGCTTGGACACCGCCTTCCACTCGCCAGCGACGATCGCTCTGCTGCCGGCGTTCTCGAAGTACTGCAGCGTGTTCGCCGCCGGGGCCGTCGCGGTGTCGAGGATCGACGCGAAGGAGTGACCCGTCACCGGGAGCTGCTCAAGTCCTCGATAGACGGACGGTGGCGTGACACCGACGAGGTCGTACACGGTCGGCGCGATGTCGGACACGAACGCGAACTGGTCGCGCCTGGTCCCGGCCTGTTCGCCGAGGCCCGCCGGCCAGTGCACGATCAGCGGCACGTGGACGCCGCCTTCGTGGGTGTTCTGCTTGTACCACTTGAACGGTGTGTTGCCGCACTGTGCCCAGCCCCACGGGTAGTTGGTGTGGCTGTGGGGGCCGCCGATGTCGTCGATGTGCGCGATCGCCTCGTCGGGCGTCTCGAGGATGCCGTTGAAGAACTTCATCTCGTGCAACACGCCGTACGGTCCGCCCTCCTGGGACGCACCGTTGTCGGTGAGCACGAAGACCAGCGTGTTGTCGAGTCGCCCGAGCCGGGCGAGGCCGTCGACGAAGCGCCCGATCTGGGCGTCGGTGTGGTCCAAGAACGCGGCGAACGCCTCTTGCAGGCGGCACGCGAGACGCTGCTGCGCGTCCGGCAGGTCGTCCCACGCCTCGACACCGGGGTTGCGCGGTGCCAGTTCCGTTCCGTCGGGGATCACGCCGAGCTCGATCTGGCGGCGGAACCAGCGCTCGCGCACCACGTCCCACCCCTCGTCGAAGCGACCCCGGTACTTGTCGAGGTACGCGGCGGGCGCCTGGTGCGGCGCGTGCGTGGCGCCGAAGGCGAGGTAGGTGAACACAGGACGGTCCGGACGCACGCCGACGTTGTCGGCGATCATCCCCAGCGCCTGGTCGACGAGGTCTTCGGACAGGTGGTAGCCAGCCTCGGTGCTGGCGGGCGGATCGATCGGGTGGTTGTCGGCGACGAGCTGCGGGTGGAACTGGTCGGTCTCCCCTTCGAGGAACCCGTAGAAGCGGTCGAACCCGCGGGCGAGGGGCCACTGGTCGAACGGACCGGCCGCGGAGCAGTTCTCCATCGGCGCCAGGTGCCACTTGCCGACGCACAGCGTTGCGTAGCCGTCATCGCGCAGGACCTCGGCCATCGTCGCCGCATGGTTCGTGATGTGGCCGAGCATGTTCGGGAAGCCGGTGCGGAAGTTCGACACCGAGCGCATCCCGACGGCGTGCTGCGAGCGCCCGGTGAGCAGCGCTGCCCGTGTCGGCGAACACAACGGCGTGACGTGGAAGTTCGTGAACTGCAGACCGCCCGCCGCGAGTGCGTCGATGTTCGGCGTGTCGATGTCGGAGCCGTAGCAGCCGAACTGGGCGTATCCGGCGTCGTCGAGCAGGATCACGACGACGTCGGGTGCACCAGCCCGAGGGTGTGCGGGCTCGGTGAACGACGGCGTCGACTCGGCGACGGTGCGACCGATGGTGCCGCCGAACGACGAGCCTGGCGATGGCGTGCTTGTCATGTGCGCTCCTTCCGAGCAGGACGATCCGACGCTGCGTCGGTAGCGATGAGCGTCGCGATCGCGCCGGACCACGCTGCGGCGATCTGCCCGCGGCTGCGGCTGTGGGTGCGGCGCATCACGTCCCACGACTCGAGTGACGTCAGCGCGTCGACGAGCGGCACGAGTCGGGCGCCGTCAGCGCCGAGGAGCGCGCGCACCTGGTCGGCGAGCACGCCGCGCATCGACGCCGACGCAGCTACCAGCGGCTCGTGTTCCAGCGAGCGCAGGCGGCCGACGAGCATGATCGCGCCCGCCTGCTCGTACAGGTCGAGGCGGGCGGTCACCAGCGCCTCGATCCGGGCATCGAGCGGCTGGTCCCGCTGCGCTGGCTCGACGACCACGAGCGGTTCGAAGCGTTCACGAAACCGGGAAAGCGCCTGGACTTGCAGGTCTGCCAGGCCGTCGAAGTAGCGGAACACCGAGGCCACCGACACCCCAGCGCGTTCGGCGATCATCTCCGCCGGGGGCGGAACCTTGCCCTCCTGCAGCAGTGCGAGCATGGCGTCGATCACGGCCATTCGGCCGCGTTCGCGTCGCGCCCGGCGACCGTCAACGGGTGTCGGAGCGCCTGGCGAGTCGGTCACGACCCGTACTCTAGATATTGCGAGCTGTCATCGCAATAGTTGCTTCAGCCGCCGCCAGATCGGCCGCCCAGCTCAGGCCGCGTTGAGGAAGTCGATGATCGCGGGCCAGGCGGTGCGGTCCTGGACGAGGAACAGGTGGCCGCCGTCGAACACCTCGAGCCGAGCGCCAGGGATGCGATCGACGAGGAACTGTGAGTTCTCGAGCGGGGCGAGGGCGTCGAAGCGACCCGCGCACACGAGCGTCGGGCACACGATCGAGCCGAGCGCGTCGACCACGTCGTGGCCGGCCCGGGCGGCGAGCTGGCGGCGTGCGCCGTCGGCCACCGCCGCCGACGGCACGGCGCGCATCCCGTCGACCATCGCGTCGTAGAACGCGCCGAGGTCAGGGATCGGCGCGTCCGCGTCCGGATCCCAGCGCTCGTCGATGAGTCGCATGCGCCTCGCGAACGCCTCCTCCGGATCGATCCCCGCCAACTCGTGCAACGGATACGACGCCGATTCGCCACCCGCCGACGTGCAGTTCAACACGAGCCGCTCGACCAGATCGGGGTGACGCACGACCAGGTTCAGCGCAACCATGCCGCCGAAGCTCGTGCCCATCACCGCGCCGCGCTCCCAGCCCATCGTTCGGATGAGGCCGGCAGCATCGTCGGCGTATTCCGCCATCGTGTAGTTCGTCGCCGGCTTGGATGTCCGTCCAAGACCCCGCTGGTCGTAGGCCAGCGTCTCGAAGTGGCGCGTCACCGGCAACAGCTGTGGCGGCGAGTTGCGCAGATCACCGCCGGTGCCGCTGATCGCCAGCAGCGGTGGGCCCGATCCGTGGACCTCGTAGTAGATGTCGATCCCGTTGACCTCGACGACAGCCATGCCGCAGCATCCCACGCGGCCGGGGGCGGCGCGGAGACGGGTGGGGATCTACGCTCCTGGCCATGCCCTTGCACCACGTTGCCTACGCCACCCGCGACGTCGAAGCCACGACGCACTTCTACGAGGACCTGATGGGGTTCCCGCTCGTGCACACGGAGGTCCAGGCGTTCGGCGAGAGCTGGCTGCGCCACGTCTTCTACGACATCGGTGCGAACGAGGCGGGCGACCACGAGTGCATCGCCTTCTTCCAATTCCACGGCGTCGGCGAGCAGCCCGACTGGCACACCGACGTCTCCGACGGCGTCGGCCTCCCCTACTGGATCAACCACTGTGCGTTCCGAGCCACGGCCGAGCAGCAAGAAGCGGTGCGTACCCGCATGAGCGCCGAGGGAATCGAACCGGCGATGGAGCAGGACCACGGGTGGTGCCACTCGCTGTACTACCTCGACCCGAACGGCATCATGGTCGAGCTGTGCCGCGACACGCCCGGTTTCACCCACGATCGCGACGAGGCGCACCGCCTGCTCACCGTCGATCCGCTCGCCGAGCAGTCGCGCGAGGCGTCTCGCCACGTCGAACACGCCACGAGCGGGGCGGAGGGCTGACGTGCCACGCCTCGCAGAAGTCGGGCGCGACGACGCTCATCCGTTCGCGCAGCGCATCTACGAGATGCTGTTCGGCGACCGCGACCCGGTCGTCGAGCCGGGCACGGCGTCGGGCACGCCCGGCAACTGGTGGACGGTGTTCGCACTCGTCCCCGAGGCGTTCGACCACACCACCGCCGGCTTCCAGTTCTACCGCAGTCCCGACCGTCAACTGAGCGCACAGCTGCGCGAGCTGGGCCAGACCCGCGCCGGGTTCACGATCGGCAGCCAATTCGTGTTCAGCCAGCACTGCAAGGCGTGTCGCGACGTCGGGTTCTCCGACGAACAGGTTGCGGCGATCCCGGCGTGGTCGATCGCCGACTGCTGGACGCCCGTCGAACGCGCGGTGCTCGCCTACACCGACTGCCTCACGCTGGAGCACGGTCGTGTCCCGGAGTCGCTGTTCGACGAGCTCAAGGCCCACCTCTCCGACGTCGAGATCCTCGAGCTCACCTACATCACCTGCACGTACGCGATGCACGCCACGATGTCCAAGGCGCTGCGGCTGGAATACGACGACGTCGACGACCGGGTCGTCGAAGTCGCCGACCCGTCGGGCCGATTGGCTGGGCTCGACGTGATGTCGGTGGTCGACGACGCCGCGCCAGCGGACGGCTGAACGAGACAGAGGCGGAGACGGACGGGACCGATGCTCCTCGCACTCGGTGACCTCGTCGAAGACATCGCGGTGGTGCTCGCCGGGCCGGTCAACACGGCCGCCGACACACCCGCCACGATCACCCGACGGCGCGGCGGGAGTGCAGCCAACGTCGCCACCGGTGCTGCCACGGCCGGTTTCGCAGCCCGCTTCGTCGGCCAAGTCGGCGACGACGCGATCGGACGGGCACTGACCGACGAGATGGCGAGCGTCGGTGTCGACGTGAGCTTCGTTCGCCGCGGGGGTACGACCGGCACGATCGTCGCGCTCATCGATCCGAGCGGCGAGCGATCGATGCTGACCGACCGCCGCGCCTGCACCGCGCTCGACTTGCCCGCGGCAGCGTGGCTCGACGGCGTCCACGTCGTCCACGTGCCGCTCTACTCGTTGGCCGAAGGAGCGATCGCCGACACGGCACGCACCGTGGTCGGCTGGGCGCACGAGAGGTCGATCGCCGTGTCGATCGACCTCTCCTCCACGACGGTGATCGAGGCGTTGGGAACCGCTGCGGTCGCCGCGCTCCTCGACGCGTTGGAACCGGCGGTGGTGTTCGCCAACGCCGACGAGGCAAGCGCGTTCGGCGTCGCCGGCACGATCGGACGGGCCATCACCGTCGTCAAGCACGGTGGCGATCCGACGGTGATCCATCGCACCGGGGCGGTGCCGATCGAGGTCCCCGCGCAGCGACGATTCGACGGAATCGACACCACGGGTGCCGGCGATTCCTTTGCTGCCGGGTTCTTGACCGCTGACTGGCAGCGCGATCCGGTGGGCGCAGTCCGCGCCGGCCACGACGCCGCGGCCCGGTTGCTCGCGTCGCGGCTGGATACCGTGACGCCATGAGCATCCAATCGCTCCCCGGCCACGTCGACGTGCTCGTCGTCGGTGCCGGCATCTCCGGGATCGGCGCCGCCTACCACCTCCAGACGGAGTGTTCCGACCGCAGCTACGCGATCGTCGAAGCCCGCGACGACATCGGCGGCACGTGGGATCTCTTCCGCTATCCAGGCGTCCGCTCGGACAGCGACATGCACACGCTCGGCTTCGAGTTCAAGCCGTGGGTCGCCGACAAGGCGATCGCCGATGGCCCGTCGATCATGACGTACCTCCGCGAGACGGTCGCCGAGCACGGCATCGATCGCCACATCCACTTCGGACACCGCGTCCGCCGCCTGGCGTGGTCGAGCGCGACAGCGACGTGGACGGTCGACCTCGACACGGCCGACGGGCCGACGACGATCACGTGCAACTTCGTGTCGATGTGTGCCGGCTACTACCGCTACTCGGCTGGCCACACGCCGGAGTTCGCCGGGCGCGAACGCTTCACCGGCACGATCGTCCACCCGCAGGAGTGGCCGGAGGACCTCGACTACACCGGCAAGCGCGTGGTCGTCATCGGCTCGGGTGCAACGGCGGTGACGCTCGTGCCGGCGATGGCCACGGACGCGGCCCACGTCACGATGCTCCAGCGCTCCCCCACCTACGTCGTCGCCGCACCCGATGTCGACGTGATCGCCAACGGATTGCGGCGCGTGCTCCCCGCAGGCCTCGCCTACCGGGCGACGCGGGCGAAGAACACCGGCCTCCAGCAGTTCATGTACAAGCGGATGCGCACGCGCCCGGACAAGGCTCGCGTCACACTCACGAAGCGGGTACGCAAAGCGCTCGGGCCCGACTACGACGTCGACACGCACTTCTCGCCGCGCTACGACCCGTGGGACCAGCGGCTGTGCCTCGTTCCCAACGGCGACCTGTTCGAGGCGATCCGCACTGGTTCAGCGTCGGTCGTCACCGCCGAGATCGACACGTTCACCGAGACCGGGATCGCACTCGCGTCCGGCGAACACCTCGACGCCGACATCGTCGTGACCGCAACCGGCCTGCACGTGGTGACGCTCGGCGAGGCCGAGGTGACCATCGACGGCGAACCGGTCGACTTCGCCGACACGTGGACCTACAAGGGGTTCATGTACTCGGGCGTGCCCAACCTGGCGTCGACGTTCGGGTATGTCAACGCGTCGTGGACGCTGCGCGCCGACCTCATCGCCCACGCCGTGTGCCGCCTGCTGAACCACATGAGCGACACCGGCACCGACACGTGCACACCACGACTCCGCCCGTCAGACGTCACGATGGAACCGCAGCCGTGGCTCGACCATCTGAGCTCGGGATACGTGCAGCGCGCCGCCCACCTGTTCCCCAAGCGCGGCGATCGTGAACCGTGGGTCAACCCGCAGGACTACGGCAAGGACAAGCGGCTGTTCCGTACGGCGCCGGTCGACGACGGTGTGATGCGCTTCACCCGGTCGGCCGATCAGCCGGCGGGTACGACGGTACGTGGCAGCCAGATCGCGGTGTGAGCGGCGCTCCACACGGGAGCTCCGTCGGCCGTGATCTCGACGTCGATCTCGACGAACCGATGCCCCGTGCGTTCGTATTCGTCGCGCACGATGCCACGCACCTCGACCTGGTTGCCGTCGTGGACGAGCCCGCGGTGCCAGGCGGTCGTCTCGACGTGGATCCACGGGCCGAGTCGCACCGATCGCGACAGCACGTAGTTGGCCTGCCGGGCGAGGAATCCGGGGTGGCAGATCGCACCATCCGCGTACACGGCGCTGTCGTCGCGGACGTCGACGAGATAGGCGTGCGCCTCGGCGGCGTGGTAGCCGAACGTGATCGTGCCGAGCACGGTCCCGGGTGCCAGCAGCGCGGCGGCGACGGGCGGAGGGGATTCGACCAGCGGCGCGCTCGGCAGCTCCCGCAGCGCACGATCGACGGCGAGGTCCGCTGAGCCAGTGGCCCGCTCGTCGCCCTCGGGACCCGCCGCGACGAGGGCACCGTGATCGTCGAGCGAGACCGTCACGACCTCGCCGTCGTACACCGGGGAGCGGAATCGGGCGTGCATCCGCCCACTCGTGAGGAAGTCGACACCCCAGCGTTCGACACACGGCCGGGTCATGTATGCCCAGACGTCGACACCCGGGACGAGCCCACCGCGGAACCCGTACGTCTGGGCAACCGTGTCGTCGTGCATCCGGTTCGTCGATTGCGTCGCCGTGTTGTAGGACTCGACCGAGTAGGTGATCGCGTCGCTCATCCGTCGAGGAGCTTTCCGGGCATCCGGTCGCCGAAGTTGATGCCGAGATCTCGCGCCGTGCGCACGGTGTCGCCGTCGAGCGGCACGAGCTTCAGGTTCTGCGTGGCTTCCGACAGCGGCACGTACACGACCTCGGGTGGCCGGATCGCGACCATCACGCCGTCTTGGCCCTCGTCGAGCGCCCGGACCGCGGCCGCACCGAAGCGGAGACCCAACAGCCGGTCTGCCGACGTCGGCGATCCACCGCGCAAGAGGTGTCCGAGCACGACGGTGCGAATCTCCTTGCCCGTCAGTTCGGCGAGCTGATCGGCAACCTTCACTCCGACGCCGCCGAGCCGTTCGGCCTGGCCGACCGTCTTGCCGATGATCGTTGCCTCGCCACCGACCGGCTTGGCGCCCTCGGCCACGACGACGATGGTGAAGCGAGCACCGTGGCGATCGCGCTGGAGGATCGTCTCGGCGACCGGCTCGAGCATGTACGGGATCTCGGGGATCAAGATGGCGTGCGCACCCCCGGCCATTCCGGCATGGAGTGCGATCCAGCCGGCGTCGCGGCCCATCACCTCGACGACGATGACCCGGCCGTGCGACGTCGCCGTGGTGAAGAGGCGGTCGATGCACTCGGCAGCGAACTGCACGGCGGTGTCGAATCCGAACGTGGCCACCGTCTTGTCGAGGTCGTTGTCGATCGTCTTCGGTACCCCGATCACCCGCAGACCGTGCTGGTGCAGGTGCGCACCGATCGTCAGCGAGCCGTCGCCGCCGACCGTGATCAGCGCATCGATCCCGTGCTCGTCGAAGCGGGCGAGCAGCTCGTCGGTGCGGTCGACCTCGGTCCACGACCCGTCCGATTGCTGCATCGGGTACCTCGTCGGGTTGCCCCGGTTCGTCGAGCCGAGGATCGTGCCGCCGGTGTGGGAGATGCCGCGCACCGACTGGCGGGTCATGCGCATGAGGCCGCCGTCGCTGTACTCCTCCGGCAACATCAGCCCGTTGAAGCCGTCGCGGATGCCGAGAACCTCCCAGCCGCGGTTGATCCCGGCCAACGTGGCCGAGCGGATGACGGCGTTGAGGCCGGGCGCGTCGCCGCCGCCGGTGCTGATCGCGATGCGTGAGATCGTGGTCACGTCGCCTCACACTACGCAGCGGCCACCGCGAAGTGAGGCGGGTCGAGCGATCGGTCACCCAGCGTTCACGATCGGGCTCGCCTCTGTGCGCCGGGCAACGGTGTGGTTGTATGCCCAGCATGACCGACGCCACCGACGACGCCAGCACCGAACCGACCCTCGCCGCGATCGCCGAGCCGACCATCGATCTCGGTGGCCAGGTCGCCATCGTGACCGGCGCGTCGTCGGGACTCGGCCGGCGCTTCGCGACCGTCCTGGCCGCCAACGGGGCCCGCGTCGTCGCCACGGCGCGGCGCATCGACCGGTTGCAGGCGCTCGCCGGCGAGATCGCGGCGGCCGGCGGAACGTGTCTCCCGCTGGCGCTCGACGTGACCGACGCGGACCAGATCGAACAGGTCGTCGCCGAGGCCGAAGCACAGCTCGGGCCGGTCCAGATCCTCGTCAACAATGCCGGCATCCCCGACGCGAACTACGCGACGAAGATGTCGGTCGAACACACCGACAAGGTCCTCGATACGAACCTGCGGGCGCCGTTCCTCCTGTCGTGTGCGGTCGCTCGTCGACTGATCGCGCTGCAGCTCCCCGGACGGATCGTCAACATCTCCTCGACCGGCGGCTTCACGTACGGTCCAGGTGGCGCAGCAGCGCTGTACTCGATCACCAAGGCGGGCGTGAACCGGCTGACCGAGACGCTGGCGGTCGAGTGGTCGAAGTACCACATCAACGTCAACGGCATCGCCCCCGGATTGTTCGCCTCGGAGATGTCCGACGGGATGCTGGAGCGGATGGGCGACCTCACGCGGCACTTCCCGCGCAAGCGCATCGGCCAACCGGAAAACCTCGACAGCACGCTCCTCTACTTCGTGGCGCCCGCCTCGGAGATGGTCACCGGCACGATCATCAAGGTCGACGACGGCCAAGGCTCCCGCTGAAAGCAACGGTTGGGGACGGGCCCCAGCCGTTGCTTCTTTTCCACAGGCTGACAGCCCGGTCCTCCACTCTCAGCTCAGCCGAACCCTGTCGCACCCCCTCGCCAGGATGGGGGCATGCCACGACAACCACGACTCCGGGGACCGGACACCTGGTTCCACATCATCCAACGCGGCGCCGACCGCCAAGACATCGTTCACGACGACGGTGACCGCCTCGGCTTCGAGAACCTGCTCGGCGACGCCGTCGACCGCTTCGGGCTGGAGATCCACGCCTACTGCTTGATGACGAACCACTGGCATGCACTGGCGCACTGCCCCGACGACGTCATCTCCGAGGCGATGCACCGCGTCGCCACCATCCACGCAGGTCGCTACAACCACCGCTACGCGCGCACGGGGCCGCTGTTCGAGGGCAGGTTCCGCTCCGTCCTGATCGAGACCGACGCGCAGCTCATCCAGACGAGCCGCTACATCCACCGCAACCCGAGCCCGATCGTCGGCACGGGTGCGCTCGCCGCATACCGATGGTCGAGCCTCGGCCCATACGTGGGAGCACGGCCGGCGCCGCCATGGCTCACGACCTCCCACGTGCTCGGTGAGTTCGATGGCGACCCCGGCCGCTACCGGGCGTACGTCACGACGCCCCAACCGAGCGACGAACGGGTCGCCGCCGCTCCCGCCGACGATCCCACGTGGCTCAGCCTCGCGTCGATCGAAGCGGCTGTGGCACACGCAGCAGGCGTGGAAGTGGCCGCGCTCCACGAGTCACGCCGCGGCGAGCAGAACATCGCTCGACTCGTGGCCATCATGTTGATGGCCGAGCGGCGCAGCGCGAATGCGGCGGCGATCGCGCGGTGGTTCGAGATGGGCAGTGCGAGCTCGGCGAGGGCGGCGGCGCGGCGGGCGCGGGCGTTGCAAGCGGCGGACCCGTCGTTCCGGCAGTTGTGCGAGCGGGCGCGGGCGGAATCGGCCAGCCTGTGGAAAAGAAGCAACGGCTGGGGCCCGTCCCCAGCCGTTGCTTAAGCGTGGGGGCAGATGAGGGCCTTGTCGCCGGTGGCCATGCGGCCGTAGCGGCGAACGGTGTCGGGGTCGACCGCCTCGCGCAGCGACACACGCAGGCCGTAGGAGCTGGCGAACGTGGTGGTGATCTCGTCGACCACACGCTGGCGGAGGCGATCGGCCGCCTCTTGGCCGATGCGGGCGAGGAACGGTGTGAGCAACCAGCCGCCGATCCCCCACGACATCCCGAAGTCGCGTCGCAGTGTGGTCGGTGAGCGGTCGAGACCGCCATACACATACACCTGCTTGTGCGTGTCCGAGCCGTAGCGGCTGAACTCGCCCACCGACTCACCGGCGACCTTCTCCATCCGCGACAGCAGCGTGCTCGCCAGGCCGCCGCCGCCGATCGCGTCGAACGCGATCGTCGCACCCGTTGCCCGCAGCGCGTCGGTCAGATCGTCGACGAACGTGTCGGCGCTGGAGTCGACGACGTGTTCAGCACCGAGATCGCGAAGCTGGGCGACGTGTTCGGGCTTGCGGACGATGTTCACCAGCCCGACGCCGTCATCGAGGCAGATGCGGTTGAGCATCAACCCGAGGTTCGACGCGCCGACCGTGTGCACGAGTGCCGTATGGCCCTCGAGGCGCATCGTCTCGACCATGCCGAGCGCGGTCAGCGGGTTGACGAACGCCGCCGCGGCGTCGGCCGGGTCGGTGCCCTCGGCCATCGGCAGGCACTGGCTCACATGCAGGGTGCGGAACTGTGCGTACGCGTTGCCCGACAAGAAACCGACCGTGCGGCCGAGCAGCGCCTGCGCCGCGGGCGATGACCCTGCGGCGACGACGATGCCGCCACCTTCGTTTCCCGTCGGCATCGCCCGGCCGAGTCGGGCGCTCTGGCCCGCCGTCGACGTCGGCGCGCTGACCGCCGCGAGTGCGTCCGTGCCCGCCGCGGTTGCCGCCGCCAGATCGGCGCCGGCGAACAGCATCCCCATGTCGGACGGGTTGACCGGCGCGGCCTCGATCCGTACGACGACCTGATCGTCACCTGGCTCCGCCACGTCGGTTTCGTGGAGGGCGAGCGTGACGGTGCCGTCGTCGGTGAGGGTCGATCGGAGTTCCAGGCAGGTGGCAGGCACGGCAGAGTCGGTCATCGGCCCATCTTCACCGATGCACGTCGCTCGCCCGCTGTCGGACGTGGGACACTGGCGCCATCACGGCCGCACACTCGTCACCGCTCGGACGCCTCGGGGTCCGGATGTTCGGCACCGTCGACGCGCCCCGCATCGGCACGCTCGCCCGCCCGTCCCGCGTCGTGATGCGACCGGCGATGCGGTGGCTGTTCCGCGCCCGTGTCCGCGGGATCGAACACATTCCCGCCGACGGTCCCGCGATCATCAGTCCGAACCACCGGTCGTTCTTCGACTCGCCGCTGCTGATGACGATGACACCGCGCCCGGTGACGTTCCTCGGCAAAGCCGAGTACATGGATCACCCCGCCTCGCGGTACCTCTTCCCCGCCGTCGGCATGGTGCCGATCAAGCGCGAGGTGCCCAAGGCGTCGATGGCCGCGCTGTTCACCGCGGCGGAGCTCTTGGAGGAGGGCCGGCTCGTCGGCATCTACCCGGAGGGCACGCGCTCGCGCGACGGGTTCTTGCACCGCGGCCACTCCGGCGTCGCGCACCTGGCGATCCTGACCGGTGCACCGATCATCCCCGTCGGATTGACCGGGACCGAGCGCGTCCAGCCGATCGGCACATCGGCACCACGACCGTTCCGCGGGCCGGTCACGATCCATTTCGGCGAACCGATCGATCCGGCGGCGTATCGCCACGGCGGTAGCCGCAAGCGACGCCAGCAGCTGCTCGACGATGTGATGGCCTCGATCGCGTCCATGACGGGCCAGCCGCGCTCAGCGGACTTCGCCTCGTCGTCGCCGCCGCTGATCCGCGGTGGGTCCGAGAGCGTCTATCGAGTGACGACGCACGGCGCGACCGGGTTGAGTTGGCGTCACGCGGCCGAGCGGGCGGTCGACGACGGCTCGCGACGTTACGACGATGCCCGGGTCGCCGAGGTGCGCAAGCTCCGCTGCCGGATTCTGCCCGACGGAGCGATCTCGTTCGAGACCGAGGTCGCGTTGAGCACCCGCTTCCGCGGCGATCGACCACACCGCATCCATCAGCAGATCGATCGATCCATCGGCCTGCACGACCAACAGGGGGAACCATGACCAGCACATCCGCCGACACCACGGGAACGCCGTCGAGTGCACCGAGCGTCTATCGCGTCGTCGAGCTCATCGGATCGAGCAGCGAATCGTGGGAAGAGGCGGCGCAGAACGCGGTGCGCGAGGCGCACAAGGCGTACCACGATCTGCGCGTCGCCGAGGTGGTCGAGATGGATGTACTGATCGAGGACGGCACGATCATCGCCTTCCGGACGAAGTTGCGCCTCAGCTACAAGGCCCCCGCCGAGTGAGCGAAGACGTGACCCCGCACGGGGTTGCCGAATCGCTCCGTACGATCCTCGCCGCCCGCTACGGCTCGCCGGTCGACTTCGCCGGGCCTGTCGCAGCCGAGACGAGCGGGTTCGACAGCGCGATCTACTTCGTCCGCTTTCGCGGGCCGACGCTGCCGGCAGCGTGGCGCGACGACCTGGTGATCCGTGTGAAGTCACGACCCGACGCGATCGACGATGCACGCTTCGAGACGCAGGTGCAGGCGTGGGCGATCGAGCACGGCTACCCGGCACCGGCGATCCTCGATCTGTTCGACGTCGGCGAACTGACCGACCGGCCGGCGCAGGTGATGGAGCGAGCGCCGGGCAGGACGATGTTCGACTCGTTCCGGCGGGCGCCGTGGACGATCCGGCGGCGGCTCGACGAGCTTGCCAGCCTGCAGGCGCGCCTCCACACGCTCGACCCGTCAGGTTTCCCCGAGTCGATCGACGTCGTCGAACGCCGGCTCAGCCTCCCCCGGCGGATGGTCGAGGTGACCGATGACGCCACGTTCCACGATGCACTCGCCGGCGTGGAAGCGCTCGTCCCCCGGCTCCACGACGCACCGGCGAGCGTCTGCCATGGCGACTTCCATCCGCTCAACGTGATCGTCGACGGTGCCGCAGCTTCGGTGATCGACTGGTCGGATGCGGGCGTCGGCGACCGTCACGGCGACATCTGCCGCACACTGCTGTTGTTCGACCTCGCCGCGGTCGCCGTGAGCGGGCGCGTCGAACGAGCCGCGCTGGGGGTCATCGGCCCGCGGCTCCGCGCCACGTATCAGCGCCGCTACGCCCGGCATGCACCGATCGACGCCGAGCGCATCTCGCTGTGGACCCCGGTGCACCTCGTACACGCGTGGGCGCAGACGATCGGTGCCGACGTCGATGCGTTCGGCGACGGCGGTTCCGTGGCCGCCCGGCTGCCCGACGGGCTCCAGGCCGAGTTGCAGCGCAGGTTCGAGGTGGCGATGGCCGACGTCAAACGTCTGCGCTCATCGCCTTGACGAAGTCGCCCTTGTGCTCACGCCATTGTTCGTCGGTCTCCCCGCGGCGCCAATACGGCGAGATCGACGTTCCCTGGCGCTCGACGCCGTACGCGGCGAGGAGGTGCTTGCGCACGGCGCGGATCTCGGCTGCCTCGCCGTGCACGAACACGTCGACTCCGGCCCAGTCGAGGTCGAACCCGTCGACGAGTGCGAGCGTCTGCTCGATCGTGTCGCCACCGCGGTGGCGATGAATCCAGGCGACCGTCAACTCGCCGGGTGAGGTGAGCTCGATCTCGCAGTCCTCGTCGTCGACGATGCCGACGACGACCGCCCGGGCGCCGGGAGCGACTCGTTCGAGCGACGCCGCGATCGCCGGGAGGGCGCTCTCGTCGCCGACGTACAAGTGCGCCGTCGCGTTCGCGTTCGGTGCGTATCCGCCGTGGGGACCGACCATCTGCAACACGTCGCCGGGTTGAGCGTTCGCCGCCCACATCCCCGCGTATCCGACGTCGCCGTGGACGACGAAGTCGATGGCCACGGTGCGCGTGTCGGGGTCCCACGACCGGATCGTGTAGCGCCGCCCCTTGGGACGATGCTCGGGCGCAACGTCAGCCAGCGCCTCAGGATCGAACGGTGCGCTGTACGGCGCTCCGTCCGGCACGAACAGTGCGTTGACGTACTGGTCCGTCTGGTCCGTGTTCACGTAGTCGGCGAGACCATCGCCGCCCATCACCACGCGGACCATCGTCTTGGACAGTTGGATCCGTTCGATCACTTCACCGTGCATGATGTCTCCTTTGGGCATGGCACTTCCTGGGGCATGGCGTCTCCTTGTCGCTAATCCATCAACGCACTGAACTCGTCGAGGAACCGGATCTGGCCGTGCAGGCCCGGATAGCCGAGCCGATCGAACACGACGACCTGATCTGCTTGCACCGCCGGCAAGGTCGTCCAGAGCGGGTTCGCTTCGACCTCGGCGATCGAGTCGGCCTCACCGTCGACGGCGTCGGTCTGCAGCAGGATCAGCGTCTCACTGTCGAGCATCCCGAGTTGTTCGAGCGACAGCCACGCTCGCCCGTTGCCGTCCGGTGCAGCATCGTCGGCATCGGGGTCGAGCTCGCAGCCGGTAGCGAGGATCGATGAGGGGATCTCCCACGGTCCAGCGACGAACGCTGCCACGGAGGGCCCGGAGTAGATCGTGGCGAGCGAGACCTCGCAGTCGTCGTCGCCGATGCGTGCTTGCGCCTGGGCGAGCGCAGCGTCGTACTCGGTGATGCCTGCCGCAGCATGTTCGGGCCGTCCGAGCAGCTCGCCCATCGCGGTCAACCGCTCGGCGCCGTACAGACCGTCGGGCACGACGACGACGTCGGCCATGCCTTCGAGGAGGTCGGCCCCGATCTCGTCGAGCCAGAACTGCAGCGTGATGATGGTGTCCGGCTGCAGCGAGGCGAGATACTCGATGCTCAGCGTCGTCATCGGCAACACCTCGATGCCGGAGGTGTCGAAGTCGTCGAGCCCTTGGAACCCGGCCGTCTCGACGGTGGCGCTCGACGCGATCGGTTCGACGCCGAGCGTCAACACGTCGGCCAGCAAGAACTCCTCGGCGAGCGCCACGACCCGGCCGAGGTCCGGTGCGTCGGGATCGAGGTCGGCGTCCGGCGCGTTCGTGTCGTTCGGTTGCGCCTCCGTCGTCGGGACATCGGTTGCCGCCGGCTCAGGGGCGTCGGCGGTGATCTCTGGCACCGCCGTGGCGTCGGGTGATCGTGTCGCGGTCTCAGCCGTCGGAGCGTCCGACGAGTCGTCGTCGGAGCCGCCGCACGCGGCGACGGTGAGCGCCCCGGCGACGAGCACCACGAGCGCCCGGCTGTGACGCAGGCGACGCGGGCGACGGCGGTGACGGTTGATCTCGGAGGAGGGGGTCGACACGGGGTCCCTTTCGAACGACGGGCGGGTGCCCGCCGTTCTATCTGATGTTAGGTCCACTTACCACCATCGGGCCGACCGCAGCTGGGGCAGGGGTGTCTATCCTGCGGCGGTGGATCGCAGAGCACTCGGGGCCGTGCTGCTGGGCGTGGTCGTCGTCGCGCTGTTCGCCGCCGTGGCCACGTCTGGCCAGGTCAGCTACGTCGACGGGCCACCTGACTTCGCCACCGACCCGACGCCCGCGGCCCCGATCGAGCGCGATCCGCTCCCCACGATCGACGAGGTGCTGATCGCAGGGAACGAGACGCCCGAGTTGCCCTGGATCGTCGGGGCGATCATCCGTGTGATCGTGATCACGTGCCTCGTCGCCGCCGCGATCATCGTCGCCGTCTTCGCTTGGCGCAACCGCCCGCGTCTGCGCTGGCGGCGGAGGCGCCGGGCACCCGCGTTCGAGGCGCTGCCCGACGTCGCCGACGCGGTCGCTGCCGACGCCGAGGCCCAGATCGCCGCGCTGAGCCGAGGCACCCCGCGCAATGCCATCGTCGAGTGCTGGTTACGGCTCGAGCGGGCCGTCGACGACGCCGGCGTACGCCGCCGACCGAGCGACACCTCGACCGAGCTCACCGAACGCGTGCTCGCCGACTCGCTCGCCGATTCACGTGCACTCGGGGAACTGGCGGCGCTCTATCGCGAGGCACGGTTCTCCGACCACGAGCTGGGCGAAGACCGGCGAGCTGCCGCGATCGCCGCCCTCACCGTGGTGCACGCGGCACTCCGTGACCGCGCCGATTCGTCGCGTGGCGCGGGTGAGGACGCGTCAGCGGCGACGGTGCGGGCGTGACACGCGTGGACGCCGCGGCCCGCCCGGCGATCCGTGTGATCGCCATCACGCTGGCCATCGTGGGAGTCGTGATCGGCTGCCTCGCTCTGCTCGGTACCGGCCCCGATGTCGTGCTGCTCGGCGCGGCCGGTCTGCTCGCCGCGGCGACGTTCTGGTACATCACGGACATGTCCGAGCGGACGATGAGCACGGGCGGCGTGGCGGCACCACCGGCGACCCCGCCAGCGGCGCGCATCGACCACCGCCTGATGACGCTGCGCAACGGCATCGCATATGGCCGCTCGAGCGACGCGTCGACCGAACGGCTGCGGGCGGCACTCGTCGACCTCGTCGACGACCAGCTGCGCACCGCCCACCACGTCGACCGCAGCACCGACCCGGAGCGTGCCGCAGCGGTGCTCGGGCCCGAGCTGGCGGCATTCGTCGACGAGCCGGACCGCACGCGACGGTTGACCCGCACGCGCGACCTCGACCGGATCGTCACCCTGATCGAACGACTCTGAACCGGAGACCCATGGAAGCATCCGCCACCCCCACCCCTACGCCCGCCCCCTCCTCCATCGCCGCCCCAGCGCCCTCCCCGATCGCACCGCCCCCGATCGCGCAGGTCTCGCAACTGGCACGCGACGTGCTCGACGAGGTGGAGCGCGCCGTCGTCGGGAAGCGACAGCCGTTGACACTCGTGCTGGCGGCGATCCTCGCCGGCGGCCACGTACTGCTGGAGGACTTCCCGGGTCTCGGCAAGACACTCGCCGCCCGCTCGTTCGCCACGACGCTCGGCCTCGACTTCGCCCGCGCCCAGTTCACGCCCGACCTGCTCCCCGCGGACCTCACGGGCTCGTTCGTCTACGACCAGCGCAGCGGAGACTTCACGTTCCGCCAGGGCCCGCTCTTCACCGGCCTGCTGCTCGCCGACGAGATCAACCGCACGCCGCCGCGCACACAGGCCGCGTTGCTCGAAGCGATGCAGGAGCTGCAGATCACGGTCGAGGGCACGACGTTCCGGCTCGATCCGCCGTTCCATGTGCTCGCCACCGCCAACCCGGTCGAGTACGAGGGCACCTACCCGCTGCCGGAGGCTCAGCTGGACCGGTTCATGCTGCGCACGAGCTTCGGGTATCCGTCTGCCGACGAGGAGTGGGATGTGCTGCGCCGACGCATGGACCGCCGCCACGAGGCCCAAGAGCTGCGGCGCATCACCGATCCCGCCACGCTGCTGGCCATGCAGGCAGCCGTCGAGCACGTGGTCGTCGACGAGAGCGTCGGTCGCTACTGCGTCGCGCTGACCGAAGCGACACGCAGCCACTCCCACGTCCTGATGGGCGCGTCGCCACGTGGCTCGCTCGGGCTCATGCTGTCGGCACGGGCGTACGCCGTGATCGCCGGACGCGACTACGTGACCCCCGAAGACGTCAAGGCCGTCGCACCGTCCGTGCTCGCACACCGGATCACCGTCAAACCCGAGTTGTGGATGAGCCAGATCACGGGGAGCTCGGTGGTGTCCGACGTGCTCGTCAGCGTGCCCGCACCCGCAGCCGCCGAAGCATCCCCACCGACCTGACGGCCGACCACCGACACCATGTCACAGATCTCCGCGAGCACACCCGGGTGGGTGCCCACACCGTCGCTCGTCCGCGCCGGCACGATCGCCGCGGTCGTCGTCGCGATCGCGCTGCTGTGGCGTCGGCCCGACCTGCTCGTGCTGGCGACACCGTTTGCGGTCGTCACCGCGTGGTCGACGCTCGCTCGGCCGACCGTGACCCCGTCGCTGAACGAGCGTCTCGGTGCGTCAACCTTGCGCGAAGGCGAGGCCACGACCTGGCGCGGCACGCTCGACGGTGGGCCCGAGCTCGACCTCGCGGTCGCGGTGCTGGCGGACGCGCCCTGGTTCGACCGTCAGCCGCCCTCGGGAGCGCTGGCGATCGTCGCCGACCACGGCCAAGCTGAGCTCGACATCGGCGTCCGCTCGACTCGATGGGGCGTGCGATCCGTCGAGCCGGTCCTCGTCGTGGCGACGACTCCGTGGGCGGCGCACCGCTGGGTGATCCGCACCAGGCGCTTGCCGATGACCACGCTGCCCCTGCCGGCCCCGTTCGACGCCGACGCCTCGACCCGGCCGACCGATGGGCTCGTCGGCCAACATCACAGCACACGGCTCGGTGAGGGCAACGAGTTCGCCGCCATCCGTCCGTATCAGTCGGGCGATCGCATGCGCCGCATCAACTGGCCGCGGTCCCAGCGCAGCGGCACGCTGCAGGTCAACGCGACGTGGTCCGACCTCGACCTCCACCTCGCGCTCGTCGTCGACGCGACCGACGACTTCGGCACCAGCGAGGGGATCGACGGCTTGGCGTCGAGTCTCGACCTCACCGTCCGCGCCGCCGGAGCGATCGCCGAGCACTACGCGCCGCGTGGCGAGCGTGTGTCCCTCCGGGCGTTCGGTACCTCGCTCCCGGTCATCGTGCCGCCGGCGACCGGGTCGCGCCAGCTCCGGCGGATCCTCGAGCAACTCGCCCGCTTGCGCGTGATGGAGCGGACGCGCGCCGGGCGAGTGCCGCCGCGTGACCCGCGCGTCGCGACCGGTGGTCAGCTGACGGTCATGCTGTCGCCACTCGTCGCCACGGAGGCCCTCGACCACGCGGTCGCGATGGGCCGCGCCGGGCTCCCGGTCGTCGTCGTCGACACGCTGCCCGCGCACGTGGTGCTCGACGACGACCCACACACCGTGACGGCGTGGCGGATCCGCCTGCTCGAGCGCCGCCGGGAACTGCGCGCCGTGCGCTCGTGGGGCATCCCGGTGATCACGTGGCGTGGGCCCGGGAGCCTCGATCAGGTCATCCGCGACATCGGCCGCCGCGCCGCCGCACCGAGAATGCCGATGCGTTAGCTGCCATCACGATGACGACCAACCAACTCCAAGACGTCCTCGACCGGGTCGCGGTCACGTCCGCGCAACGCTGGGCGTTGGCCGTCGGCGCCGTGACCGCAGCATTGACGGCGTCGGTGATCACCGAGATCGTCGCTGGTGGCACCACACCGCTGATTCCGATCGTCGTCACGATGACTGCGATCGCCGCCGTCGTCCGTCCCGACTCGCACATCGCGCTGGCCACCGCGGCGCTCGTGCTGGCCCAGTGGACGTTCGGCGTCGATGACCGAACGACTGCGGCGGCGGTGCCTGTGGCACTCGCGCTGTACGCGGTCCATGCGATCGTCGCGCTGCTCGCGGTCACGCCACCGACCGTCACCGTCGACATCGCGGTCTTCGCCCGATGGGGCCGCCGCTCGCTCGCGGTCGCGGCTGCAACCTGTTGGACCTGGCTCACGGTGGTCGCGCTCGCCGAACGCGACGCTCCCGGCAACGTCGCACTGACCGCGACTGCGCTCGTGACGCTCGCCGCGCTGCTCGTCGCCGCCCGCTCCGGTGCGAAGACGTGACCTTCGACCCTGGCCACGCTGCGCCGCGAGCGATGTGATGGAGGCATGAACGACCACGTCACCCAGGTCCTCGACGAGGCCGAGTGCTGGCGCCTCCTTCGCGATCACCCATTCGGCCGGCTGGCGGTCGACATCGCCGGCCAGCCCGACATCTTCCCGGTGAACTACCTCGTCACCCAGCAGTTCGGCGGCGTCGACACGATCGTGTTCCGCAGCGGGCCCGGAACGAAGCTCGCCGGGGCGGTACTCAACGGCTATGTCGCCTTGGAGATCGATGGCCACGATGCCGCGACCGCGACGGTCTGGAGCGTCGTCGTGAAGGGGCGGGCGACCGAGATCGAGCGCATCGACGAACGTTTCGCGGCCGACGATCTGCCGCTGTTCCCATGGGTGGACACGCCCAAGCCGAGTGTCGTGAAGATCACACCGACCACGGTCACGGGCCGACGCTTCCACGTCGCTGATCCATCGGTGCTGACGCCGCCGTGACGCCGCGCTGATCCCGCGCTGATCCCGCGCTGATCCCGCGCCGGCGTGTCCCGCGAGCGGTGGCTCGTGTGCTGCACTCGGGCGCCGCCGGGTCGTCGATCTCGGGACTGGACGCCGATGAGCGTGAGCGGGCGATCGTGCTGCTCACGGTGCTCGCCGGTGCGTTCATGGTCGTCGCCGGTGTCGCCCACCGCGGTGGCCGGGCTCGACAGCGTGATCCGCGTGGATGACACCGGCGACATCCCGCGCGGTCTCCCGGTGCCGTCGCTCCCCCACCTGAGCGACTTTTCGGCGACGCTCCTCGTTGGTGCCGCAGCGATCGCCGCGTACGACGACGCCACCACCTGGCTCGTCACCCATGCCGAGCCTCACGACCCGACGTGAGCGCGCCCGGCGATCAGCCGTCTGCACTCCCGGCCTGCCGGTCAGCGGCGACGTAGGCGCGCAGCGCGGCGAGCGCCGTCGGGTGGACACGGCGTTCGGTGTCCAGTGCGACCCAGCCCGCTGTCTGCTCCGCGGTGCGCATCGCATCTTGACGCAGCGCCGCCAGCCACAGCTCGACCCCGCGCTGTTCGAGCTCGCGGCGCAAGTCGGCGAACACGTTGATCACGGTGACCGGCAGATGGTTGATCGCTGTGCAGTCGATGACCAGGACGCGCACGTCGCCGCGGGCATCGAGTACGGAGAGGATCGTGCGGTTCACGGAGCGCACGTTCGCCGTGTACAGCGGCCCGTCGAGGCGGAGGACCAGGAGCCCGTCGACCGGGCGGGCGGCGCTTGCTGCCGCCACCACGACGTCGTCGCCGGTGGCCGTGGGGCGGAGCTCGGTGACGCCGATGCGGTCGAGCTCGACGATCACGAGGAACAAGGTCAACACGACGCCCACGAGCACCGCGGCCAGGAGCCCGAGCAGCAGGCCGGCGACCGCGGTGAGTGCCGCCACCCAGAACTCGATACGACTCAACCGCCAGAACTCCACGAACCGTGCCGGCTCGATCAGACCGACGACTGCGACGACGACCATCGCCGCCAGCGTCGCCTGGGGCAGCTTCGACAACACACCGCCGAGAAACAGGGCACAACACACCGCGAGCGACACGGTGACGAGCCCGCTGAGCTGCGTCCTCGCACCGGCACGCTGATTGATGGCGGTCTGGGAGAATCCGCCGGCCGACGGCATCGCCCTGAAAAATGCGCCGATGCCACAGGCCAGCCCGCTCGCCAACATCTCCTGGTCGTTGTCGATCGGCGGCTCGTCAGGACGCCGCACGGCGCGAGCGACGGCGAGCGTCTCGAGGAACGCCATGATCGCGATCGCCAGCGCACCGGCGATGAGGCCGTCGACGTTGTCGAGCGTCGGAACAACCGGTGTGGGTAGCCCGGACGGGATGGGCGCGATGAGCGCCACACCGTGCTCGTCGATCGACGCCAGTGAAACGAGGAGGATCCCGCCGATGACCGCCACGAGCGGTCCGGGGACAGCGGGTGCGACGCGGCGGAGGAGGAGCATCATCCCGATCGTGCCGGCAGAGAGCGCGGCGGTCGTCCAGCTCACCTGGTCGAAATGGTCGATGACCGCCCGCATTTCGGCGACGAAGTTGTCCGCAGACGGGTCGCCGCTGAATCCGAGCAGGCCCGGCAACTGCCCCGCAGCAACCGTGAGACCGACACCGACCTTGATCCCCGTGAGCGTCGCGTCGGAGATGTTGTCGATCAACGAACCGAGCCGCAGCAGGCGGGCGAGGAACAAGATCAGCCCGACGAGCAACGTCAAGGTCGCCAGCGAACGTGCCGGATCGTCGGCGCCCGCGGCGACTCCGGCGGCCAGCAGTGTCGACCCGGTGAGGACGGCGATGGTCGACGTCGTCGATACCGACATCGCCCGCGACCCACCGCACAGTGCGTAGACGACCATCGGCACCATGCACGTGTACAACCCGACCTGTGTCGGCAGATCGGCGATCGTCGCGTACGCCATCGCCTGCGGGATCACGACCGCGCCGGCAGTCAGCCCCGCGAGCAGGTCCTTGGGGAGCCACGCTCGCCGGTAGGCCCGCAGCCACGCCCACGCACGCATGACGCCATTGTGCCCGTCTGCGCCCGGCCGTATCGGTACCGGTACCCTCCATCGCGAGCCAGCACGAGCGAAGGAGAGACCAGTGTCGACTCACGAGCTCGGCGACGACGTCATGGCGCGTATCGTCGCCGACGTCCCCGACGCCGTCATCGTCGTCGACGCCAGCGGCACGATCATCCACGCCAACGGCTCTGTCGAGCACGTGCTCGGCTATTTGCCCGCCGAGCTCATCGATGCGGCCATCGACACGCTCCTCCCCGAGAGCGCGCGGGCCGTGCACCACAAGCACATGACGAACTACGCCACCGCGCCGCGAGCGCGGCCGATGGGTGTCGGGCTCGAACTGCGGGCGCGGCGACGCGACGGGAGCGAGATCCCGGTCGAGGTGGCCCTCGTGCCGATGCAAGGGGCTGCAGGTTTGACGGCGGCGTTCGTCCGCGACATCTCACCTCGACGCCGGTTGATCGACCGCCTCACCGCGTCGAACGAGGTCCTCGGCACGCTCGCTGCGGGCCACGACCGCGACGAGATCCTGGTGCTCTCCGTGCGCCTCGCTCGCCAACTCGTCGGCGCCACCAGCGCGTGGGTCGTCGTCGATGACGGAGCTGCCACGGTGGAGACCGTCGTCGAGCTCGCCGGGGAGCACTCGGATGCGACCGTGGTGACGCTGTCCGGTCCGCCGATCCCGCCGCGCCCCGGGGTCCGCACCGGCGAGGGCGCGGTCGACGAGTTGGCCGACATCGTCGGCTCGGGCTCGACCGGGCCGTGGATCGCGGCCCCGCTCACCACGAGCGGGCGCGGCGCCCTCGTCGTCGCCCGCGAGCACGGCGCACCCTCGTTCGAACCGATCGATGCTGAGACCTGCGAGCAGTTCGCGACCCTGATCGGCGTGGCGCTCGAGTTGATCTCGACGCGCCACGAGGCGCACGCCGCCGCAATCCGGGTGTCGATCATGGACGACCATGAACGGATCGCCCGCGACCTGCACGACACGGTGATCCAGTCGGTGTTCGCCGAAGGCCTCCGCTTGCAGGCCCTCGCCGATCAGGCTGGCGGCGCCATCGGCGGACACCTGGCCAAAACGATCGACATCCTCGACGAGGTGATCCGCTCGATCCGCTCGACCATCTTCGAGTTGCAGACGAGCGACGATCAGCACGGCCTGCGCACTTCGATCGCCAACCTCGCCGAGGAGATGACCCGGCCCGCCGGGTTGCAGGCCCGCGTCGCCGTGGGCGACGACGTCGATCGGTGCGTTCCGCCCAAGCTCGTCGACATCTCGTTGGCGGTGATCCGCGAGGCGTTGTCCAACATCGCTCGCCACGCCCGCGCATCGAAGGTCGAAGTCATCGTGGCCGTCGAGGGCGGCCACCTGTCGCTGACCGTCGTCGACGACGGTGTCGGCCCGCCCGATCACCCGACAGCTGGCCTCGGCCTCGTCAGCTTGCAGGCACGGGCACTCGAGCTGGGCGGAAGCTTCACGATGCGTCCGGCCACAGCAGGTGGCACCGTCGTTCACTGGATGGTCCCGCTGAACGGCACCGATTCGAACGACGGCAACGCTCAGTAGCTCATGAGCTCAGAAGCGGATGGGCCCGCCTCGATCGTCGGGCTCTTCGAACACCAGGCTCTTGCGCTCTTGGATGCGGGCGGCGTAGGCGGCGGCGCCGCTGCGGTGCTCCATCCCGAGCTTGAGCAATAGGTTCGAGACGTAGTTCTTGATCGTCTTCTCGGCGAGGAACATCTCCTCAGCGATCTCGCGGTTCGTCATGCCGGCCGCAAGGTGACCGAGCAGCACCCGCTCCTGCGGGCTCAGCGACGCCAGCTTGGGGTCGCTCTCGCCGAGGTCGACCCGATCGCGCACGCGGTCCCGAGCCGCCTCGTCGATCAGCGTCTCGCCGTCGGCGATCCTGCGGACGCAATCGACCAATTCCTTGGATCGGATCTGCTTCAGGACGAAGCCGGCGGCCCCCGCTCGCACGGCCTGGAACAGCGCTTCGTCCTGGGTGAACGACGTCAGCACCAGACATGCTGTGTCCGGACTGCGCTCGGTCACCGCGGCGACGATCTCGGCACCGCTGCCATCGGGGAGCTGCATGTCCACGAGCGCCACGTCGGGCCGTAGGGCGATGATCCGCTCGACCGCCTGGTGCACCGTGCCGGCGGTGCCGACGACGTCGATGTCGCCTTGCGCGTCGAACAGGGCCGCGAGCCCGTCACGCACCACCTCGTGGTCGTCCACGATGAACAGCCGGATCGTGTCTCCCATGGGTGCTGATGACGGTAGCTCGCGGCGACACCTACGAGACACCCGACTCGGCCCCGAACCGAGCGCCGTGACGGAACGTGATCGACATTCGTGGTCCCGCCACGCGCACCTTCGGGACGCTGTGCTCCCAATCGTGCTGGCAGGCACCTCCCATCACCAAGAGATCACCGCGCCCGAGCTCCCACGTTCGCGACGCTCCGCCGCCGCGCGGGCGCAGCTTGAACGGTCGCGGCTCACCGACGCTGACGATGGCGACGATCGGATCGATGACGTGGCTGCGATGGCGATCGCCGTGCCAGGCAACCGAGTCGGCGCCGTTGCGGTAGAGGTTGCAGCCGATCGAGTCGAACGCCACGTCGTAGCGTTCGGTCAGGGCAGCGCGAATCTCGGACAGGATCGGCAACACCTCGGGAACCCCAGATTCGGCGCACCACCACGACGTCAGGCGCGGTTCATCGACGAGCCGGTCGTACATCGCCACACCGCGCCGTTGGGTCCACGTCGACCACTCGATCAGCTCGTGGAAGAGGCCGTCGGCGCCGGCGATCCAGTTCGGTGCTTCGTCGACCCACGAGGTGTCGTCGAGAGCGACTCGGCGGATGGGTACGGCCGGGTCCACGGCGATCTCACCCATGGCCAACAGTGATCCTTGAAGGAACATGCGTTCGATTGTGCCACCACAATCCGGAGTCGGCAATACTTCCCGTGTGCACATCGATCCGCCGACCCCGCCGACCCGCCGACCGGGCGCCTGAGCCGTGTGCGGATGCCTCGTGTTGTTGCTGGGGGCCGTGTTTCCACGGTTCTCGCTCGTGCTCATCGAGATGTTCTCGAACTGGAACGACAAGGCGTTCGACAGCTTCTGGATCGGATTTGCCGGTTGGATCTTCCTCCCGTACACGACCGTCGCCTATTCCGTGATGAATGCCTGGGGCGACCCGATCAACGGGTTCGGCTGGGTGTTCGTGGTGTTCGGGTTCCTCGCCGACCTCGCCGGATGGTTCGGGGCCGGGTCGCAGGGGCGCAAGGCCTACCGCTGAGCGTCGCCGCCCGGCGAGTCCGCCTCGGCGCCGGCGGCACCTGACTGCAGCGCCACGAGCGCCACAAGTGCCTCGGGGATCGATGCGTAGACACTCAGATGGCCGTCCGCCGTGGCGGCGAGCAGGTCACCGACCTGGCCGAGATCGTGGGCGAGCGCGAGCCGTTGGCCGGCCCGGCCGAGATCGTCGGCCAGCTCTTCGAGCATGCGCACGGCGGTGATGTCGACGTAGGGCACCGACTCGGCGTCGATGATGACGGCGGTCGTGCCCGGAGCGGACGCACGAGCCTTGACCGCCTCACGGATCGCGTCGGAGTTGCCGAAGAACATCCCGGCCTCGACGCGCAACACGGCGATGCCGGGCTCGGTGGTGTTGTCGGGATGACGGTCGATGTCGCTGTACTGGTCGCCACCGCCAGGGACGCGACCGAGCTCGGCGATGTGGGGGCGCGACGCTCGATAGAGCAACAGCAGCATCGACACGACGATGCCGATGACGAGCCCGGGCAGCGTGTCGAACACGAGGACGCCGATCAAGGCCGCGGTCGCGGCGATGAAGTCGGGTCGGGCGGCCGCTCCGTAGATGCGTCCGAGCCGGGTCGTGTACAAGCGGTACAGCTCGCGCAGCGCGGCGACGTCGACGAGTTCGACGACCGCCGCGATGACCACGGCGGCAAGCGTCGCTTCGGGCAGCTGTTCGAACAGGCCGGTGAGGAACAGCAGGGTCACGATCGTCAACACGGCCACCACCAGCCCCGACACCTGCGACTTCGCGCCGGCACCGCCGTTGACCGCGGTCTTCGACAGGCTGCCGTTCACGACCATGCCGCCGCTGAACCCCGACGCCGCGTTGGCAGCGCCGAGTCCGAGTAGCTCCCGGTTGGCGTCGATGTCGTAGTGGGCCCGCGACGCGTAGGTCTTGGCCGCACCGAGGCCCTCCGCGAACCCGACGAGCATGATCCCTGCTGCGGACGCGATCGCGTTGAGATAGTCGCTGGCATCACGGCCCTCGGGGAGGCCGATCCGCGGGAGACCACTGTCGATCGCGCCGACGATCTCGACGCCGCGCTCGTCGAGGTCGAACCACTGCACGGCGATGACGGCGACGATGACGGCGACGAGCGATCCCGGCACGACGGGAAGCCACTTGCGGAATCCGACGACGACGGCCAGCGAGGCGAGGCCGACGAAGAGCGTCCACCCATGCGTGTCGCCGACGTGGCGGATGACGCCCCAGAGCTGCTCGAAGAAGTCGCCCGGCGTCTTGTCGATCCCGAGGAACTTGGGGACCTGGCCGATGATGATCGTCAACGCGAGGCCGATGATGAAGCCCTTCAGCACCGGCTCGGAGATGAAGTTGGCGAGAAAGCCAAGGCGCGCGAGGCCGGCCAGGATCGCCAACAACCCCGTCATCAGCGCCAGCACCGTCGTGAACGCGAGCACGTCGTCAGGACCGCCGGTGGCGAGGTCGGCGACCGCCGCTGCCGACAGTGCGGCCGTGGCCGACATCGGTCCGACCACGAGATGACGCGAGCTGCCGAACAACGCGTAGAACAGCAACGCCGGTGGCGCGGCGTACAGACCTATGACCGGCGACACGCCGGCAATCGACGCATACGCCAAGGCCTCGGGCACGAGCACCGCCCACACGGTGAGCCCGGCGATGACGTCACTGCGCACCCACGACCGCTGGTAGCCGACGAGTGACGGCAACAACCACCGTTGCCGAGTCGCTGCAGGTGGTGCTGGCGGTGCAGTCACTGGCCTCGGTGCTTGTGCCATATCGATCTCCCGGGCACATTGTGGCGCGCGGTCCGCCTCCGCCCCGGAATACCGGAGACCGGTCGCCCAGGGAGTGCTGGCCGACGCGGCTCCCGCCGGCGTCTGAGGCCACGCCTGACGGCGCGCGGACCGTCAGCCGACGCCGAGTGTGCGCGCCGACTCCATCTGCACGACCATCGGGAAGAGCACGTTGTTCTCCTTGTGGACGT
>CAZQCP010000015.1:0-39963 GCA_964592115.1 uncultured Ilumatobacteraceae bacterium
GCTCGCCGATGGCGGCGAACGTCATCGCCGCCAACCCGACCTCGGCGATCAGCTCTGCCGCGGCGTCGAGCAGTGCCTCCGTCGAGCGCTCCGATCGCAACACCTGACGGTTCACCGCGCCCATAGGTGCAGTCTGGCACCGCCAGCGAGATCCGAGCCGGTTGATCAGCAGTGGTAATCGCGATCGGCGAGCGACACACCATCAGCGAGCGCCTCCAGGGCGAAGCCTGCCGTGCGCCGGTATCCGTCGGTGGCCTCCGCGATCTCCGCTGGGGTGATCACGTCCGCCAACCGGTCGAAGCCGTGCGGTGCCCGTTCCTCGACGAGCTGCATCGGGAGCTCGGGGCCGAGCCCGCGGTTGGCGAGCACGATCTGTGCGGTCGCCGGAAGCCGGATCGCCTCGTAGCGCGTCAGCGCGGCGGGGGTGTCGTCCGGAAACGCCCGCAAGCAGCCGGTCAGCACGCGAGCGTCGAGGATCGCCTGGGAGGCACCGTTCGACCCGATCGGGTACATCGGGTGTGCGGCGTCGCCCAGCAGCGTCGTGCGACCGTACGTCCAGCGGTCCACCGGGTCACGGTCGACCATCGGGAACCGGAACGTGCCCGGCGCCGACCGGATCAACGCGGGGACGTCGAGCCACTCGAAGCGCCAGTCCTCGAACGGGGCGATGAACTCCTCGAGCATGCCCGCTCGGTTCCAGTCCTCGCGCTCGACCAGCTCCGCGTCGCCCGAACCTGTGTCACCCAACTCTGTGTCGCGGGTGCGCAGCTCGGCGATGAAGTTGAACAGCTGCCGACCGTCGGGGAGGTCGGCGACGGGGTAGCCGACGAACTTCTGGCGCGGGTGCCCGGCCCAGATCATCGTCCGCCCGTCGAGCACCGGCGGGGCCGTCGTGAGTCCCCGCCACAGCCACGCGCCGTTCCAACGGGGCATCCCCTCGTCGGGGTAGCGGCGGCCACGGGCGACGCTGTGGATCCCGTCAGCCGCCACGAGCAACGGTGTGGCGATGTCGACGCCCGTGCCGTCGGGACGCTCGAAGCGCGCCGTGACCGAACCGGCCGGACTCGTCTCGTCGATGATGTCCACGAGACGGTGCCCGAGACGCAGGCAATCTGGTCCGAGACGATCGCGACAGGCATCGACGAGGATCCGGTGCAGCGTGCCCCGATGGATCGACAACTGCGGCCAGCGGTACCCGGCGGCGAGCCCGCGCGGCTCGTCCCAGATCGGCTCGCCACGCTTGGTGAAGTAGGCGAGGGTGGTGGGCGCCACAGAGTCCGCGCTGAGCTGGTCGAGCAGACCGAGTGCGTCGAGCTCGCGCACGGCGTGGGGAAGCAGGTTGATGCCGACGCCGAGGGCGCGCAGGTCGTCGACCGCCTCGTAGACGGTGACGTCGTGCCCGTCGTCGTGCAGGCTGAGGGCGGTCACGAGCCCGCCGATGCCGCCACCGGCGACGACGATCGGTCCCATCGTTCAGAGCACCTCGTGGACGTGGATCGCGACACCACGTGCCATGCGCTCCCCCCAGGACACGGCGAGCGTGCGGTTGAGACGATCCCACCGCGGCGAGCTCGTGCTCATCCGGATGTGGGTGCGGAAGTAGTACTCGCTCGGGTCGACGGTCTCACCGGCCGCAAGGCGCGCCATCACGTCGGGCGATGCGGCTCGCACGCCCTCCGACACGACCTCGATCGGGTCACCGTCGTCGGTGACGAGTGCGTAGTGGGCACGGATCTCGAGCGTTCCGTCGGCGAGCGCGAGCTGCCAGTCGACGCCGCCCGGGGCGACCGTGCCGCGGATCTCCGGTCCATCGAACGTGCCTGACGCGAAGGTGATGAGCCGCCGCTCGCCGAGCGGGAAGCGTCCGAACGACACCATCGGGTCGACTTCGACGCGGATGGTCATGAGCTCGCGCAAGTTCATCGGGGGAGTGTCGCGCACGGGAGCACTCGTCCGGCACTCCTCGGCCGGGCTCTCGACTCGAGGTCGGGACGTTCGACCCTGCTGAGCATGGGGAACGGTCGGCACAATCGAAGTGCGGGATCACCCCGCCCGAAGGAGGAAGCGATGACCGCAGCACGCAAGATCGTCGTCGGGCTCGACTCGAGCCCGGAGGCCCGGCAGGCGCTGGAGTGGGCGCTCCTCGCGGCTGGCCCACACGATGAGATCGTCGCCGTTCACGCCTGGGCAAACCCGGTGACGATCTACCCGTCGTATGCCGTGGCGATGGTCCCGCTGCCCGACGAGGACTACGGCACGATCGCTCAGGAGGAGCTCGATCGGTTGGTCGCGGCGGCCGGTGACGCACGTGTGAGCGGCCGGCTCGTGCAGGACCGCCCCGGGCCGGCGATCGTGGCCGAAGGAGCCGACGCTGACCTCATCGTCGTCGGCCACCGTGGCGACGGTCAGGTGTCGCTGATGCTCGGCTCGACCGCCAATCACGTGTTGCACCAGGCGACGCGCCCGGTGGTGGTCGTGCGCGGTGGCCAGCCGCGGACGCCGCGACGCGTGCTCGTCGGCGTCGACGATCATCGTCTCGACGACGGCGACAGCGAGTCGGTGCGGGCGTTGCGCTGGGCATACTCGATCCCCGGTGTGGAGGCGGTGACCGCGATGCACGCCTGGTCGATCTACCCGATGGCGTGGGACATCACCGGCGTGATCGCCAGCCACATGGAAGACTTCGAGATCGGTGCCCGTGCGATCGTCGACAAGGTGATGGTCGCGGCAGGCGATGCGCCCGCTGGCGTCCGCGTCGAAGCGCTCGTCGTGCAAGAGTCGCCGAGTCGAGCGCTCATCGAGGCCGCCGATGCCTACGACCTCGTGGTCGTCGGTACCCGCGGGCGCGGCGGGTTCAGGGGATTGATCCTCGGCTCGACGAGCACGTCGGTGGCTGCCCACAGCAACGTCCCCGTTGCCGTGGTGCGCTGAACACGTCGCCCCGCCTCGTTGCCCATGACCTCATAGGTCATGGATCCCGTTCGGCGCCGTTCGTAGGGTGAGGTGCGTGGTCACGACCATCTCACCTCACCGCAGCGCATCTCACCCCGGCGGCGTGCTGCGCGAGTGGCGCCTCCGCCGCCGGCTCAGCCAGCTCGACGTCTCGAGCCGTACCGGCGTGTCGACACGCCACCTGTCCTGCGTCGAAACGGGACGGGCGCGGGCGAGCCGCGAGCTGCTGCTCTACCTTTCCCAGGAGTTCGAGATGCCCCAACGCGCGACGAACGAGATGCTGCTCGCGGCCGGGTTCGCTCCGGTGTACAGCGACGTCGATCTGACCGACGCGGCGATGGGCGCGGTGCGCGACGTGATCTCGCTCGTGCTCGCGGGCAACGACCCGAACCCGACGACGGTCATCGACTCGCGCTGGAACCTCGTGGATGCGAACGCCGCCGCGTTCTGGCTGTGTCGCGGCATCGATCCGGGATTGCTCGCGCCGCCGGTGAACATCGCCCGGCTCAGCCTGCATCCGGCCGGGCTCGCCCGCAACGCCACCAACTTCGACGAGTTCGCCGCCCAGCTGCTGTGGCACATGCGCCACGTGCTGGCGACGACGCACGACGTCGCGCTTGCCGAGTTGATCGACGAGTGCGTCGGCTACGCGCCTGAGGCCGGGCGTCGGGTTCCCGTCACCGCCGACGTCGTGCTGCCGGTGCGGTTGCGCTTCGATGACATCGACGGGGAGATCGCGTTCTTGTCGACGACGACCACGTTCACCGCCGCCCACGACGTCAACCTCTCCGAGCTGTCGATCGAGACGCTCTATCCGGCCGACGACGCCACCCGCTCCCTCCTCGACCAGCGCCCCTGGGAAACCTGAAGGCTCGCCACGACGTTACGGCGCTGGTGGGGTGCCGTCGCCGAACGGTCGACCGCCGAGGGTTTCACGGCCGTGGGGCGTCAGCCAGTTCGACAGGTCGGGGCCGCGGGGAACGATCCCGGTCGGGTTCACGTCGCGGTGGACGAGGTAGTAGTGGTCCTTGATCTGATCGAAATCGATCGTGTCGCCGAAGCCCGGGGTCTGGAACAGGTCGCGGGCGTACGCCCACAGCGCACCGAACTCGCTGAGCTTTTGGCGGTTGCACTTGAAGTGGCCGTGGTACACGGAGTCGAAGCGGGCGAGCGTGGTGAACAGCCGCACATCGGCCTCGGTGATGGTGTCGCCGACCAGGTAGCGCTGCGTCGACAGGCGCTCGTCGAGCCAATCGAGACGGGCGAACAGGGTCTCGTACGCGGCGTCGTACGACTGCTGCTCGCCGGCGAACCCGCAGCGATAGACGCCGTTGTTGACCTCCTGGTACACGAGCGCGTTGACCTCGTCGATCTCGTCGCGCAGGTGCTCGGGATACAGCTCCGGCGCACCCGTGCGATGGAACTCGCTCCACTCCAACGAGAAGTCGATCGTCATCTGTGCGAAGTCGTTCGTGACCACGGCGCGCGTCGGGATGTCGACGATCGCCGGCACCGTGATCCCCTTCGGGTACTCGGGGTCGCGGGCGAAGTACGCCTCCTGCAACCGCTCGTACCCGAGCACGGGGTCGCGCCCGCCGGGGTCGAGGTCGAACGTCCAACTCCGCGGGTCATGTGTCGGCCCGCACAACCCCATCGAGATCGCGTCGTCGAGCCCGAGCAGGCGACGCACGATGATCGCCCGGTTCGCCCACGGGCACGCCCGAGCGACGATCAGCCGGTAGCGCCCGGCTTCGACGGGAAACCCGTCTCGACCGTCGCGCGTGATCCTCGTTTCGATGTAGTTGGTGTCGCGCTTGAACCCGCCGGCTTCGATGTACGTTCCCTCGGCCATCACCCCAGTGTGCCCGACCCACCCGATCGGCAACCGCGGTTTGGCCGATCTCGGTAGGAATCGTTGCGCGTCGCGGGAAGATCGCTACCGAGATCGCCGACACCGGCGGGTCAGTACAGGTTGTTCTCGTAGTCGCGGGCGAGGCCCTTCTCCATCAGTCCGGGCGACACCGCCTTGCGGGCGACGCGGGCGACGAGGCCGGGCTCGTCGTTGAGCTTCACGTGGTCGGTCCAGATGCAGCTCGCCTTCGGGAGCGTCGTCGAGTCGACGTGACGCCCCGCGTCCCACGGGCGGGCGCGCTCGAGGCCGGGTTCGTGGCGCAGCTCGCGGTCGGTGATGTTGAGGACGATGCCGGCCTTGGGGACGCGTTCGCGCACGGCGGCGCGGGCGAGCAGCGTCTGGTCACCCGTGATCTCGGCAGTGCCGCGCAGTTCCAGCACGCGGTCGTGTCCGGGCACGAACGCGACCGCGCTGAGGCGATCATCCTCGAGGAGGTTGTGCATCGTGTCGGTGCGGCGGTTGCCGGGGCGGTCGGGGATCAGCACGTGGTCGTCGTCGAGCACCACGACGAACCCCGCGGGGTCGCCCTTCGGGCTCACGTCGGCGTGTCCGCCCCCATCGACGGTGCCGAGCGTGAGGAAGGGCGACACCGCGAGCAGGTCCCGCCAGGTGGCGTCGCCGGCGAGCGTGGTGGAAGGTGGGCTCCACAGCTCGGAGCGCAAGATCGCCTTGGCGCAGTGGAGGAACGCTTCGTCGACGTCGACGACGACGCCCTCGCCGGCCGACACGCGCCCGTTGACGCGCAGCGTCTCGCCGTAGCCGGGGACGAGCACGAGCAGGCCGGCGGGTGCTCCGACCGGTGGGATCCGCTCCGTTGCGAGGAGCAGCGTCCGTTCGTCCACGGGCCGGGTGTGTCCCGGTTCGCCACCGACGACCGTGGTGTGGATGCCGTCGTCGGCGACCCAGCTGACCACGGCGAACGGCGATGCAGCCAACAGTGCCCGGCAGTGCTCGTCGAGCACGGGGATCGACTTGAGCATCGACGTGCGCGGCCGACCGCCGACGACGCGCTCCAACTGGTCCACCGTCTCGATCATGGTCGTTGATGATAGGCACACCTAACATCCACGGTCACGCTCTCGGACCCCAAATCTGTCCGTTCCGTGTCGCTGGGCGGGATGGCACGGACACATTTGAGGTGGTCGGTGGTTTTCGGGGGTGAGCCCGGGGTCGGGGTCAGGGGAGGATGGTGACGCGGTAGGCGAACGTCCAGCGACCGCTGCGGATGCGGAAGTCGGGGAGCACGTCGGGACCGCAGCTGGCGGTGCCGAGGCCGCGGTGGGCGGTGTCGAGGTGGACCACCAGTTCCTCGCGTGGCACGAGGTCGGTGGCGGTCGCCGCTCGGTAGAGGTCGTCGGCGGTGTGGTGCGTGGCCGAGAAGTGCAACGTGTCGCCGAGTGCATCGATGCGCAGCGTGCCGGACGAAGCCGACGTGAGCTCGATCCATTGGCAGTCCGTCCGCAACCCGAACTCCTGGGGCACGAGGTAGGGGAGCTCATCGGGAACCGAGTTCCACACGCCGAGCGTCGCCGAGCGGTTGCGGTCCGGGTAGTTCTCGTGCGGACCGCGGCCGAACCAGCGCACCTCGCCGAAGTCGGCGGGGAGCGTGAACGTGACACCGATGCGGGGCAGATCGTCGAGCTCGGGCGATACGTCGACCGTGTGGTGGTAGGTCACGGACGTGCCGTCGTCGTCGATGCGCACCGTGTGGGTGACGAGTGACTCCGGGTCGTGAACATCGAGACCGAGGGCCTGCCAGCGGGCGAGCGCGGCACTGCCGACGCCGAACCGGCTCAGGTCCGGGAGCAGCTTGAAGCCATCGTTGTCGATCGGCGCACGCCACAGGCACAGTCGCGGCTGCACGAGCGCGCCGGGCGAGCGGCCGACACTCGCCGAGGGTGATGCGCGGCGCGAGGGTGCGGGCACGACGAGCTCGTCCCAGGCGACGAGCCGCCCAGTGTCGTCGTGCCACTCGACGACCACGCCGTTGATGCCGTCAGGGAGCGCGGGGAGCGGCACCTCGACGGTGGCGTGCGGAGCGATCGTCGGCACACCCCACGTGAGTCGGGCGGCCTCCTCGCCGTTGCGGCGGGCGACGATTGTCGCGCGCAGATCGGCGAGGTCGCGGAACGACCGGCGGTTCTCGATGCGGGCGGCGTGTCGACCGCGACCGGGCGACATCGACACGACGACGGGCCGGTACACCCACGTCAGTTCGCGCGTCGCCGGGTGGGGGTCGAGGTCGGCCGACATCAGCCCGTCGGCGACGAAGTTGCCGTCGTGGGGCTCCTCGCCGAACTGCCCACCGTAGGCGAGGCGGGTCGAGCCGTCGGGAAGGTGCTGGCGCAGCCCGTGGTCCTTCCACTCCCACACGAACCCACCCTGCAAGCCGGGCGTCGACGTGATCACGTCCCAGTAGTCGGCGAGCGAGCCGTTGCTGTTGCCCATCGCGTGGCTGTACTCACACATGACGAGTGGGCGGTCGCCGCCGGCGGGCGCGCCAGACTCGCCGTACTCGCGGATCTCGTCGATCTCCGGATACATCGGGCAGACGAGGTCGGTGGCTGGCCGACCGCCGTCGATCCACCCGTCGACACGCACGGCGTCCTCGTAGTGCAGTAGCCGCGTGGGGTCGGCGCGGCGGATCCATCCGGCGAGCGCGTCGACGTTCGTGCCGTATCCCGCTTCGTTGCCGAGGCTCCAGATGATCACGCTCGGGTGGTTGCCGTCGCGCTGCACCATCCGAGCGCCGCGGTCGAGCCATGTCGCCCGGTAGCGCTCGTCGTCGGCGAGGCTGCGGTTGTAGGCGTGGGCTTCGATGTTCGCCTCATCGACGACGTAGAAGCCGAGCTCGTCGCACAGGTCGTACAGCTCGTGGCGGGCGGGATAGTGCGAGGTTCGGATCGCCGAGATGTTGAGCGCCCGCATCGCCACGAGATCGGCGCGGATGTCGTCGACGGTCACTGCCTTGCCGCGGTCGGGATGGTGGTCGTGGCGGTTGACGCCGAAGATCCACACGTGCCGACCGTTGACGAGGAGCTGGCGATCGCGCACCTCGACGGAACGGATCCCGACGCGGATGGTCTCGACGTGACGTACCCGGCCGCGCTGGTCGCACAGTTCGACGGTGATCGTGTAGCGGTCGGGGATCTCCGCGCTCCACGGCCGGGCGTCGGGCACGTGCCAGCGGACCTCGCCGTGGAACCCGGTGAACGTGTAGGCGCGGCGGTGCGAGTGGGCGACCGCCGCGGCGACCGGCTCACCGACGTCGGCGCCGTCGGGATCGGTGAGCGTCGCTCGTACGTGCCACCCGCGCTCGGGCGCGCCGCCGAAGTCGACCGCCGCCGTGAGCTCGATGGTCCCGGCCCCGCTGGTGTCGTCGTAGCCGACGGCGACGGGCACGTCGGCGAGGTGCACCCTCGGGCGCGCCTCGAGCCACACCGGCCGGTGGAGGCCGGCCATCCACCACTGGTCCTGATCTTCGACGTAGCTGTGGGCGCTGTAGCGGACGACGACGATCGCCACCTCGTTGTCGCCGTCGACGACGAGATCGGTCACGTCGTACTCGCTCGGCAGGCGGCTGTCGGTGCCGTAGCCGGCGAACGTGCCGTTGACGTAGAGGGCGTGGACGCTCTCGGCGCCGTCGACGCCGAGCACGATCCGGTCTCGCCCGCGCCGCCATGTGCGCGGCACGGTGAACGTGCGCCGGTACACACCCGTCGGGTTGCGCTCGGGCAGCAGTGGCGGCGGTCCGGGGAACGGCATCTGGACGTTCGTGTAGTGCGGTCGGTCGTGGAACGGTGCGATGTCCTGCATCGTCCAGTTGCCTGGCACGGCCACCGCGACAGCGCGTCGGCGAGCGCCGGTGATCGCCGCCGCGGGCACGTCGTCGGGCGAATCGAACAGTTCGAAGCGCCAGGGTCCGTCGAGCGACCGGCGCCGGAACCCGACGAGCGGCGTGTGCATCGGGAGGCGCTTCAGTTGCAGCGTCGCCGGGTCGGCCCAGGGTCGCAGCTCGCCGATCACGGGGAGCATCAGCCGACCTCGCGCAGCCGGGCGGCGAGCTCTTCGGGGACCACTGGGTTGAAGTACTCCTCACCGGCAACCTCGGCGGCGGCGATGAAGCGCGGGATCCCGGGAGCGCGCCAGGGCGAGACGATCTCGACGTTGAACCACGCCGCGTCGAGCCCCGCGAGGTCGGAGCTCCCGGACGTGGTGCTCGTGGCGGTGACCGTCGGGCGCTGGTTGAGCCACATCATGTACGGGGTCGCGGTGTCGAACAGGCGGTCGATGCGCGCCAGCACGTCGACGAGCGCGGCGGCGAGTCCGTCGCGGACGTCGCCGTCCATCGACGCGAGGTCCGGCACCCGATCGACCGGTGCGAGCTCGATCGCCAGCGGAAACGTCGGTGCGAGGGGCACCCACGCCCGCCATCCGTGCGCGTCGAGTACACGACGCTCGCCAGGGTCGGGATCGGGCTGCCAGCCGGCAGCCAGCCGCCGCGCCGGGCGCGCCGGTACGTGGTCGTAGGCGTAGATCTGGCCGTGCGGGTGCGCGATCGTCGCGCCCACCTCGGCACCGCGGTTCTCGAACACGAGCACGAACTCGACGTCGTCGCGGGCACCGAGCGCAGTGGTGCGCTCGGCCCAGCGGTCGATCACTCGCCGCGCGCCGTCGGTGCCGAGTGACCAGAACGTGGCGTCGTGGTCGGGGGTGTACAACACGACCTCGCAGCGCTCGCCGTCCATCGCCGGCCATCGGTTCGGGAAGTGGTGTACGTCGTACGGCTCGGGCGCTTCGAGCCCGCCGACGCAGAAGGGACAACCGGTCGAGGGCAGGTTCGGGCGCGCCTGGCGCGAGCCGACAACGTGCACGACCGTGCCGGTGTGGGGGTCGCGGCGCGTCTCGGTCACGTCGATCATCGCTGAGATGCGAGCACGGGAATGCCAGCGAGCGAGCGGTGAAGCGGCCTGCGTGGGCGGGGGAACGCCATGGTGGTCATGTTGTCCGCCAGGATCGCGCATGGCGCCGGGTTTGACCGTGTTCCCGGCGACGTGTGACTGTGCGGCATGCCCGACGAGCAGCAGGTGGGGGATGGCGCCGGCGTGGCGTCGGTCGACGTGGTGCGATTGCGCGGCGTCGGTTTCGACGCCGTTGTTGCCGTGGGCGATGGCGGGCCCACGATCGTGCACTGGGGAGCTCCGCTCGGCGGCGTCGACGAGAACGGCGTCGACTCGTTGCGGGCGTTGCTGGTCGCAACCCAAGCTCAGGGCGGCCACGGATCGCTCGATGTGGTCGCCCCGCTGGCGGTCGTGCCGATGCACGCCGCTGGGTTCTCCGGACGGCCGGGGCTGCTCGGCCATCGGCGCCGCGGCGTGCACTGGGCGCCGCGCTTCGCTTCGGTCGCGCATGAGGTGGTCTCGCACGAGGTAACCGTCGCCGCGGACGGTGCCGAACAGCTCGTGGTGCGATGCCGCGATGACGTCGCCGATCTCGACCTCGTGGTCACGTTCGAGGCCCGCCACTGCCTCGTCGTGTGGGCGGAGGTGACGAACACGCACGCGTCCGAGCGCTATCTGGTCGACGCGCTGACGATCACGCTGCCGGTGCCTGACGACGCCGCCGAGCTCGGCGCGTTCACCGGCCGCTGGACCCGCGAGCTCCATCTGGAACGCCGCGCCTGGGTCAACGGCGCGCACGTGGCGGAGAACCGCCGCGGACGCACATCGCACGAGACCCCGCCGCTCGTGTTCGCCGGCACGCCCGGCTGGGGTGAGTGGCACGGCGAGGTCCGCGGCGCGCACCTCGCGTGGAGTGGCAATCACACGTGGCTCGCCGACCGCCTGGCCGACGGACGCCGCCTCCTCCAGCTCGGCGAGCTGTTGCATCCGGGTGAGGTCTCGCTGGCGCCCGGTGAGTCGTACCGGACGCCCGAGGTGATCGCGGTGTGGAGCGACGCCGGTCTGACGTCGGCGACACAGCGCTTCCACCACCACCTGCGGGCGCGGCCGACACATCCGACGTCGCCGCGTCCGGTGCTCGTCAACACGTGGGAGGCGGTCTACTTCGACCACGACCAGGCGACGCTGCGTCGGTTGGCGGAGCGGGCGGCGACGGTCGGTGTCGAACGGTTCGTGCTCGACGATGGCTGGTTCGGGTCGCGCCGCGACGACCGGCGCGGACTCGGCGACTGGGTGGTGTCGCCTGAGGTGTACCCGGACGGGCTGACGCCGCTGATCGAGTACGTCACCGGGCTCGGGATGGAGTTCGGGATCTGGGTCGAGCCGGAGATGGTGAACCCCGACAGCGACCTGTTCCGTGCCCATCCCGAGTGGGTGCTCGCCACCGATGGGTACGAGCCGGTGCTCGGACGCAACCAGCTCGTGCTCGACCTCGGCCGGGACGATGCGTTCGCGCACGTCCTCGCCCAACTCGACGCGCTGCTCGCCGAGCATGACATCTCCTACGTGAAGTGGGACATGAACCGCGACCATGTCGCGGCCAGCGGTGAACGTGGCGCCGCGGGCACCCACGCCCAGACGCTGGCCGTGTACCGCCTGCTCGACGAACTGTGCGAGCGCCATCCCGACGTGGAGTTCGAGTCGTGTGCGTCGGGCGGCGGACGCATCGACCACGAGATCCTGCGGCGCACGGTGCGCGTGTGGACGAGCGACTGCAACGACGCCCTGGAACGTCAGACGATCCAGCGCGGCGCGTCGATGCTCGTGCCGCCGGAGCTGATGGGCGCCCACATCGGCCCGCCGCGGGCGCACACCACGCGGCGCCGCCAGTCGCTCGCGTTCCGGGCCGTGACAGCGATGTTCGGCCACCTCGGCGTGGAGTGGAACCTGCTCGACCTCGACGAGCGCGAGCTCGATGCTCTGGCGCAGGTGATCGCACTGCACAAGCGCTTCCGGCCGTTGCTCCACCGAGGCGACGTCGTGCGCTTCGACGTCGACGAGTCGATCGCCGCCCACGGCGTGTACGCGCCCGACCGCACCGAGGCAGTGGTGAGCATCGCCCGCTTGGTCACCGCGCCGAGCCTCACGCCGCCACGGCTGCGCCTGCCGGGGCTCGATCCCGATCGGAGGTACCACGTCGCCCACGTACCCGTGCCGACGGAGCCGCCGATCGGAGGCCTCGGTCCCAATCGCGCCGCGCCCGGGTGGTGGGATGCCGGCGTCGATCTCACCGGCGCCCAGCTGGCGTTGATCGGGCTCCAGCTCCCCGCCCTCCACCCCGAGACCGCGATCCTCCTCCACCTGACCTCCACCTGACCTCCCACTGAACGATCTCAGCGATCTCGGTAGGAATCCTCCCGAAACTCGGGAAGATCTCGACCGGGATCGGCGGTGGCGGGAGTGTGGCGGTCGGTAGCGTCGGCAGGCGATGTCGATCCGTCGTTGCCGCGCCCTCGCAGCCCTTGCGCTTCTCGCGGGTGTGACGGTGGGCTGTGTCTCGGATCCGCCGGGGATGCAGGATGTGGCGCGCGACGACTCGGGCTCCGTGATCGAGGGCGGCGAGGTCGGCAGTCAGAAGATCCGCGTCGGCGACTGCTTCGAAGATGTCGGTGAGGGTCAGCTGGAGTCGGTCACCGTCGTGCCGTGTGGCGACGTGCACATGTACGAGGCGTTCCACCAGTTCGACGTCGACCGCGACGACCACCCGGGCCGGTTCGTGATCGAGGACCTGGCCGAACAGAACTGCCTCGGTGCGTTCGAGGGCTACGTCGGGCTCAGCTACGCGGAGTCGATCTATGCGATCTCCTACTTCTGGCCGACGGAGGAGACGTGGGATCGCCTCGACGACCGGCGCGTGCTGTGCCTCCTCGTGCGGATGGACGAGACCCCGACGGTCGGCACCGCCCGCGGCTCAGCCGAGTAGGGCCAAGCAACGGTTGGGGACGGGCCCCAGCCGTTGCTTCTTTTCCACAGCCCGCCACTCAGCCCGTCGCAGTGGCCGGGATCGAGCCGGCGAGCAGATTGCCGTTCCCGTCGGTGATCGACGTGATGCCCGAGATGTCGTCGAGCTCGTCGACGAGGCGAGCCGTGCCCTTCCAGCCGGGCGTCGTGTCGACGACGAGTGTCGTGCCGTCGAGTCGCACGCGCCGGAGCTGGCGTGCTTGAGCGAGGCGGTCGTCGCGGGTGATCGCCCACAGCACCTTGCCGATGACCACGAGGCGGGCGGGCTCGATGCGGTGGGGTGCGCGCAGCTCGTCCCAGAACGATCGCCCCCAGCGCAGGATGGTTCGACGGTGCGCCCACCCGAAGGCGATGATCGCGGTGCGGGTGAACGGGTTGGCGATGGTGCGCAGGGCCCTCGGCATGCACACATCCTGTCCGGTCCCGGCACCCGTCAAACGGCATGTCACGATGTCGCTCCTACAGTTGCGGCGTGTTCGACGTCGTCGTCATCGGGAGCCTCAACTTGGACCTCGTCGCGACGGCGGCGCGGCTGCCCGGCCCTGGCGAGACGGTGCACGGTTCGTCGTTCCACGAAATGCCGGGCGGCAAGGGTCTCAACCAGGCGGTCGCCGCGGCGCGCGCGGGCGCGGCGGTCGCCTTCGTCGGCGCGCTCGGCGACGACCCGGCGGGCGACGTATTGCGGGCCGTCGTCGAGGGCGAGGGCATCGATGCCGCCGGTTTGGCGACGATCGCCGGCGCCCCGTCGGGGCGAGCGCTGATCGGGGTCGACGACGCGGCGGAGAACTCGATCATCGTCGTCGCCGGTGCCAACGGGAACGTCAACGTCGACACGGTGCCGCAGGCGCGTGTCGCGCTCGCCCAGCTCGAGACGAACGTGGGCGCCGTCGTCGGCGGGCTGCGCGCGGCCCGCTACGCGGGCGCGACGACGATCCTCAACCCGGCGCCGGCGGACCGTGCGCCGGAGGAGGTGCTGGCGCTGTGCGACGTCATCGTCCCCAACGAGCACGAGGTGGAGCTGCTCGGCGGGGTCGATCGTCTGCGCCGACTTGGCGCGCGGGCGGTGATCGTCACCCGCGGTGCCGCTGGCGCGGACATCGTCACGGAGAGTGGAACCGAGCACATCGACGCGTTCGTGGTCGAACCGGTCGACACGACCGGCGCCGGCGACGCGTTTTGCGGTGCGCTCGCCTCCCGGATGGCTGCTGGCGACGGGCTGGCCGGCGCCGTCCGGTTCGCTGCCGCCGCTGGCGCGCTGGCGACCACTCGGCCGGGCGCCGTGCCGTCGCTGCCACGACGAGCCGAGATCGAGGCGATGCTCGACGGCACCTGGGAGGTCGGGTTCGCCAGCGGGCACGGGTCGCCCGGCGTGCCGCCCGCGCCCCACGTCGCGGCGATCGTCGAGGCGTACCTCGCCGCGCTGTCGTCGGGGGAACCAGATCGTGTCGCTGCTCTGGTGACGGACGACTTCGTCAACGAGCACACAGCGGCGCTCGGCGCGGGAAGCGTCGGTCGCAACGAGTACCGCCAGCGACTGCCCGGCTTCTTCGCCTCGTTCCCGGGGCTGCGCTACGACATCGAGCAGGTGATCGCGCATGGCACGTCGGCCGCCGTCTCCTACCGCATGACGGCAACGAGCGATGGCAGCCCGATCGACATCCGCGGCGTGATGATCGTCGCCGTCCGTGACGGCCTCGTGGCCCAGCGGACCGACTACTGGGACGCCTTGACCTACCTGCGCCAGACCGACGGCGAATAGGCAACGGCCCGGGGCCCGTCCACCCGACCGTTGCTTATGGGCGCGGGGTTTCGAGCAGGGCTCGGAGCTGGCGGCGCCACTCGACCGAGGCGCGGTCGGCTTGCACGCTGGCGGTGGACTGCAGGTCGAGTGGGAGCTCGCCGGGGATCCGCTCCAGCATCACCCGATCCTCCTCGCCGATCGCCCGGTCGAAGGCGATTGCCTCGTCGGCAGGCACGGAGAAGTCGTCGTTGCGCCAGATGACGAACGTGAAGTAGGAGTTGGCGGCATCGATCGGTGTCGAACACAACAGGATCAGATGCTCGAGTCCGGTCTCGTAATGGATCGTCGAGCGCACGGTGAACGGAAGGTGGTAGCCGGTCGTCATGCGCCTCGTGACGGTCGGGGAATCGATGCCCGATTGCGACGCGCCGGCTTCGTTGCCGACTTCCACCTCGTACTGGTAGCCGAAGAAGTCGTCGTCGAGCTGCTCCAGGCCGATCGGAGGTACGACCCGTGTGGCGTCGATCCCGAACGTCCCGCGATGGACCCATGGGAAGTGGGCGATGTCGAGGAAGTTGTCGGTCATCCGCGTCACCGACGTGTGCCACCGCTGGATGCCGCTGTTGATCCGTCGGAACGCCGGGTCGTCGTCGGCCGCGATCGTCGGGATGGCGCCGACGGGATCACCGGGGCACAGCCACACGAGCCCGTAGCGCTCCGCGACGTGAACGACGGGGAGGTGCGCCTTCGGTGCCACCGATCGCCCATCGCCCGATGACGGCACGGAGATGCAACGTCCGTCGGCGGCGAACGTCCAACCGTGGTACGCGCACACGAGGCAGTCGTCCTCGATGGTGCCGAGGCTGAGCGGTGCCTCGCGGTGGGGGCAGCGGTCGGGTGCGGCGCTCAGCGTTCCGCTGGTGGTTCGCCACACGACGTAGTCGCTCCCGAGCAGCGTGACGCTGAGCGGTCGCGGGCGGCCGTCGGGAGCGAGGTCGGCGGTCTCGGCAACGACGTACCAGTGGTGTCGCAGCGCGTCGTGCTCGACGATCATCGCCCGCTCGTCGAGACCGCCAGCTCCATCCGGTCGACGCCGCGGATGGTGAGGCGGTCGCGGAACGTCGGCTCGGAGCGCAGTTCGATCGTGTCGAAGCGGCGGATCAGGCGGCTGATGGCGACCGTTGCTTCCAGCCGCGCCAACGACGCTCCGAGGCAGTAGTGGACGCCGGCGGCGAAGGCGAGGTGGCGGTTGGCGTTGGGACGGTCGAGGCGCAGCGTGTGCGGGTTCTCGAACACCGCAGGGTCGTGGTTCGCCGCGCCGAGCACGCACAGCACCGTCGTGCCCGGCTCGACCTCGACACGCCCGTCACCTTCGCCGAACGACATCGGCACCATGGCGACTCGCACCGTGTGCTGTACCGGCCCGTCATAGCGCAACAGTTCGTCGACGGCGTGGGCGTCGAGCGCCGGGTCGGTGCGCCACCGTTCGAGCTCGTCGGGATGGCGGAGGAGGGCGAGCATCCCGTTGCCGATGAGGTTGACGGTCGTCTCGTGCCCCGCCACGTAGAGCAGGACGACGAACGACAACAGCTCGTCGGACGTGAGCCGCTCACCTTCCTCTTCGGCCACGATCAGCGCCGACAGCACGTCGCTGCCGAGGTTGCGGCGGCGATCGTCGACGACGCCGCTGACGTACGCCCGCATCTTGACCGCCGCACTGGCGGCGTCGTCGAGCGTCGCTGGCGTCGCCGTCGGTTCGAGCGAAGCGGTCAGGAGTTGGCTCCACTCTCGCATCTCGTCGGCACGGTCGCTCGGGATGGCGAGCATCTCGGAGATCACCTCGAACGGCACGGGGAAGGCGAGCTCGTCGACCAGCTCCATCGTGCCGCGCTCGGCGGCGCGATCGAGAACGTCGTCGACGAGCACCTCGATGCGCGGACGCAGTGCTTCGATCGCCGTCGGCGTGAACGCTTTGCTGACGAGCCGTCGCAAGCGGGTGTGGTCGGGTGGGTCGAGGTTGAGGATCGTCTTGGCGCCTGATCGTTGTGGCCTTGCGACGCCGTCTCGCGGCGTCGCGTTGGCCTCGATGTCGCGGGAGAAGTCGTTGCTCCGTAGGGCGTTGGCGACGTCGTCGTAGCGCGTGAGCACGACGAGGTCGAGCGCGGTCACGTGCGCGGCGGCCGCCTCGCGGAGCCGGTCGTAGAACGGGTAGGGGTCCGCACGGAACGCCGGATCGAACGGGTTGTACACCGGCGCGTCCACGGTCATGGCAGCATCATCGCGGACTGGTGCGCGCTGCCGAGCACCCGGCGATCGGCGGATCGAGTAACAGCGGGACCCGTCCCCTCTGTTACTCAGTCGGGCGCGGTGTCGGCGAGGGCGGTGGCGAACGTGTCGACAATGCGGTCGACTTCGCCGTCGGTGGTGACGAACGGCGGGCAGAACGTGATCGTCTCGGCGCCGATCGCGCGCGTGATCACGCCGAGCTCCAGCATCCGGTCGCGCACCGCGACGGCGTCGTGGCTCGGGTGCATCTCGGCGCCGAACACGGCGACGTCGCCGCGGACGTGGTCGACGGCCCCGTCGGCAGCGATCGCCCGCAGGCCCGCTTCGAGGCGGCCACCCATCGCCGTGGCGCGCTGCAGCAGCGCTTCGCGTTCGATGATGTCGAGGTTCACCAGTGCGGCCGCACACACCGTTGGGTGGCCGGAGTACGTGTATCCGTGGCGGAGGAAGAACGACGGGTCGGACTCCAGTGCGTCGCACACGCGGCGCCCGAGCACGACGCCGCCGAGCGGCTGGTAGCCCGACGTGACGCCCTTGGCGAACGTCGCCAGGTCGGGCGTGACCCCGTAGTGCTCGGCCCCGAACCACGTGCCCAGGCGGCCGAAGCCGGTGATCACCTCGTCGAAGATCAACAGCGCGCCGTGCTGGTCGCACAGGCGGCGGGCTTCGGCGAGGTAGCCGTCGACGGGCGGGTAGACGCCAGCCGCTCCCTGCACCGGCTCGCTGATGATGGCGGCGAGCTCGTCGGAACGCGAGGCCATCAGGCGCGACAATGCCTCGATGTCGTCGCTCGGCACCTGCACCACGTCGGCCAGCAACTCGCCGTAGCCCTCCTTGTTCGGCGCGATGCCCTGCGCGCTCGTGCCGCCGTAGTTGGTGCCGTGGTAGCCGCGGGTGCGTGAGATGATCAGGCGCCGCTCGGGGTGGCCGTCGAGCACGTGCGCGAGGCGGGCGAGCTTCATCGCCGTGTCGACTGCCTCCGATCCCGATCCGGCGAAGAAGACCCGGGCATCGGGGATGGGGGAGACGGCGGCGATCCGCTCCGCGAGCTCCTCGGCCGGCGCGTTGGTGAACGGGTCGAAGCACGAGTACGCCTCGATCGTGCCGATCTGGCGGGCGACGGCGTCGGCGATCTCGGTGCGGCCGTGACCGACCTGGCAGTACCACAGGCTCGCCATCGCATCGATGAGCTCCTGGCCATCGGCGGTCCACAGGCGGGCACCCTCCCCGCGGGCGATCGTGATGAACGACTCGCGAGTCGGCTTGGCGAACGGATGGAGGAACGCACCGGGCATGGCCGCAGTCTGTCACCCGACCTGCCCCACTAGCCTCGTCCGCCATGCGCAAGCCCGACGTCACCATCCCCGACGGCACACCGCCGTCCGACCTCGTGGTCGATGACCAGACCGTCGGCGACGGCGCCGAGGCGGTGGTCGGCTCGTCGGTGACGGTCCACTACGTCGGCGTGGCCTGGTCGACCGGCGAGCAGTTCGATGCGTCGTGGGATCGGATGGAGCCGTTCACGTTCGGCCTCGGTGGCCGCCAGGTGATCCAGGGCTGGGACGACGGCGTGCAGGGTATGCGCGTCGGCGGTCGCCGCACGCTGACGATCCCGCCGCACATGGGCTATGGCGCCGCGGGCGCGGGCGGTGTGATCGGCCCGAACGAGACACTCGTCTTCGTCGTCGACCTGCTCGACGTGCGCTGACGGCGCCGACGATCCGGACCGACACAGATTCGTAGGGGGAGCGGCGAGAGTGGGGCGCAAAGCAGCGGGGGACGCGGGCGAGGTGCTGCGGTCCCGGCACGCGCGGGTGCCGGCGTGGTGGGCCGACGCCAAGCTCGGCATCTTCATCCACTGGACCCCGGCGTCGGTGCCGGGGTTCGCGCCGACGGAGTCGACGATCACCGACCTGATGGTCGACGGTGGCCCGCATCCGCTGAGCGAGATCCCGTACTCGGAGTGGTACGAGAACTCACTGCGGTTCCCTGGGAGCCCGGTCGAGACGTTCCATCGCGAGCACTACGGCGACCGTCCGTACACCGCGTTCGCCGACGACTTCGTCGCCGCGCTCGACGGCTGGGATCCGACCGGATGGGCACGCACGATCGCCGCCACCGGCGCCCGCTACGTCGTGCTCGTCACGAAGCACCACGACGGCTGGTGCTTGTGGCCGTCGCAGGTCACGAACCCGGCTCGGCCGCGTTGGTTCAGCGAGCGCGACCTCGTCGGTGAGCTCGCGGAGGCGGTCCGTGGCGAGGGCCTCCGGTTCGGCGTGTACTACTCGGGCGCGTACGACTGGAGCTTCGACGCGTCCCCGATCGGCACCGTCGGGTCGGGCCTGCGGGCCATCCCGAGAGGCGCCTACCCGGCCTACGCGGACGCCCAGGTCCGCGAGCTGATCGATCGGTACCGCCCGTCGCTGCTCTGGAACGACATCGGCTGGCCCGCCCCGAAGGACGACCTCGACCGGCTGTTCGAGTACTACTTCCAACGGGTGCCCGACGGGGTCGTCAACGATCGGTGGATGCCGACCGGGCGCACCCTGCGGATCGTCGCGAGTCCGAAGCTGTCGCGCGTGGTCGACGCGGCGTTGCGCAAGAGCGCCAAGAAGTCCGGCGGTCTGGTGCCGCCGAAGCCACCGTTCTTCCAATACCAGACGCCCGAGTACGTCGAGTTCACCGACATCCGGCGCGACCCGTTCGAGATCGTGCGCGGCTTCGACCACGGCTTCGGCTACAACCGCAACTCGACGCCGGGCGACTTCATCGGCCGAACCGAGCTCGAACAGCTCCTCGTCGGCGCAGCCGCGACCGGCGGCAACGTGATGATGAACATCGGCCCGCGGGGGAGCGATGCCGCCATCCCCGCGGAGCAGATCGAGCGCCTGGAGTGGCTCGCTGAGCTGGCGCCGCTCGTGCGGGTCGCCCTCCACGACACCCGCCCGTGGGTGATCCCGCGGTTCGACGTCGATGGCGTGCGTGTGCGCTTCGTCGCCCGCGGCGACTCGGTGTTCGCCTGGGTCTGGGTCGATCGCGACGTCGACGTCGCGCTCCCGATCATCGTGAGCGACCGCACGACGTCGTGGGTCGCCGATGCAGACGGATCGTGGTCGTCGCACGATGTGTCGGTCAGCGAGGGATCGGTCGTCGTGCGGGCGCAGGCCTCGCCGAGACCGACGGTGCTGCGCTTCGATGTCGTCGGTGCCGCCACGCTGCGCTGAGCGGATGAGGTTTCGTTCACTGACCGGCGAGGTACTCCGCTGCGCACGTGGCCCCGTCAACCGGGCGGGCCCATGAAAGGAGTCATCGTGAGTGCAACACTTCTGTGGGTCATCGCCGTCGTGCTGGTGGTCGTGGGCATCGTCCAGCTGATCCAGGGGCAACTGATCCTCGGCCTCGTGCTCATCATTCTCGGCTGTGTCGTCGGCCCTGGCGGCTACAGCATCTTCCGAACGCGATGACGCGGTGCTGACCGCGGTCTACTTGATGTAGACCGCGGTCTACATCAAGTAGACTGCGCTGGATGGCAGCGGCGAACACAACGACCATTCGCGTACGGGTTGCGACTCGGGATGAGCTGAGTGAGCTTGCGGCGCGACGCGGGACCTCCGTTCAAGATGCTGCACGCGATGCTGCTGAGGCGCTCTGGCGCGAGGAGCTGGCGCGATCGGTACGCCGCCGCATCGACGAGATGCACGAGGACGCGGACGAGTGGGCGGGATACCTGGCAGACGGTGAAGCAACCGAGGTGACCGACGGAGTCGCTGGGTGACAGCGGTCGGCGAGATCTGGTTGACGGACTTCGGCGAACCCGCCCGTAACGAGCCAGCCCACATCCGGCCCGCGCTCGTCGTGGGGTACACCGAGCAGTTCGGGGAGAGGTTCCCCTATGTCGTGCTCGTACCGATGACGACCACGCACCGGCGATTCGAGCTACACGTCGAGGTAGAACCCGGCGCTACGACGGGGCTCGACGAGACGTGCTACGTGCAATGCGAGTTGCTCCGATCGGTCAACAAGAGCCGGCTCGTGCACCGACTCGGGTTCGTGCCGAGTGACGCACTCCGCTTGGTCGATCGCCGATTGCGGATGCTCCTCGGACACTGACGCGGAGTGTGGCGCACAGAACCGGTGGCGGGCTGGAACGGCGAGCGAGGCTCAGTGCACGACGTCGGCTTCGAGGCGGCCGCCGTCGCCCACGACGACGATCAGCCGCGACATGCACGGCATGCAGTAGACCCGGTCGCCGGGGCGCAGCTCACGTGTCGAGCGGATCACCACCTTGCACACCGGGCAGATGACCTCGTTCGGTGCCAACGTGTCGCCCGCCCCTCGCCAATGTCGGTAGAAGCGGCGCCACCGCTTGGGGACCTCCATGAACCCGGTCTCGTCGAGCTCGAAGCGCTCGCGCGGCGCAGCCTCCGGCGCGTCGGTCGGGGTGACGGTGTCGATGTCGGTCATCAGGTCAATCCGAGTCGGTCGATCGTGTCGAGGTACTCGCGAGCGAGCGGCGGTTGGTGTGCGCGGGGTGTGCCGGCATCGGTGAGCGCACCTTCGATGATCCCCACCACGAGGGGATCGAAGCGCTCCTTCACCGCCCGCAGGTGAGCCCTGCCGCTCGGGTTCTGGTCGAGCCATCGCCCGAGGTCGTTCTCACCGAACCCGCTGTGGCGACGCTCGTCGGCGATCACCCCGGTCAGCACCTCGCTCGTCACGGCGTCGGTGTTCGCGGCGTGATAGCGGAACACCGTGAACTCGAGCGTCTCGAGCACGACGTTCTGTGCGAACACGGCGGCCGGCCAGTCGCCGGCGACGACGAGATCGAGCAACGCGCCGCGGAAGTCGACGAGCGCCGGATGGGCGCGGCGCCGGATCTCGGCGACCGGGTCGGTCACGCCGAGGTCGGCGAGGCGGTGGAGGAAGACCTCGAGGTGGCGAGCCTCGTCGACGACCTGGGTCGCCATGAAGATCTTGGCGTTGTGCGTCGGGGCGTGACGGACGAGGCTGCTCGCCCCGTCGAGTGCAGCCGTTTCACCGACGCAGTAGTTGCACAGCGTGGTGATGAGCCGGTCGGCGCGGTCGGGATCGATCGGCGGCTCGGCCACCCCGTCGGACCGGCCGAACGGGCGATCCGCGAGGTAGCCCTCGACCGTCTCGAACCAGAACTGGAACGAGTGGACCTCGTCGAGGAACTGCTCCGACGGCAAGTCGTGCAGTTCGAAGCCGTCCGCCAGCGATGCGTTCCGCGACGCCCGTGCCGGCGCGGTCAAGCCGGCACCTTCGGTTGCTGGTAGGTCAGCCCGATGCGGCCGAGGCGCGTCTTGAACTCGCCGATGACCGTGTTCGACAGCACGGCCTGTTGTTCGTCGGGCGTCGCGTGAGCGATGTCGACGCCGTGCCACGGAACGCTTGCCACCGACTCGGGCTCACGCACTGGCGGCGTGTCGTGCGAGAACGAGTCGGAGAACGTGGCGAGCATGTAGAAGGTCATCTCCTCTTGCATCTTCTCGATCGCCGGCTTCTGTTCGGGGTGCTCGCGGATGAGGCTGCCGATCCGGTTCTCGCCGAAGCCGACGTGGCGGCGCTCGTCGGCGATGGTCCCCGACAGGGTGCGGGCGAACTTCGGGTTCACGTCTCGGGCGCCAGCTTCCATCATCTCGAACACGCTGAACGCCAGGCCTTCGAGCACGATGTTCTGGCCGACCACACCGGCGAGGAAGTCGCCGTCGTTGACCTTCTCGAGCAGCACCTCGGCGAACCTGATGAGGTTCGGGTTGGCGTACCGCTCGATCGTGTTCTCGAGGTCGTCGGACTCGATGCCGAGGTCGTACAGGCGCTGCGTGAAGATCTCCACGTGGCGTGCTTCGTCGAGCGTCTGTGTGGCGAGGAAGCGCTTGCTCGCCTGGTCGGGCGCGGCGTTGACGAGGCCGGACGACGCGGCCAGGGCGGCGCGCTCACCAACGACGAGCTGCACCGTCGAGCGGATCGCCGCTTCGACTTGGTCCTCGTCGGCCAGGAGCTCGTCGGGTTCGGTGTCGCCTCGCAGGTGCCCGTAGACGGTGTCCTCCAGGTAGCCCTGCGGACACGCCTCCAACCAGCGTTGAATCGAGTACTGGGCGAGAAAGTCGCTCATGTGTCGCCATTCCTTTCGGTGTGACGGGTGCATCGCCCCCACGGCCGATGTACGCCCACGGCAAGTATTGGCACGCCGTTCTAATCCGCCGATAGGGCCAAAAGGCCCTGGTCGGTCGGCGGCACGAGGCCAGCGGTCACACGTCGAGTGACGCGGTGGATCCGTCCGAGAGCACAGCGTCGAGTCGATCCGGCCGGAGTCCACTCGTCGATCGGTGGTGGCTCGCGGAGACTCTGCTCACACGCTGCCGGTGAGACACCGGGGGAGAGTGGCGCCTCACCGGGGCAGCGTGAACGACTCAGACTTTCGCAACGTGGCGTGACGTGCCCGCGCCATCAGCGTGCGATTCCTGTAACAAACCCATCTGGCGCTACCTGGCCGCGATCGTGATGAGCTCGTCGCTGGCCGGGCCGACAGGGGAGCGGTCCCATTTTCCCCAGATGTTCTCGACGGTGAAGCCCGCGTCGCCGAGGCTGCTGCGGATCTCGTGCTCGCTGCGGAACCGCAGCGTCTCGGTATGGGCGACGTGCGTGCCGTCGGGCAGCAGCGTGTGCCCGACATGAGTCTCGATGAACGATTGCGGTGACCCCATGACCTCGGCGACCTCCACCCACGAGGTGAACTGGCCGCCGTCGGGGTGTTCGTAGCTGGTGCGCGTGCGCTCTGGGCTCCACCGAGCGGGCCAGTCGCGGTCGGGATTGCGGCTCTCGAAGGCGAGGCGGCCGCCGGCGCGCAGGATGCGCCGGCATTCGGCGAGGGTCTCGGACCAGGCTTCGTCGGTGATGAAGTACTGCGCGACGTGGCCCATCATGATCACCAGGTCGGCGATGCCGCTGGGAACGTCGGCCGCGCTGCCGTGGATCCACTCGACGAGTTCGCCGCCTGGTCGTGCCCGAGCGGCGTCGAGCATCACCGCGGCCGGGTCGACGCCGAACGAGCGGATGCCGCGGCGCGCGAGATCGACACAGAACACGCCGGTGCCGCAGCCGATGTCGACGACGGCACGGGCGCCTGTCTCGTCGGCGAGGGCGAGGTAGAAGTCGTGATCCCACCTGCCGGCGCACTCGATGTCGTAGATCGCAACGGTGCGTGGGTCCTCGGTCCAGGTCTCGGTCACTCGTCGAGCCTGTCGTGCCCGCACCGCAACGTCAGCGTCGATTTCACGATACGTGTACGCCCACGGCAGCCAGCCCATCGAGTTGTTCCGCGAGCCCAGGCTCGAGCTCGAAGGACCAAGGTGCATCGACCGCGCGTTTCGCTGAGTCCGGACAGGTGACTTTGGCAAGCTTTGCCAAGGCTCGGTAAGATGTTGCTGTGTCGACGATGAACGTGTCGCTGCCCGACGAACTCAAGTCGTACATCGACGAACAGGTCGGCGAGGGCGGCTTCGGCTCCACGAGTGAGTACGTCCGCGATCTCATCCGTCGCGACAGGGACCGTCAACAGCTTCGGCGCGTCCTGCTCGACGGTGCGGCATCGCAGCGGGGTCCCGTTGCGGACGCCAGGTACTTTGCGTCAGTTCGTGACCGCATCCGGTCCAACGCCTGATCGTCGTGCGCGCTCGGTCGGTCCGACTGCGCGAGCGGGCTGCTGCCGACATCAACCAAGCTGTCGACTACTACCTCGCCAGCGCGGACACCGCGATCGCCCTGCGGTTCGTCGACGCCGTCGAACGGGCGCTCGGCCAGATCAGCCGGTCGCCGCACGTGGGCAGCCTGCGCTTCTCCTACGAGCTCGGGATTCCTGAGCTGCGTGTTCGGCCGCTGGCTCGTTTCCCGTATCTGGTGTTCTACGTGGTCGGCGACGAGGTGGTGGACGTCTGGCGCATTCTCCACGCCCGCCGAGACATCCCGCCTGCGATCGCTGGCGACCTCGACGCTTGAGGGTCCTTCGGCCGGCGCTGGATGACGCCGACGCTTGGTGGGCGGTGATCGGGATGATCGTGGCGGCCTCGGTCTCGGCGGCGATCGTGTGTTGTGCTCACGGCAGGTCGAGTGCGCTGGCGACCTGACGGGTCAGTTCAGCCTCGTCGGCTGTGCCATCGACCGTGATCGAGCGGAGACCGAGCTGCGATGCCTCGGTTCGGAGGCGGTCGGTAAACATCTCGTCGCGTGTGAGCAGGTTCTGCAGTGCTCGTTCCGGGTCGCTGGTCTGGTCGGCGATGGTGGTCAACGAACCCCGGCGCTCCAGCGCCGCGACCCGGAAGTCGGCGGTCGGAAGCAGCCACACCGCCTGCGATGGTCGGGTCAGCAGCGGCTGTACGAGCCGCGGCAGGAGCCGGAAGCCTTCGACGACCACACCGGTCTCGTCGGGCAGCGCGAGGAGATCCTCGATGATCAGATCGAACGCCTCACCGCGGAACCAGTGGAACGTGTCCAGCATCGTCGCGGGTGACCGATGCAGCCAGCGTTCGTCCATGTCCATCGCCGCGAACTCAGCGAGCTGCGGAGTGTCGGCGGCGTTCGCGCGGGCCGCGTGATCGGCCATCACGTCGTCGGTCGCGTGCAGGCGGAGGACATAGTTGTCGGCGAGCCGCCGCGCAACGACCGACTTGCCAGCACCGCTCCCGCCGCCGATCCAGACCACCCGGCGAAGCCGGCGACGTAGCTCCTCCACCGCCCGCCACGGTACCGAGCCGCACACGCCGGCGGCGCTCCACGGCGTCGACGGTCCGCGGTTTGCGGGGTGTCGGAGCTCCTCTTCGTCAGGCACGCGGCGCCAGTCCTCTCGGTGTCGGCACCGCCGTCCGACTGGCCGCTGGCGGAAGACGGGCAGGCCCGCGCGGCAGAGCTCGGTGGTGTGCTGAGAGATGTTGTCGTGGGCCGGTCGGTGGAGGTCGTGGCGAGTGCGGAGGGGAAGGCGATCGACACGGCGGAGCTGTTGGGGCTCGGACCGGTCCGTGTCGACGAACGCCACGAGCGGCGGACGCTCGTGTGGCGATGTTGGCGTCAACGAGTGCGTGAGCTGACCGCCGTAGCGTCGGCTGTTCAGGCGGGCTTGGTGCCGTGTTCCAGTTCGCGGTCCACCGCACGTCGGATCCAGGCCGACACTGACCGGTCATCGGCGTCGGCGGCGTCGCGGATCTTGGCGAGGGTCTCGGGCGGGAACCTCACCGGGACGAGCTCGGACAGCTTCGAGGTACGGCGCCGGGGCGGTCCTTGGGGTGTCTGGTTGTCGGGGTCGGCGTAGAAGTCGCGTTCTTCTTGTCGGGTCATCTTCTTGGTGGTCATCGGTCCTCCTTGTATCGGTCAGCGAGATGCTTGGCGGCGAGGTAGCAGCCGATCGGTCGGCATTTGGTCGGGTCGTCGATGCCGTAGGGGTCGTGTTTGAACAGATGGGCGACCTGTCGGTCGATCTCGAACGGGTCGGTGTCGTCCAACCGGTCGAGATCGAACAACTCGCCCACATCGTGAGTGTATTACAAACGGATACGAACGTCGAGAGGCTTCAACCCGGACGGGTCGCTCCGGCGATGAACGTCGACACGATGTAGGTGGCGTGGCGGTCGAGGCTGCGTCGTGCCCGGTCGTAGCGCATTGTCGCTCTCGGGTCGGCGTGGCTGGCGGCTTCTCGGACGTGGATGTTCGACGTTGCCGGGGTGTACCCGTCCGCACCACTCCTGCGCCGAGCATGGGAGCTGCGAGGCAACGCCACGTCGTACGACGCGTGCTACGAACGGAAGATCATGTCCTTGTCCGTCATGGTGCGGCCTCGGCGTGCTTCAGGCCACCTGGATGGCGTCCTTGAGGCGCTTCGGTACCTCGTCGGGGAATGACACGACCCGTCCTACGTGAGCAGCGGACGCTCGATCATCCGCTCGGCCGAGGCGCCAGTAGCGCGCTTGGTAGCGGCCGCTGGGCAGCTTGCGGATGTTGCCGAAGGAACGGGCTCGGGCCACGAAGGGCTCCTCGTGCTCGGTGCCAATTCTCTAGGCACGTGTAGGCACGACGGCCGTTTCCGGGGCCCGGCGTTACACGACTCCCGGCCAAGAATCACTCTTGAACAGGACTTTCGCGTGGAGCGGACGACCGGGATCGAACCGGCATCATCAGCTTGGAAGGCTGAGGTTCTACCATTGAACTACGTCCGCAGAAGCGGCCACAGGCTACCCGCTCGGGGTGTCGACCCGCCCGTTGATTGGCGCGATGGTCCGGATCAGCTCGGGGTCGAGTCGTCGGTGGCCGGTGGTCGCAACAGCGCGGCGATCGCCGTCTGCAGTGCCCTCTGCATCCGCTCGGGTGACGACAGGAGCATGCGCGTGTGGATGGCGTATGTGTCGTAGGTGGCGAACACGACGATCGCATCGACGATGTCGTCACGATCGGGCTCGGGCCAGGCCGCGAGCTCAGGTGCGAACTGACGTCGCACGAGTCGGCGCGTGTACTCCATGATCGCCGTAAACTCGCCGTCGATCGAGGGGATCGTGTGCGCTCGCATCCGGGCCACGCGCATCGCACCATCCATGTGCCGGAAGAGTTTGATCCTGGCATCGACGAACCGAGCGATTCGTTGCTCGAGCGTTCCCTGACCGAAGTCTTCGATCGCCCCGACCACCTCCGCTTCCGACAGCGCGTGGCCGACAGCGGTCCGTACGAGATCGTCGAGATCGTCGAAGTACCGAAAGATCGAACGATCCGAGACTCCGGCCCGCTCGGCGATGTCGGATGTCGACGGTTCGAGGTTTCCTTCGCGGATCAACTCCATCAGCGCAGCGATCACCGCGGTCCGATTGCGGGTCCTCCGCAACGTGCGCCCATCGACGCCGTCGGCGTCCTCGACAGGTGGTTGCAGTCGTGTCGCGTCCATGGCTCCTAGCTTTGGGTCGATGCGGCTCGATGGAAAGGTGACGTGAGTCGTGTCAGTACCCCATGAAACGCAAGTTACACACACCGATGAGACGCTGGTCATGCGAGTCCGCAAGCTGTTGGACAAGGCCAGCGCGACGTCGAACCCGCACGAGGCCGACGCGTTCTCGCGCAAGGCGGCGGAGCTCATCGCCCGCCATCGCATCGACCCGGCGCACCTCGCCGCGACCGAACAGCGGGCCGAGCTGGCGGTCCGTGAGATCGTGCTGGGCCGAGGTGCCTACGTCCGCGCCCGGCTGTCGCTGCTGATGGCGATCGCTGAGTCGCACGACGCGCGTGTCGTGTTCGGCCAAGGGCCGGAGGGAACGATCGCCTACGTCGCCGGGTTCGTCGAGGACCTCGACGTGATCGAGGTGATGTACGCGTCGCTGCACGCGCAGGCTGCGGCTCAGATGGCAGCCACGCGGCGATCGACGCCCGCCGCGACGCAACGGTTCCGACGCTCGTTCCTGTTCGGGTTCGCGACTCGCATCGGTCAGCTGCTCGCCGACGCGCGCCACGAGGTGGAACACGGGGTGCCGCGGGCACAGCGGGACTCGGTGGCGGTCGCGTTGCGTCGACGCGAAGAGCGCGTTGCTGACTTCCTCGACCAGCAGTTCGGCCGCACGCGGGCGGCGCGGCGTCCCGCTGCTGCGGTGGCGACCGCATGGTCGGCGGGGGCAGCCGCGGCGGAGCAAGCCGATGTCGGCCGGGCGCGACTGGCGGGGCGCCGCGCGCTCGGCTCGGGACGGTGACAAGGGTGGGACGCGACATCGATCGTGCTGCCGTGTACGCAGCCGAGCTGGCCGCCTTCGATGGCACCGACCTCGAAGCCGATATGGGCTATGCCGCTGTCGCCCGCGTGACCGAGGCCGTACTCGCCACATCGTGGTGGCCGGTCCGGAGTGCGCGGGTGCAGCCAGCGCGGTCGGACGCGGCCTCGTCGTCGACGCGGTGCGCCGCAGCCGACGGAGACGTGGGCGACGTGCGGATCCGCTTCGCTCGCGGGCAGTGCACCGTGGCCACCGCCGCCCACGAGCTGGCGCATGTGCTGGCCGGTCCGGCGCACGGACACGACCCGCAGTTCCGGGCCGCCTATCTCGATGTGATCTCGGTGATCACCAACCTCACCTCGGCAACGCGACGGCACAACGTGCATGTCGATCAGCTCCGTCGGGCGTTCGCGGCTGTGGGCCTGCCCATCGCCGAGCGGACGTGGCCGCCACCACCGCCCGAGTTGGCGGGCGCGATCGCCCTGTGAGCGTCCCGGCGCGGCGTCGGTAGCATGGCCGCCGACGGGATGTAGCGCAGCTTGGTTAGCGCGCCTGCTTTGGGAGCAGGAGGCCGGGAGTTCGAATCTCCCCATCCCGACCACATCTACCTGGTGTGATGCACCTTGCTGATCATCTGAGAATCGGGATGAATCAGCGGTGTATCAGAGCTCCGTCGCTCGCCGCAGCCGCGGAGGCACCACGGCTTGGAAGCAATCGGTCAGCCGACGGTTCGCAAACAGCGCCTCGGTGGGTCGTGCGTGTCGACGGCGTCGATATCGCCAGCGGTCGGCCCGGCCCGAACCGGCTCGGAACGTTCACGGCCGAGCAGACGGCTGCGGATCTCAGCTCCCGAGCGGATTGGCGGTGTGCAGACCACGGCGTGAAGCGGCGGCACAGAGCGCCGCATCGGCACTCGTGAGTACGGTCGCGTCGATGGTGAGTGCCGCAGCAAGGTGAACCGCGTCGTAGCCACGAAGTTCTTCGGCGTCGGCCAGTTCGCTGGCGGTCGCGACCAGCTCATCTGTCACCGGGACGATATGGAGATCGCTGACCAACGCCCCGAGCTCAGCGATTGCCGAGCGCAGTTGCGCCGCAGTGAGGCGACGACCGCGGTGTGCGGCAGCGAGCGCCGCGCGTGCCTCGACCACGATCAGGTTCACCGACGCCACTGCATCAGCGGAGGACCAAATGGTCATGGCGCGCTCAGAGCCGCTCTCGTCGATGATCAACTTGAGCAACGTCGATGTATCGACGTAGGTGATCACCGAGGTCAGCGGCGCTGCTCGGCGACGAGGTCGCTGACAGTGCCCTTCGACTTGATTCGGTGCTTGGGCACATGACGGCGACGCTCCCTGCTTGTGGGTGCACGTACGATTCCGGCGGCGATGAGTTCGGCGAGATGGTCATGGTCAGCATCGAGTGGTGACAGTCGGGCAACGGGACGGCCTCGATCGGTAACGATGACTTCTTCACCATTGCGGACACGGTCGATGTATCCGCTGAGTCCGTTCTTCAGCTCGCGGATACCGACCTCTGAGCTTGATGTAGCCACGTCCATGCATTGAGTGTAGCTACACGAGATGAGTCTCGTCACTCGACTTGTGCCCCGCCGAACCAGACAGACCCGCGACAGATGTCTGGCCCGTCCGGCGGTGGGGCGTGGCACGAAGCGGGGTCTGGTTGTTCTCTACTGATGAGGGGCCATGGCCGACCAGGTCGCCAGACTCGCCGATAACGCCCGCACCCTGCTTGGCGCCACCCAACCCACCCAAGTCGGCATCGACACCTCCGACGCCCTCATCGCCGCCCGCGCCGCGGTCCACAGCGACCTCGGCCGCCAAGCCCTACAAGCCGCCCTCCTCGTCTTATCCGTCGGGCCCGTGCTGTCATCGACCAACGTGCTGGGCATGGTCATTCTGCGCCAGAGGGACTTCGGGCGACGCCGTGTGCTCGGCGTCAGCCGTCCCAACGTCATCGCCCTCGTCACCATCCAGACCGCCGGCCTCGCCGTCATCGGCGCCGCCATCGGACTCGCCATCGGCGCCATCCTCGTCAACCGCTGGACCGGCTCGTATCCCACGCCCAGCTTCCTGCTCTCCATCGGCGCCCTCACCACCCTCGTCGCCACGCTTGCCGCACTCCCATCCGCCACCCTCGCCGCCTACCGCGACCCCGTCCGAGCACTCCGCGTCCCCTGAAGCTCCACCGCTGTCAGAACAGACCGAACCGCACCTCCATCGTCGCGGAGACAGGTCGGGACGGTGTGGAACGAAATCACTTCGGCCCGATCGGCGAGCAGGTGCTCGTAACGGCAGGCGAGGACGGAACCCTTGATCAGCCGTGCGCGCGAACAGTCAGTCCCGATGACGCCCAGGCCGCGTGTCTTCAGTCAGCTGAGAACAGCGTCGAGGAAGGCTTGGGCCTCCTCGTCGGTGAGATCCTCGATGACGTCCTCGCCGTAGGGCGGATGCCGCTTCGCGCGTCGGAGCACCTCGTCGACCGGAAGCTCGAGATACTCGGGATGGGTGTCCCCGGGCTGTGGAGTTGCCATCGCACGGTCAGTGTACGCGTCGGAACACTGCGAGGAGCGGGCGGGTGCCGACGGTGAAGGGTGACGTCATCGGTCGGGACGTTCCCACGTCGTCGAGCGCCCGTCGTTCGGCATCGAAATGGACCTCTCCTCGCTCCCCGACCCGCTCAAGACCGCCCACGACGCCAATGCGTCGACCACCATGTCGTTCGTCGAACGAGTGAGGATCACGGCCCGTCCGCAACGGGTGTCGATCCTCGAGGCACACAACTCGCGCCGCCTGGCGGGTACAGGGCGTGCCTGCCTATCGCTCCTTGAGAGCGGCGGTGGCTCGCTCCGTCGTGTTGGTGGCATGGGTCCAGCAGAGTGCGATCGTGGAGATGAGGACGGCAACTGCCGTGCGTGCGAGGCCGGCCCAGGCGGCGTTGACGACGGCAGGGGTGGTGGTATCGAGACGACGGGTCTGGATCGTCATCACGACGATGGCGATGGCGACGGCGGCGAGGACGATACCGAGGGTGTCGGTGAGGATGAGTCGTCGGAGCCGCCGCGTCGAGAGTCCGGCGATCGAGTAGAAGGCGTGGTCCGTACGTCGCAGTCTGAGGTGGAAACCGATGATCACGAGTGCGGCCACGGTGGCGGCGATCCAGATGTGTCTGGAGGGCCGGTCGTGGTAGGCGTCGATGGGGTCGGTGAACCGGTCAGCGTTGGGGAGCGCCCATTGGAGTTGGTAGCCCTGTTCGGCGGGGAATCCGGCCTGGAGCGCGGTTCGTACGGCGGTGCGATGAGCGAGCTCGGTGAGGACGATGCACGAGTCGACGTCGCGGTCCGGTGGGAGTCCCACCATGACGAGCCCGGCGGTGGTTCCTTGGCCGAGGATGCCCAGGTCGGCTGGAGAGATCGCTGTAGCTACGACCGGTCCGTTCGCGGAGCGGGCGTCGGCGCTGATGGACCGACGACTGGTGGCCAGTGCGCTGGTTCGGTCGATGAGCACCTGGCCGCCGTCCCATGTAGCCAGCGATGGAGTGCTGCGCCTTGCGATGTCGACGACGCGTGGCCCGGCGATGGTGGTCGGCAGTTCAGGTCCGGATCGTGACCACAGCCTGGTCGGAGGGGCAGTGGTGGTCCAGGTGGATGCCTGCACGCCACGTACGTCGTCGACGCGGTCGCAGTCGATCGATGTCAGTCTTGGTCGGAGCTGCTCGTCGGTCGAGATGAGCAACGTGGCGTAACCGTCGGCGACGAGCTCGAATCCGTCGTGGTGGGCGCGGCGGCTGGAATCGAGCTCGATGTAGGCCACCGACACGAAGAGCGCGGCGATGAGCACGGCCACACCAAAGGTGAGCGTCGATCGACTCGCCCAGTTCGCGGCTGTCTCGCGGAGCGAGAAGCAGTCCGTCACGTCGTTGTTGCCTCGCGGTGGGGGCGAAGTCCGTCGGACGAGAGCTCGACGACCTCCGCGTCGGTGGGGATGGTGTCGAGATCGTGGGTCACGACGACGACACAGCGGCCCTCGGACGCCTGCCGATGGAGTGCTTCCATCGCCACCCGGGCAGTGGTGCGGTCGAGTTGGCTGGTGGGTTCGTCGGCCAGCACGATCGGTCGGCGCGAAGCCAGGGCGCGGGCGATGCACAATCGCTGGTTCTCTCCTCCCGACAGTGTTGCTGCGCGTGCGCTGGCAATGTCGTGGAGTCCTACGGCGCCGAGCGCGTCGTCCGCCGCCTCCCGAGCTGCCCGCCGAGGCATGCCGTCGATCAGGGCGTATAGCTGCGCGTTGTCGACGACCCTGCGCCGGGCCAGGCCGGCGAGATCCTGGGGCACCCACGCCACGTCGCTGGGCCGTGGGATGGCGACGGCCCCTTCCGTTGGCGTGAGGAGCCCGCCGAGGATCAACAGCAGGGTCGACTTGCCGCTGCCCGAGGGTCCGGCGATGAACAGTGTCTCACCGGTGGCCAGGTCGACGTTCACGCCGGTGAAGAGGCGCCGTTCCCCGAACTGGTGCCCGACGCCGGATGCGGTCAACACGACGTCAACTCGCCGACCTCGGTGGTCGCGAGGTCACCGGAGCGCAGGTCGCCGGTGACCAGCGCAGCGCCGACCGAGTAGCCGACGACGTCGATCGGCACGCCACGGACCGAGCCGTCCTGCGTCGACAGGGCAACACACGTGATGCCATCGATTTGCACGATCGTGCTTGCCGGCACCGCCCAACCCTCCAAAGGTGTTGTCAGGCGGGCTGTCGCGTCCACACGCTCGACGGCTGCCCCGTCTTGGTGTGCCGTCGCGCCGAGTGCATCGACGAACCCGACAATGTCGGCAATCATGGCGTCGTCGCCGACGACGAAGCGCTCCGGCGATCCGGTCGCGCTGACGACGAACGCGCTCGCCGGCGTCTCGCTCGGCAACCCGCTGACGGTCGCCGAGATCACCTCGCCACGGTCGGTCATGGCCCGCTGATCGACGCTGACACGATCACCGACCGTGACCAGCACGTCGTCAACATCGATGGGACCGGTCGACCAGACGAGATCGCTCGGTTCGATCGTGGTCCCGTTGCCCAACGCGAACACGTACCGGAACCCGCGGATCGCGTCGGTCCGCTGCGCTCGTGACGTCGGCTCTTCGCCCAGCAACCCGAGAGCGCGCAAGAAGTCCCACGTGGCGTCCGCGTCAGGCCCGGCCGTCGTGCCGGTGATCGGTCGCCACAGGGGAGCCTCGGCACAGAACAACACGACCGCACGGCCCTCGATCGTGGCGACCACAGCGCCACAGCCCGCGCGCGAGCCTGGCGACACCGCCACACCCGTCACCAGCCCGTCGCGGGCCAGCGATACTGATCGGTCGGCCGACCAGTCCAGCTCCACCGACACCGGCTGCACCCGATCGACGCTGCGCTCGACCACCGGCACAACCGTCGCCGCCAATGCGTCGGGGTCGTCGTTCGGATACGGCACCGAGGGGAAGGCCCACACCGCAACCGCCACGGACCCGGCAACGAGGGTCAGCCAAGCCAGGAGTCGGATCGAACGCACCACCGGAACGACGCTCCCGGTGCTACGAGCTGCACGCGTCGGCGTTGGACAGCTCCCGGAACCGGTCCCCCAACTCCTGATACTGCGGTGACCCGTACTCCAAGTCATCGGGAATGTCCACGCCGTGCTCGGCGAGACACGGCCCCGCGAACTGCCTCAGCATCTCCAGCTGCTCCGCCGGTAGCGCTGCCAACACGGTGGGATCGTTCGTCTGGAACCACCATTCGGCAAAGTCGAAGTACCGTTGGTAGCAGTCGTTCAGCGGGCTCTCCACCGGGCGCAGCTCGTTGTGATCCTGATCGAAGGACCGCACGCCGACCCCCTGCGTCGCGAACGACGTCGAATAGCTGATCATCCCCGTCACCGGATCAGGCGCCTGAGTGCTCACCCGCCCTCCCAGCTCCCGCGCGCACTCGGCGAACAACGTGAACGCCTCCTGATACTCCTCCAGTGTGACCACACCATCGTCGAAGTACCGCAACTGCTCCTCCGGCACCAACTCCATGTCCGGCAACCCGGCCGGAGCTGCAGCCGTCCGCGCCGAACCCGAATCCGATCCACTACACGCGGCAATGGCGAGCGCGGCGAGAACTGTGAGGCTGCCCCAGCAGACCCGAGCGCGAATGTCTGGGTTCGGCACGAAGGTTCAGTCCTCCAAGTACAGCAGCGGCGGATCCGGATTGGCCGGCCGTTCGGTGGCCGGGTCGTAGAAGCGCGGAGCGAGATGACTGACGGCTTGCTCGACAACCGCCTGCACGTCGGTCACGCATTGGTCCCACACTGCTGCGGGATCGGTGCCGGTGTCGAACGTGGCAATGTCGGAGTCGAACCGCGCGCCGTGGGCCGTCAGGCAACGTCGTGTCTCGTCGTGCGTGAGCGCTTTGAGCTCGGCGAACTCCGACACCGACACGTCCGCTCTACGTTGAGGAGTGAAGTGGGCGACCACCGCCGCTTGTTGTTCATCGCCGAATCGGCCGATCTCGTTGCCTGCGGCGTCGTACGCGATCACTACCTCGTCGGAGCCTGCGGTGCTCGGGAATGCGGCGAACCCGTGGACCGGTCGTTGCCAAAGGTGGTGACCGCCGGCTTGGTAGGAGACGAACTCGACGTCGGCCGGTAGGCCCTCGACGATCCACAGGTTGTCATCGGCGACGCCGTTGTCGACCGACGAAGTCTCGCCCGTCAACCAAGTGATCCCGCGGTCGAGTCCCCGGCAGCCGACACCACCTCCGATCTCGCGTGTGCAGATCTCTTCGTCAGCGGTGGCATGACCGCGATACGCCAGCGATCTCGTGATGACCTGTGGGGGATGTCCTTCGATGCCGACCTGGCGGGTCAGCTGAGCAACGACTGGACCCGCGTCGGCGACAGTCGCAGGCCCGAGATCGACGGAGGGGAACTCTTCGCCGGCGGGGACCCACGTGGAGCCTTGACGGGTCGGCACATCGCCCGAAGATGCAGCAGGCGTCTCGGTGCGTTCGGTGTTCGCCCACACGAGCCCGCCCATGCCGGCGAGGATCGCGGTTGCAGCCGCTGCGGTGAGCAGCCGCCCATGTCGTGGGTGGCTCTGAAGCGAGTCGTCGAATCGGAGGATTCGTGCGTCGTCGAGCACCGCGTCGAGGTTGTCTTCGACGTTGACCGCTCTTGCGCGTTTGCGCAACGCACCGGTCAGCTCTTCTTCGAGTTCGATCATGAGAGTTCCTTGTGCATCGTGGCGAGCGCTCGGCTGATCCAGGGACCGACCGAACCAACGGGACAATCCAACGCCGCCGCGATCTCTCGCTCCCGCATGCCGACGTAAAACCGCAACACGATCGCTGCGCGCTGGTTGAACGGCAGACGATCGACGACGTCGAGCAGGATCTCCTGGTGCCCGCGGGACTGGTCGGCCGGGCCGAGCCGGCGGACAAGCCTGCGGTCGGCCTTTCGGCGACGACCGACGTCACGGCATCCGTTGAGCACCGCTCGGTTGAGGTACGGGCCCGGATCTGTGATGGTGGTCCACCGTCGATACATCGCCGTGAAGGCGTCGTGGACGATGTCGTTGGCGGCCTCGTCCGACCCGACAAGCAGCGCCGCGCGTCGAACCTGTCCAGCATGCTCACGGCGATAGAAGTCGATGAATGCCGCATCGCCGGTGCGAGACACCCCGCGACCGGTGCGGGATTCGACCGTGGCCGCGCAGGGCTCCGCCGTCGCCGCGCAGTCCGCACTCGACTCCATCACACAAATCTCCACGGAGAACTCTCGCGAATCCATACGAGAACCTTCCTCATTCAACAACACAGACCGTGCCGTCCGACTTTTGGCGCTCTTCGATGCCGCCCAAGTGCGGGATCGCACGTCCCGCCTGATGGCGGAGACGCTCGGGCGCTACTCGTCGACGCTGATCGCGACGGCCTGTAGCTGGCTCCAGGACGTGAGCACGGCGATCGGGTCTCCCTGTCGGCTGTGCAAGGTGGCAGAGACGGGTGGGTTGGCGAGAACCCCGTTCTGGTCGGGTCGGGTGATGTCGTCGTCGAGTACTTCGGCAAACCACCCTCGTGGGTCAGCAACGTCGACGGTGATGTGTTGGCCGTTGGCGAATGCGATGTCCAGTGAGCCGACTCGTGCGTCGGCGACGCCGGTGATCACTGTTGCGATCGAATCAGCGGCTGTGCCCAGCGATGTTGTCGGGGTGGCCGAGCGGAAACACGTCGAGCTCGCCGAGCAGATCGCTGTCGTCGGGGGCCGGTTTGGCGGGGTCGACTGTGATCGGCAGCGTGTCGAAACATCCGACGGGTCCGTACTCGGTGGGGATCGAGGCGTCGAGTTCCCAGATTGAGCGGATGTACAAGCAGTCTCGGTCGCCGGTCGGGGCGGTCCAGAGTTCGACGCGGTGGCCGGCAGCCTCTGCTTCGGCGACGAGTGCCGCACTGTCGGTGTCGATCGCGACCTCTCCGCCGCTGCGGTCAGCGGGGGCGTCGAAGCGGTCCGTCACCGCCTAGGGGATCAAACCGGCAGCCGCGGCGACGCCGGCGACAGCCAGCAGGGGGGAGCGCGATGCTCGCGGCGATCCGGGCCCGTGGTCGGCGGTGCTGCGGGGTGGTCGATGCGTCGATGAATTGCATCAGGTGCTCCTTGCTTTGGCGGATCACCTCGATTGATGGGTCGGGTGCCGGAGCCCGCAGGTGACGGATGAGGTCGAGCTCGTCGCTCATAAGGGTTCTCCGATCGCTCGACATGGTTGCGGTGCTGCTTGCTGTTCCCCGATCTCGCCGAGCTGTTCCCGCAGCTTCGTGCGGGTTCGTGACAGCTTCGACTTGACGGTGCCTTCCGACAGCCTGAGCGCCTCGGCCAATTGCCGGTAGCTCAACTCGCTGAACGCTGCCAACAGCACGAGTTCGCGATCAATGTCAGGAAGCGAACGCAGCGCGGCGACGACGACGGACCGCAGACGTTCTGCATCCAAGCGGGCATCGATGTTCGAGAAGAGATCCGGATGTGACCCGACTTGGGACCGCCCGGCGAGCCGGGCCATCGCACGCAACGACCGTCCAGCATGACGGCGGTGCTTCAGAACAAGATTCGACGCAATGCCGTACAGCCACGGCAACGCCGACTCGCGGTTGGTGTCGAACGTGGCCGACGCTCAAACGCGACCCGGAACACCTCACCGGCCAACTCATCGGCATCAGACGGCGCAGCGACCCACTCACGTTGACAGCCCATCGAAGAAGTCTGGATGTGCGGAGCGAGAGATTGCATCCGGGGTCAGACACCACATGCAACGGCACGCATCATGTTGGCCGGCCTGGCGCCGGTGCGCGGTTGCATGTGGTGTCTGACCCCGGATGCAATCGTGTCACGCCCCTCGAGAGAAAGCGCGCAACATCGAGGGTGGTTCGTGCATCGTTGTCGGTGGATGGGAGCACATTCGACGCCGTCGGGAGCCGAGGAGTCGTCGGCGCGCGCCGAGCGGGCCGACGTCGGGGCACTGTTCGTCGACGAGCGCGTCCCGATGGTGCGGTTGGCGTCGCTGTTGGTCGGGTCGCGGGCGGTGGCCGAAGAAGTGGTGCAAGATGCATTCGTCGCCGTCGGGAACCGCTGGGACTCGATCGAACGACCCGGTGCGTACCTGCGGACGTCGGTCGTGCGGGGCTGCGCAGCCGTGCTGCGCCGACGCTCGATCGAGCAGCGGTACGTGCCCCGCCTCCACGAGGTGGGCGCGACCGATCTCCCGACGCACCTCGTCGAGCTGCGCGACGCGCTCGGCCGGTTGACCGACCGCCAGCGCGTCGTCATCGTGCTGCGCTACTTCCTCGATCTGCCCGACGACGAGATCGCCCGGACGATCGAGGCCCGCCCATCGACGGTGCGCTCGATCGCACGGCGAGCGTTATCCACCCTGCGAGAGGAGCTCACATGAACGCACTCGAAGAACGCCTCCGGTGCGACCTTCCCGCCCTGGCCGACGTGCTCGTCGACGCCGGGCCGGCCGCGCCTCAGTCGACGTCCGAGGCCGGAACGCGCGACGGCGACCTCCAATTCGTCGATCCGTCCGGAGCGGCGGGCCGTCGCCGGCGATCCGGAGTCGCCGTCGTGCTCGCGGGTGCGGCGGTGGCGTTCGCCGTCGTCGCCGGTCTCGTCGTGATCGCCGGTCGTGACGATCCGACCGGCGATCCGGCGGCTTCGAGTGCGCCCGCGGGCTTCGGTACGTGGAGTGCGATGGCCGAGGGGCCGATCGAACCGCGCCCGCACGCCGTCACCGCGTGGACGGGCGACGAGGTCGTGTTCTGGGCGGGATCGAGCTTGTCCCGCGGCTTCGCCTATGCCGACGGCGCCGTGTACGACCCGAACTCCGACACCTGGCGGGCGATGCGCGAGCCCGGGTGGGGTCATCCTGGGCTCGTGTCGGCGTTCGTCGACGGGGCGATCTACGCGTCGGCGAAGGGTGGTGTCTCGCGGATCGATCCGGCGAACGACGAGTGGACCGACGTCGCCCGCCTGCCGGATGGCAGCTTCCTCACGGGGCTCGTCGCCGCCGGCGACTCACTGTGGGGGCTCGGTCCGCTGTACGGCACTGATGCCGCGCTGCCCACGTCGGTCGTCGCCGCTCGCTACGACGCGTCGATCGACAGCTGGACGCTGAGCTCGCCGTTCGGTGCCGACGCCGAAGTCGTCGCCGCGCTCACCGACCTCGACGCCGAGGTCGTGTGGACCGGCGACGAGATCGTTGTGTGGGCCGGCGATCGTGGGGGAGTGGCATTCGACCCGGGTGCCTACACCTGGCGCACGATAGATCCTCCGTTGCCGTCGGCAGGTCACGTCGTCGACTCGCATGCGGTGATGTCCGACGCGGGCCTCGTCGTGGTGGCGGTGGTCGACGTCGACGATTCGCTCACTGTTCAGCTTGCCCGTCCTGGTGCGGACGGATGGGAGTGGACGCACACCGCGCTCACGGTCACCTCCGCCGAGGGGCTGACCGCCGCGCCCGCTGGCGAATGGATCGTGCTGTTCGAGGCGCACGACGAGCCGGTCACGATCCACGTGCCGAGCGGCGCCTGGCTGCGCCACCACGACGGTCCGCTTGGTGGCGTCGAAGCGCCCAACACCGCCTGGACGGGGGAGCAACTCGTCGTGTGGGGTGGCGTCCCGGATCGCACCGGAGTCCGCGGACCCGACGTCACTGACGGCGCGGTCTGGACACCGCCTGCCTGACCAGGGCAGCGCCGGTCCCACGGTCCCTTCCTCGTCCGCGAATTCCCTGCGTGTCGACACTTTCCAGATTTCTTCGGGCGGTCCGGCTAACCCTGTGACACCCCTTCCGTACTGTGGTCGGTATGGGGAACGTGT
>CAZQCP010000016.1:0-28438 GCA_964592115.1 uncultured Ilumatobacteraceae bacterium
TCGTGGCCCGCGGCAACCGCCCGATCGGCGCCTTCGGCGAGCGACGTCCATACCTCGACCGGCGCCTCGGTCGCCGCCGCTCGCTCCACGAGCTCGTCGGCCACGCGCGCCACGTGGGCGGCGACGCGCTCAGGTTCGTCGTACCGGCGGTGGCCCGTGACCCCGACCCGCATCGCCGGCGGCCGGTCGCCGACCATCGGTTCAGGCTCCGCGCCGGCGCTCGGCGACACGCTGTTCGGCCGCCCGGCAGTCAGCACACACCCCGTAGATGTCGATCGTGTGGTCCCGCGGCTCGAATCCGGCATCGATGGCAAGGCCGTCGAACGCGGTGTCGAGTCGCCGTTCCAGCTCGGCGGTCAGCGTGACGTCGCGCACCGTGCCACACCGTTCGCAGATCAGGTGGTGGTGATGCTCGGTGAGGTCTTCAGCGAGCTCGTAGCGGGCGTGATCCGCGCCGTGGACGAGGCGCCGGACGACGCCGACCTCCTCCATCACCGCCAGGTTGCGGTAGGCCGAGCTCTGGGCGAGGGTCGGCGACCGCTCGATCAGTTCGGGCAGCGTGATCGGTCCGTCGGCGGCGGCGAGGGCGTCGACCACGGCGCGACGTCCGGCGGTGTACCGCTGGTCGTTCTCGTCGAGGCGATCGCGGACCGTGCGGTGCAACTCTGCGCGGATCACCTCGTGCATGGCGCCGTCAACCTCGATACCCGTTGGTGATCGGCAGCCGCCGGTCCTTGCCGAACGCCTTGCGCGACACGCGCACGCCCGGGGGCGACTGGCGGCGCTTGTATTCGGCGATGTCGACGAGGCGGGTGATGCGCCGCACGATCTCCTCGTCGTGGCCGAGCTCGACGATCTCGGCGGCGGTGCGGTCGTCTTCGACGTAGAGCGACAGGATCGGATCCAGCAGGTCGTAGGGCGGCAAGCTCTGGTCGTCGCGCTGGTCGGGTCGCAGCTCGGCCGATGGCGGCTTGGTGATGACCGCCTCGGGGATCACCTCGCGCCCGGCGGTGCGGTTGACGTAGCGGCACAGCTCGTAGAGCCGGGTCTTGAGGACGTCTTTGATCACGCCGTAGCCGCCGACGGAGTCGCCGTAGATGGTGAAGTAGCCGACCGCCAGCTCGCTCTTGTTGCCCGTGGTCAGCACCATCCAACCGAACTCGTTCGACAGCGCCATCAGGAGCTGGCCGCGGCAGCGGCTCTGGATGTTCTCTTGCGTGAGCCCCGGCGGGCGCCCCTCGAACGACGGCGCCAGCACGTCGAGGAACGCCTGGAACGTCGGCTCGATCGAGACGGTGCGGTAGTCGATGCCGAGGTTCTCGGCGAGCCGGGCGGCGTCGCTCTTGCTGTGATCGCTCGAGTAGCGCGACGGCATCGACACGCCGTGCACGTGCTCGGCGCCGAGCGCGTCGACGGCGACGCAGGCGACGAACGTCGAGTCGACGCCCCCCGACAGCCCGATGACGACGTCGCTGAACCCGTTCTTGCGGCAGTAGTCGCGGGTGCCGAGCACGAGCGCGTCGTACAGCTCGCGGTCGGCGTCGAGCGGTTCGGTGACGACTGCGGGCACCGCGGCGGTGATCGTGGGTCGAGCGTCGGACACGTGCACGGTGGGCAGGAGTGCCTCGGTGGCCCGACCGCGCGGGTCGAGCAGACGCTTGCGATACACCGGCGGCACCGGCACGTCGACGATCAACAGGTGCTCGACGAACTGCGGCGCCCGGGCGAGGAGATGGCCCTGGTGATCGAACGCGACCGACCCTCCGTCGAAGACGAGCTCGTCTTGACCGCCGACCTGGTTGACGTAGAGCAGCGCTGTGTGGGCGTCCGTGGCACGCGTCGCCAGCAGCCGCTCGCGCTCGGCGGCCTTGCCGGCGTGGTACGGCGAGCCGTTGATGTTGATGCTCACCTCGGCGCCGGCTGCCGCCTGCGTGGCGACCGGCCCGAACGGGCTCCACACGTCTTCGCAGATCGAGATGCCGACCTTGACGCCGCCGATCACGTAGAGCTCGAGCGGGTCGGACTCGTACCCGGGCGTGAAGTACCGCGCCTCGTCGAACACCGTCGAGTTCGGCAGGACCCGCTTGTGGTAGCGCCCGACGATCGACCCGTCGACGCACACGGCCGCCGCGTTGTAGAGGTCACGATCCTGGTCGACGAAGCCGACGATCGCCGCGCAGTGTCCGGTGTGAGCGGCCAGCTTGTCGAGCGCGGTCAGGTTGTCGGCGACGAACCCCGGCTTCAGCACCAGGTCCTCCGGCGGGTACCCGGTGGTCGACAGTTCGGGAAACGCGACGACGTCACACCCCGCCGCGGCGGCACGGTCGTAGGCGTCGAGCATCCGATCGAGGTTGCCGTCGAGGTCCCCGACCGTCGGGTTGAGCTGGGCGAGGGCGACGCGCAACACGGTCACGCCGCCGAGGCTAACTGACTGCGTTGCGACGGGTCCGACCCCCGCTGCAACACGTAGCCTCGGCGAGGTGCGTTGGGGCCGGTGGGTGATCGTTGCTTCGATGGCGGCGGCAGCCGCCGTGCCGGCGTGCTCCCCGGGCGATGGGCCGGAGTCGATCCCCCTGCCGACGTCGCCGAACACGACGTCCACGACCACGACCACCACCACGACGACCACGACCACGCTCGTGCCGCCGCGCTACGAGGCGACGATCCGGCGCACGACCGACGGCGTGCCGCACATCTCGGGCGATTCGCTCGCCGACGTCGCCTACGGGCAGGGGTGGGTGAGCGGGGAGGATCACGCCTGCACGCTGATGGACCAGGTGCTCAAGGTCGCCGGGACCCGGGCGGCCGCGCTCGGCCCCGGTGCGGAGGGGGAGCACGTCGCCAGCGACTTCGCGTGGCGAGCGATCGGTATCGCCGACATCGCCGCCGCCGACTTCGAGGGATCGGTCTCGGCCGAGGTCGTCGAGATGTTCGAGGCGTTCACCGCCGGTTGGAACGATCAGCTCACCGACGCCGGTCCCGACGGTCTCAGTGGATGGTGCGCGGGTGCCGATTGGGTGCGACCACTCCAGCCGGTCGAGGTGTACACCTACGCACGGTCGTTGACGCTGCTCGCCAGCGGCGCCCAACTCGTCGACTACATCGCCGACGCCCAGCCGCCGGCCCCTGCCCTCGGGGTGCGATCCACGACATCGACGGCGACCAGCAGGCCCACGGTTCTCGGGCTGACGGACCGCGGGCTGACGGATGCTCGGCTGGGCACCGCTGCACAGCTCACCGCGATGCGGACCGTCGACCTGCGCGCGGCGACGGCGGGCATCGGCAGCAACGGCTGGGCGATCGGGCGCGACCGGGTCGCCGGCGGCACGGGTGGCTTGCTGCTCGCCAACCCGCACTTCCCCTGGGAGGGCGAGTTGCGCTTCGCCGAAGCCCACCTCACCGTGCCCGGGGAGGTGGACGTCTACGGCGCACAACTGCTCGGTGTCCCCGGCATCGGCATCGGGTTCACCGCCGGGTTGGCCTGGACGCACACGGTGTCGGCCGGGAACCGGATGACCGGCTATCTGCTCACGCTCGACCCCGCCTCGCCCACGTCCTACCTCGTCGACGGCGTGGCGCAGCCGATGACCGCGACCGACACCACCGTCGAGATCCTTCGGCCCGACGGTTCACTCGATGCCGAGACGCGCACGATGTACCACAGCGAGTACGGGCCGATCCTCGACTTCCCCGGCATCGGCTGGACGGACACGAGCGTTCTCACCTACCGCGACGCCAACATCGACAACGGCGAGTTCGTCGAGCAGTACGCCCGGATGCCGTTCGCCCGTTCGATCGACGATCTTCAAGCGCTCACCGCCGAGTACCAAGGTGTGCCGCTGTTCAACACGATCGCCGCTGACGCCGACGGCAACGTCTGGTACGCCGACACGTCCGCCACGCCGAACCTCAGCACCGAAGCCGAGCAGCTGTGGGTCGGGCGCCTGTTCTCCGATCCGATCACCCAGATCGCCTACGAACAGGGTTTCGTGCTGCTCGACGGGTCCGACAGCCGCTTCCGCTGGCAGGAGGCGACCGGCGCCCGCGATCCCGGGCTCGTGCCGTACGCCGAGATGCCGATGGTCGATCGCACGGACTACGCGTTCAACGCCAACGACAGCTTCTGGATACCGAGCGACGAGTTCACGCTGCGCGGCGACTACTCGATCTTGCACGGTCAACAGGGCACGGCGCCGTCGATGCGTACCCGCCGCAATGCCGCCGTGCTGAGCGCCACCAACCGTGCCGGACTGGCGGGTGACGACGCGCTGTGGACCAGTGACGAGCTGCTGCACGCGGCCTTCGAGAACGGCTCGATGACGGCGGCCCTGTCGCTGCAGACGGTGGTCGATGCGTGTCGGGCAACGCCGCTCGTCACGGTGACCGAGCTCCTCGCCGGCGACGGCACGGTGAGCTTGCCGGCGGAGATCGTCGACCTCACCGCGGCGTGCGACGTGCTCGCCGCGTGGGACGGCGTCTACGACCTCGACCGGACGGGACCGATCCTGTGGCGCGAGACGATGACCCGCCTCGAACCCGCGGCGTTCACCGCGCCCGGCGCGCTGTTCGCCGACGGGTTCGACCCAGCCCTGCCGACGACCACCCCGTCGGTCCCGACACCCGACGCGACCGCGCTGTTGCACGCACTCGCCCGCGCTGTGCAGACCGTCGGAGCCGCCGGCTTCCCGGTCGGCACCTCGCTCGGCGCGGCGCAGTTCAGCGAACGCTCCGACGCCCGCATCCCGATCCACGGCGGCACGGCGGTCGACGGGGTGACGAACATCGTCACCTGGTCGAACGGCTCGTCGTCGAGCGAGCCGGCACCCGCACGCGGCGCCGCGTCGGTCGCCGGCACGTCGCTGCGCGGCGAGGGCTACCGGGTCGACTTCGGCACGAGCTTCGTGCTCGCCGTCGATCTGACCGGTGAGGTTCCCCACGCGTCGGCGCTGCTCGTGTCGGGCCAGACAGGCGACCGCACGTCAGCGTTGTTCGACGTGCAGACCGAGGCGTTCAGCGAAAAGCGCTGGCGCACGGTCGCGTGGACGGACGCCGAGATCGCCGCCGACCCCGAGCTCGACGAATACGTTGTCCAGGGCCGCTGATCGCGGCGCCGATCCGTTCACACGCCGTTCACAACAGGGCAACGACTCGGCAACGGGATGCTGCGAGCATTCCCTCGCCAACGCGGGCGTGCGCGGTCCTACCCTTGGGATCGCGTGCGCCAAAGCCCCTACATACCCACGACCTCGCATCGTGGACGGAATTGAGGACAACTGTGGTTTACAAGGCCGAATACATCTGGATCGACGGCACTCAGCCGACCCAGAAGCTCCGTTCGAAGACGAAGATCCTTGCCGATGGCGCCGAGCTTCCCTTGTGGGGCTTCGACGGTTCGAGCACCAACCAGGCCACCGGCGACAAGAGCGATTGCGTGCTCAAGCCCGTCGCCAGCTACCCGGACCCGATCCGCGGTGGTGACAACGTCCTCGTCATGTGCGAGGTCCTGCTCGTCGACGGCAAGCCGCACCCCTCGAACACCCGCGCCGCCGCGGCGAAGACGGCCAAGAAGTACAAGAAGCACGACGCCCTGTTCGGCATCGAGCAGGAGTTCACGCTGATGAAGAACGGCCGGCCGTACGGCTTCCCGCCCGCCGGCTACCCCGAGCCGCAGGGCGGCTACTACTGCGGCGTCGGCGAGGACGAGATCCATGGCCGCCCGCTGATCGAGGATCACCTCGAAGCGTGTCTCGACGCCGGCTTGTCGATCTCCGGCATCAACGCCGAAGTCATGCCGGGTCAGTGGGAGTTCCAGGTGGGCCCGCTCGGCCCGCTCGAGGTCTCCGACCAGCTGTGGGTCGCCCGCTGGCTGCTGTACCGGATCGGCGAGGACTACGGCATCGCCGCCACGATCGACGCCAAGCCCGCCAAGGGCGACTGGAACGGTGCCGGTGCGCACACCAACTTCTCGACGATCGAGATGCGCGAAGACGGCGGCTACAAGTACATCGAAGACGCCTGCAAGGCGCTCGGGACCAAGGCCGACCTGCACATCCGCAACTACGGCTACGGCCTCGAAGAGCGCCTGACGGGCGCCCACGAGACCCAGCGGTACGACGAGTTCAGCTACGGCGTGTCCGATCGCGGTGCCTCGATCCGCATCCCGTGGCAGGTGGCCGTCGACAAGAAGGGCTACCTCGAAGACCGTCGCCCGAACGCCAACATCGACCCCTACGTCGTCACCCGCCTGATGGTCGAGACCGTCTGCGGGGCGATGAAGTAGACCTGCCGCCGTACAAGCAACAGCGAGGGGACGGGCCTCTCGCTGTTGCTTGTTCGATCCGTACGACAGAATTGGGGAATGGCCGACATGTTGGATCAACAGCGCGACTATGTGCTCCGCAGCGTGGAAGAACGCGGCGTGCGCCTCGTGCGGCTCTGGTTCACCGACGTGTTGGGCACGCTGAAGAGCCTCGCCATCTCGCCGGCCGAGCTGGAGAACGCGCTCGACGGCGGCATGACGTTCGACGGTTCGTCGATCGACGGGTACTCGCGGGTGCAGGAGTCCGACGTCTTGGCGATCCCGGATCCCGACACGTTCGAGCTGCTCCCGTGGGGCGACACCAAGGTGCCCGAGGCACGCATCTTCTGCGACATCCACGACCTCGGCGGCGCGCCGTTCGCCGGCGACCCCCGCCAGGTGCTGCGCCGCAACATCCGCGAGGCGCACGAGGCGGGGTTGACGTTCTACATCGCGCCCGACATCGAATTCTTCTACTTCGACCCGCCGGTTCCCGGCCAGCCGCCGGTCCCGATCGACCAGGGCGGCTACTTCGACCTCACGACGAACGACGTCACCGGCGAGTTGCGCAAGCGGACGATCCGCACGCTCGAGACGATGGGCATCCCGGTCGAGTACAGCTTCCACGAGGACGCTCCCGGCCAGCAGGAGATCGACCTGCGCCACACCGACGCGCTGACGATGGCCGACAGCGTGATGACGTTTCGCTTGGCGGTGCGCGAGGTCGCTGCCCAACACGGTGTGCACGCCACGTTCATGCCCAAGCCGCTCGAGGGCGTCCAGGGCTCGGGGATGCACGTTCACCTGTCGCTGTTCCGCGGCGACGACAACGCGTTCTTCGACGAGGACGACGGCTACCACCTGTCGCCGACCGCCAAGCAGTTCATGGCCGGCCTCTTGCACCACGCCGCCGAGATCACCGCTGTCACGAACCAGACCGTCAACAGCTACAAGCGGCTCGTCCCCGGTTTCGAGGCGCCGGTGCACATCAGCTGGGCCCGCAACAACCGCAGCGGGTTGATCCGGGTACCGATCCCCAAGCGCGACAACCCGATGGCGACGCGCATCGAGTACCGCGCCGCGGATTCGGCGTGCAACCCGTATCTCGCGTTCAGCCTGATGCTCGCTGCCGGCATGCGCGGCATCCGCGAGGGCTACGAGCTTGCCGACGAAGCCGACGCCAACCTGTTCGAGATCGGCGACGACGTGCTCGCCAAGCTCGGCATCCAGCAGCTGCCGCAGTCGCTCGCCGATGCGCTTGCCGTGATGGAGAAGTCACAGCTCGTCCACGAGGCGCTCGGGGAGCACATCTTCGAGTGGTTCTTGCGCAACAAGCGCAGCGAGTGGCGGGCGTACAAGACCCAGGTGACACCGTTCGAACGGGACCGTTATCTCACCTCGTTGTGAGGCTGCCGCGATGAGCGCCCGAGACTCGCTGTTGGCCGTCGTGCCGGATCCGGCGTCGCCCGATCTGGCGCGGACGCTCGACCTCGGGGGGTACTCGTGGAAGGCGCTGTCGGTGCACGACGACGCTTGGCGCTCGGGCCAGTGGGCTGGGGCGATCGTCGACATCACGCAGGATCCCGACGGCGCGTGGGCATTCCTGCGCGGGCTGCGCAAGCAGGGCGACTCCGCCATGCCGGTGTTGTTGCTCGTCGGCGGCGGACAGCTGGGCGACCTCGAACATCGTGACGATCTGTTCGACGACTTCTGCCTGTCGCCGTTCCACCCCGCCGAGCTCGAGGCGCGGATGCGGCACCTGCTCGTGTCCGAGTTCGACGTCCACCGCGCCGACCTCGTCGAGTACGGCGAGCTGTCGCTGAACCTCGAGACCTACCAGGCCTCGATCGCCGGACGCTCGCTCGACATGACGTACATGGAGTACGAGCTGCTCAAGTTCCTCGCCCAGAACCCGGGCAAGGTGTTCACCCGCGAGATGCTGTTGAGCCGGGTGTGGGGCTACGAGTACTACGGCGGTGCCCGCACGGTCGACGTGCACGTGCGCCGCCTGCGCGCCAAGCTCGGCGAGGAGCACGCCGGTCTCATCCAGACCGTGCGCTCGGTCGGCTACCGCTTCGGCCAGTCCCGCTGGGAATCCTGAACCCACCCGCCTGCTCCGGCGTGGCCGGCCCGGCGTCGCGGCCCGGCCCGGCCCAAATCTGTCCGTTCCGTCTCGCTGGGCGTGATGAAACGGACAGATGTGGCGGTCAGCGGCCGATGAAGGCGGCGACGGAGTCGGACACGAGGGCGGCGAACACGTCGGCGCCCGCCGATGTCGGGTGCACCGCGTCGCCGCTGATGACACCGTCACCGGGAGCAACGGCTGACCACGGTGCGATCGCCGCGTTGCCACGGCGGCGGACGCGCTCGTGCACGACGGCGTTGACCTCCGCCGTGTCATCGATGCGGTTGGCGATGTAGGTGTCGACCCACACCAGCGCGGCGTCGCCGGGAACGCCGGCGAGCACCTCGTTCACCGCGGCGGCGATCTCATCGGTCGACGAATACTGCCCCGCATCGTTCGTTCCGAGCGCAACCACCCAGACCTCTTCGGCATGGTTCCGTTCCTCGGTCGACGCCAAGAAGGCCGCCACGTCGGCTCCACTCGGGTTCACCTGCGACGAGATCGCCATGCGCTTGCCGTTCTCGGCATCGATGGTCGCATCGAGACCCAACGCTTCGAAGCGCTGCGCGAGCGCAGGTGTGGCTCCCTTGGTGATCGAGTCGCCGATCATCACGACCCGCGCGATGTGGTCGGCGGCATCGGCTCGCCCGTCGACCGTCTCGACCTCGATGGCGCCGTCGCCCAGGTCGATCGTGAGCATCGGGCCCGACTCCGGATCCGACGAGCACGCCGCCACCGCGACGAGTACGACGGCGAGGGCGAGCGCGCGGAACGTCCGGGAGGGGGTCACGGGGGACCATTGTGGCGACCGCGAGACCCGATCACGGGTCACGCCGCCAGACGTCACGCGCGGCGCGGAATGGCTCGCCGGCGGCGATGATCGGACCTCACGCCTGGATCCGGGCCGCCGCACCTCGGTGCGCGGCGAGCATCTCGTCCACGCGGGGCGACACGAGCTGGCCGTCGAGCACGACCGGCCTCCCGGCGACGATCGTGTGCCTCGCGGTGACCGGCCCACAACGCAACCACGCTTCGATCGGATCCGCGAGCGCGCCGGCGAATGCGGGACCGGTGAGCGGCCACACGGCGATGTCGCCGACCGCGCCGACCGTCAGCGTGCCGAGCTCGCCGAGGCGACCGAGGCAGCCCGCCCCGCCGATCGTGGCCATCTCCAACGCCATCCTGGCGGTCCCGGCCCCGGCGCCATTGCGCAGTTTGGCGAGCAGCATCGCCTGGCGGGCCTCCAGCCACAGCGATCCGGCGTCGGCCGACGACGAGCCGTCGACGCCGAGCCCGACGTGCACGCCCGCGGCGCGGAGATCGACCACGGGAGCGATGCCCGAGGCGAGGATGAGGTTGCTCGACGGGCAGTGAGCCGCGCCGACACCGGCCGCGCCGAGACGGACGATCTCGTCGGCGTTGGGCATCACACAGTGCGCCACCCACGTGCGATCCGTGCACCACCCGGTCCGCTCGAGGTACTCCATCGGTCGGCAGCCGAACGTGGCCAGGCTGAACTCGTCGTCTTCGGCGTTCTCCGCGAAGTGGGTGTGCAGTCGCACGTCGCGCTCGGCTGCGAGTTCGGCGGTGCGCATCATCAGCGACTCGGTGACGCTGAACGGCGAGCACGGCGCGAGCGCGATGCGCACCATCGCTCCGTGCGAACGGTCGTGGTGGCGGTCGATCGCCTCGGCGCACGCGGCGAGGATCTCGTCGTCGTCGGCCACCACATCGTCTGGTGGGAGCCCGCCGTCCTTCTGCGACAACGACATCGATCCGCGCGTCGGGTGGAAGCGCACGCCGAGGTCCACGGCGGCGGCGATCTCGGCGCCGAGCAGGTCGCCGGCGCCACGCGGGTGCAGGTAGAGGTGATCGGTCGACGTGGTGCACCCCGACAGCGCCAGTTCGGCCAGCCCGACCCACGCCGACACGTAGGCCGCCTCGGTGTCCAGCCCGCGCCAGAGCGGATACAGCGACTGCAGCCAGCCGAACAGCGGCTTGTCGGTCATCGGTGGATACGCCCGCGTCAGGTTCTGGAACAGGTGGTGGTGTGAGTTCACGAGACCGGGTGTGACGAGGCAGTCGGTGCCGTCGACGACCCTCACGGCCGCCGGCGGTGACCCGGCACCGACGCCGCTGACCAGCCCATCGGTCACCGCGACCCATCCGTCGCCGATCTCGCGGCGTGCGTCATCGACCGTGGCCACGCATCGAGCGTTGACGACGACGAGGTCGTGGCGGGCGTTGGCGGCGTCGGTGCTCACGATGCGGTCGCCGGGCCGTTGACCGGGCTGCCGGACGGGTCGATGGCCGGATCGTGAGCCAAGCTGGCGAGGATCGCGTCGATGTCATCGAGGGTCGTCAGCGGGTTGACGATGCAGAAGCGCAACACGACCTCACCTTGCCACGTCGTCGGCACGATGAAGGATCGATCCGCGGCGAGCTCCTCGTCGCTCCACGCCTGGTAGCGGGCGGGGTCCCATCCGATCCGGCGGAACAGCACGACCGACAACTCGGGTTCCACGAGCAGTTCGGTGTGGGGACACGCGTCGATCGCGCGGGCGGCGGCGCGGGTCGTGTCGAGCGTCGTCTCGACGGCGCGCACGTACGCGTCCGTTCCGTGCGCCGCCAGGCTGAACCACAGCGGCAGCCCACGCGCCCGACGCGACAGGTGATGCGCATAGTCGCACGGGTTCCACGGTTCGTCGGCGGCGTCATCGGCGTGCAACACGTCGAGGTACTCGGCGTGCTGGGTGTGCGCGGCGCGGGCGATCGTCGGGTCGCGGTACACGAGGGCGCACGAGTCATACGGCGCGAACAACCACTTGTGCGGGTCGACGATGAAGCTGTCGACACGCTCGATCCCGGTGAAGAGGCCGCGGACGCTCGGCGCTGCCAACGCGGCCGCGCCGTAGGCACCGTCGGCGTGGAACCAGGTGTCGAGCTCGCCGGCGACATCTGCAGCTCCGGCGAGATCGTCGACGACGCCGGCGTTGGTCGTGCCTGCGGTGGCGACGATGGCGAACACGCGCGCCTGATCCTCCGCCGCGAGCGCGTCGACCACGGCGCGGATCGCAGCGCCGTCGATGCGGGCACGCGCATCGGCGTCGACGAGCACGACGTCGGCATCCATCGCCCGTGCCGCCTGCCCGACCGACGAGTGGGCGCTCGCCGACGCGACGATCAGACCCCGCACACGGTCGAAGCGACCATCGGCGCGATCGCGCCAGCGCCAGCGGGCGGCGATCAGTGCGCTGAGGTTCCCCGCCGTTCCACCACTGACGAACACCCCGCCTGCCGACGGGGGCAGACCGGCGAGGTCGGCGATCCAGCGCAGCGCCTCGTTCTCGGCGTGGACCGCACCGGCCCCTTCGAGCCACGACCCGGCGTAGATGTTCGAGGCACCGACGACGAGGTCGAACATGATCGACGCCTCCGTCGGCGCGGCGGGCACGAACGACAAGAAGCGCGGATGGTCGACTGAGATGCAGGCGGGTGCGAGCACGTCGGTGAACACGCGCAGCGCCTCGAGTGCACCGAGCCCATCGGTGGTCACGGTCGGCCCGGCGGCAGCCGCGAGCTCAGCGGGTGTGTAGGGATGATCGAGCGGCGGGGGGTCGAGCCGCATGCGATCGAGGGCGTAGTCCACGATCGCCGCCGCGAGCGTCTCGGTCGCCTCGTCGTGCTCGTGCATGCCGCCAGTGTGTCAGGCGAGCGGACGCTGGCGGACGGGTCCCAACGTTCGTCAGTCGGGCAGCTCGAGGAGCTCGCTGCCCTCGTTGCGGGCGCGGCCGTCGCGGTAGAGCGCGTCGCCGAGGATCGCCGACGCGGCGGCGCCGCTCATGATCACCAGCACGGGGAACACGAGGAGGGCAACGACGATCAGGATGGCTCCGGCCATGGCGTCAGGCTAGTTCCCGACACTCGGCGTGGCGAAAGCACGTCACGACGTGATCGTTGACCATGCCCGTCGCCTGCATGAACGCGTAGCAGATCGTCGGGCCGACGAACGTGAAGCCGCGGCGCTTCAGGTCCTTGCTCATCGCTCGGGACTCGGCGGTCTCGGCAGGCACGGAACCCATCGCCGGCCAGTCGTTCTGGCGAGTCGTGCCGCCGGTGAAGCTCCACAGGTGCTCGACGGGATCGTCGAGGTCGAGCCACGCCCGGGCGTTGCGGATCGCCGCCGCGACCTTGGCACGGTTGCGCACGATGCCTTCGTCGGCCAGCAGCCGAGCGACGTCGTCGTCGCCGTAGGCCGCGACGATCGCCGGATCGAACCCGTCGAACGCGAGGCGGTACGTGTCCATCTTGCGCAGGATCGTCGACCACGACAGCCCGGCCTGCGCGCCTTCGAGGATGAGGAACTCGAACAGCACTCGCTCGTCGCGGCACGGTACGCCCCACACCTCGTCGTGGTAGCGGACGTAGGCGTCGCCGATCGCGGCACCGCCCGACAGCGCCCAGGCGCAACGCTCGCTCACGCCAGGATCGCGGGGATCGCCGATGTCACTGCGGCAGGTACGCCCACGCCTCGACCTCGACGGCCATGCCGCCGGGGAGCGCGGCGACGCCGACCGTCGAGCGGGCGGGCCGGTGGCTGCCGAACGCCTCGGCGTACGCTTCGTTGAACGTGGCGAACGTGTCCATGTCGGTGAGGAAGCACATCGTCTTGACGACGTCGTTCAGGGTCGCACCGACGGTCGCCAGCTGAGCTTCGACGTTCTTGATCGTCTGCGTCGTCTGGGGTCGCACCCCGCCGTCGACGATCGCACCGTCGGCGATGCCGCCCTGGCCGGAGACGATCACGAAGTCGCCGGCGCGCACGACCGGCGTGTAGGGGCCGAGAGGCTTGGTCATGGCTGCCAACCTACTGCGCCTGGGCCCCGTGCGATTCAGGTGAAGCTGCCGACGGGGTCGGCGCGATCGGGACGCGCGAGGGCGAGAGCGACAAGGCGCTGGGGATGGCGTCGCAGCGTCAGCTCGGCAAGCAACTCAGCGACCGTGGTCCAGATCTCGTCGTCGAACGGTGGCGGCTCGATGCCGACGCTGCGCGCCAGGTCGTCGCTGTGGATCGTGAGCTCGATCAGTCGTGTCCCGAGGTAGTCGTCGACCCGGATCGCGACACCTTCCAGTACGGCGATCACACGGTCGGTGTCGAGGTCGGTGGACACGAGCCACGCCGCGGCCTCGGCGGCGTCGGCCACGAGCGCCTCGTGACCGTGGTCGACGCGCTGTTCGCCGCGGTCGCGCACCGCCGCGTGGAACGCGCTGGTGATGGGATCGTGACGGGCGAGCACCGTGGCGTAGTAGCCGGGCGCGTCGACGATCTCGGCGTCGGCGGGGATCTCCGTGTCGGCGCCGACGTAGGTGCGGATCGTCTCCAGACCGCGCACGAGGTGGGCAGCGAGTCCACCGACGCGGTAGCCGGAGAGCACGGACGGCTCGGTCCACATCGCCCCGACCGCGGGATCGGCGACGAGCCCCTCGACGGCGCGAGCCGCGTGGCGGATCTTGTCGACTGCGTCGATCATGGTTACCCCTCTTCGCCGGACGATGTCCCACCGTACCCGCCGATCTCGGTCGGATCTGTCCCGCCGTCCGGGGCGATTCCGACCGGGATCGACAGCGACGGGTCGGACGGCGCGGTCGGACGGTGCCGATAGCGTCACGGGTAGATGACGGCGCAGCAGACCCCTCCAGCGCACTCCCGATTCGACCGCAGGACACTGATCGTCGGCGCCGCTGCGGGAGCCTTCCTGGCCGCGTGTGGCGACTCCGGTGGATCGAGCGATGGCGGCGACGGCAGCGATGACGACGCGGGCGGGTCGCAGCCGACCGGCACGGTCGCCGCGGGCACCTGGGTCGTCGTCCAGCGGTTTCCGCAGGACAAGCAGGAGCCGGGCACGCTCCGGCTGCCGTTCAGCCTCAGCGATGCCACCGGCACACCGATCGCGGACCCACCGGCGGTGCTCGGGGCGGTGGTGACCGACCTCGACGGCAACCCGATCGGCGAGCGGGTCACGGCGACCCGACGCGATCTCGACCCGACGCCGTACTACCCATTCCGTGTCGATGTTGCCGAAGCAGGCTTCTACAACCTGGTCGTCGACGGAGGGCCGCCGGTCGGTGCTGCGTTCCAGGTGATGGAGCCAGGAACCGTGACCGTCGCCGGCGCGGGTGCGCCGTTGCCGCCCTTCGACACGCCCACGCTCGACGACGAGCGCGGCGTCGATCCGCTGTGCACGCGCCAGGACCCGTGCCCGTTCCACGATGTGACATTGACCGACGCGCTCGCTGCGGGCACGCCGGTCGTCTACGTCATCGGCACGCCCGCGTTCTGTCAGACAGGGGTGTGCGCGCCGGCTCTGGACACGGTGGTCGACCTGCACGATGCGTACCCGGGCGTGGCGTTCGTGCACGCCGAGGTGTACGCCGACAATACGGCGACCACGATCGCGCCCGCGGTCGAGGCGGCGGGGCTGAGCTTCGAGCCGGTGCTGTGGGTGACCGACGCCGACGGCGTGATCGTCGAACGACTGGACGCGATCTGGGACGGCACCGAAGTGGCCGAGATCCTCGACCGCGTCACCGCCTGAGCTCGTCCTCCAGCCGTTCTCGTGCACGAATGCGGCAACTGTTGCCGCACGAGATCACGAAGAGGTCGGAGCCCGTCGGGGGTTCGTCAGGAGAAGCTCTGACCGCAGCCGCAGGTGCGCGTGGCGTTCGGGTTGGTGATCGCGAAGCCGGACTGGTCGAGCCCGTCCTTGTAGTCGAGGGTCGCGCCCTCGAGCAGCTGTGCGGAGGCCGGGTCGACGACGACGCGGACGCTGTCGTCGGGACCGTATGTCGCCTGCGAGTCCTCGGTGGCGATGTCGCCGTCGAAGAACATCTCGTACGAGAAGCCGCTGCATCCGCCGGGGCGGACGGCGACGCGGAGGGCGAGATCTTCGGCGCCCTCGTCGGCGAGGAGTTGGCGGACCTTGACGGCGGCGGACTCGGTGAGCGTGATCATGGGGACCTCCTTGTGTGGATTCTAACGTGCCGCGACGGTGACCCGGCACGGCGTGCGGCTGATGAGCGGGCAGAACTCGTGGATGTCGGCGTCGCCCATCGCCCCGACGAACCCCTCGACGAGACCGCGGTGCAACCCGCACACGAGGTCAGGGTGTGCTTCGGCGAGGTCGGCGAACGGGCAGTTGGCGAACGAGATCAGTGCCACGGCGTCGTCGTCGGCGACGGCAGCTCCCTCGTCGATGTCGGCCTCGCTGGCGGTGACGAGTGGGTCGAAACCGAGCTGGTCGAGGTCGGCGACGAGCGCTTCGAGCGTGGAGGGCAGGTCGCGATAGCGGTCGGCGCGCCGGGCACCTTCGTCGCGCCCGACCGCCACGGCGTCGTCGGGGCCGGCATCGAGACGGGCGGCCATCGCCAGCACCATCCGGGCGAGCATCGGCATCGTCGGCGGCTCGAAGCCGAGCGACGGCGCGTCGGGTGCGATCGAGTAGCGGTGCTGCGGGCGCCCGATGTCGCCCCGCGCGCTGACCTGGACGTCGAGCAGCCCCGCCTCGCGCATGCGCTCCAGGTGGGGGCGTACGGTGTTGGGGTGCAGCCCGAGGGTGTCGGCGATGTCGGCGGTGGTGAGCGGCCGCGGCGAGCGCGCCAGTTCGAGGTAGATCGCGTAGCGGGTGTTGTCGCCGAGCGCCTTCAGCAGGTCGAGTCGTGGCGTGCGGGTCCCGGTACCGCCGCGTCCGGCCGGTGCTCGTGGCGGCTGGCTCACGCCGGAAGTCACACCGGGGGCATCCACGAGACGAGATTACACGGAATCCGCCGGTAAAATGGCGCCCATGGACACCGGGTCCAGCCCGATCGACCCAGCGGACGTTCCGTCGAGCGCCGCGGCGAAGGCTGAGACCAGCACGGCACCACTCGACACCGCGTCGCACGCCGCGCCCCTCGACACCGCGCCGCCGAGCGCTCCACCGCCGAGCGAGGACGCCGTCGTCGAAGTGCTGCGCTCGGTGATCGACCCCGAGCTCGGCGCCGACATCGTGTCGCTCGGCATGGTTCCGGGTGTCTCCGTCAGCACCGACGGCACGGTGACGGTGCAGATCAAGCTGACCATCCGCGGCTGCCCGTTGCGCGCCGACATCAAGCGCGAGGTCGAAGAGCGCGTGTCGGTGCACCCGGGTGTCACCGCCGTCGACATCACGTGGGGCGAGATGGACGCCGACGAGCGCAGCGAGGTCATGACCAAGGCGCGCTGGAACGCTCGGCAGCACGCACCAGACACGCAGGTTCCCGTCGAGTGCCGCGTCCTCGCCATCGCGTCGGGTAAGGGCGGCGTCGGCAAGAGCTCGGTCACCGTCAACCTCGCCGCCGCGCTCGCCACCGCCGGTCACACCGTCGGTGTGCTCGATGCTGACATCTGGGGATTCTCGGTGCCGCGCCTGCTCGGCATGTCGGACCGGATGACGGCCGAGCGAGCGAGCGGTTCCGAGCGTCCCGAGATCCTGCCCAACGAGCGACAGGTCGGCGACGGCTTGTTGAAGGTCGTGTCCACGGGCTTCCTCGTCGACGAGGACACGGCACTCATGTGGCGCGGGTTGATGCTCACCAAGGCCGTCGAACAGTTCCTCCGCGACGTGCGTTGGGGGGAGCTCGATTACCTGCTGATCGACATGCCGCCGGGTACCGGCGACGTTCAGATGGGCCTCGCCCGGCTGTTGCCGAACACCGATCTGATCGTCGTCACGACCCCGGCGCTCGCCGCCCAGAAGGTGGCCCAGCGTGCCGCCGACATGGCGCGCCGCAGCTTCTTGCGTGTCGTCGGGGTGATCGAGAACATGAGCGAGTTCGTCGCCGACGACGGCACGGCCTACGCGTTGTTCGGCAGCGGCGGCGGAGCTGCCCTCGCCGACGCGATCGACGCACCGCTGCTCGGTCAGATCCCGATCGAAGCTGCCGTCGCGGCAGGTGGTGATGCCGGCGAACCGGTCGTGTTGGCGGGCAGCGGCCCGGCAGCCGACGCGTTCGCCACGATCGCCAAGCGCATCGCCGACGAGATCGCACCGCCACATTCGGCAACGCAGGTCGACATGGCGGGCTGCTCGGCGCGCCTGTTCGAGACCGTCAACGCAGCCTTCGCCGCCGTCGACGCACAAGCGCCCACCGAACCCACCGTCACGGCGTCCGCATCGCAGCCGTAGCACGCCCAGGACAGCCAAGAGTCAGCTCGCTGAGCCGGGACTGGATCGTTCGCTCGCCAGGCGCGCACGACCGACGTAGCCTCGAGGCAACGAGGGAGTTGCGCAACGCCGCGAGCGGGCGATCCAGCCCGGCTCAGAAGTAGTCGGGGTCGCCGGGGAGGGAGACGCCGACGATCTTGCCGTCGGGTCCGAAACGCAACTTGGGCTCGATCTTCGGCGGCTTGTCGATGGCCGCCCCGGCGTTCAGCGCCGCCGCCGCCGAACCGAACGGCTCGAGGAACCTCAGGTTGACGATCGTCGGTGGCATCATCATCAGATCGCCGGCCTGCTGGCGCGCCAGCGCGTCGCTCGGGCGCACCCACAAGCTGTCGACGGTCTCGTTGTCGTCGTGGAGGGGCTCTTGATCGCGGGGCATCTCCGTCAGGAAGAAGCGCGTGTCGAATCGACGCTGCTCGCCCACCGGGGTCACCCAGTGATCGACGTAGTGCGTCGTCGACAGATCGAGCACGAGGTCGTCGCGGCGGCACAGGTCGACGAGCGACAACACGCCGTCGTGGACCTCGTGGCGGTCCTCGTTGCGCAGCTGCAGGCCGCCACCCGCCCGCGGCTCGGCGAGCAGCACCCCTGCCTCCTCGAAGCACTCGCGCACCGCCGCCACCCAGTACGCCAGGCCGCCGTGACCGAGCCCGAGCTTGGCCGACGCCGTGACGTCGTCGAGGCCGTGGCACAGCGGCGCGATCTCATCGGCTCCGTCGACGCCATCGACGCGCCCGCCGGGGAACACGTACATGCCACCGCCGAACACCGCGTTCGCGGTGCGGCGCAACATGAACACCTCGACGCCGGGATCACCGACGAGGGCATCACGAACGAGCATCACCGTCGCCGCGGGCCGGATCGGCACCTGGGCGGGGTCGAGAGGTGGCGCGGGAGTGGTCATGCACCGCCGACCGTACCGAATTCGCGGCGTCGTCGGACGGGCCGGACGGCAACGACCCGATCCTGCGCGAGCTCGGTTCCCGCTGATGCCGAACCGTCCCACACGGGGCTGCTGGCGCTCTACCGTGGGCAGTCATGGCCGCCGCGGACGTCACTCCCAACGTGCCCGCCGACGTGCTCGCGCACATCGTGCCGGGCACTCAGATCATCGTGCCACTGGCCAACGGTGAACCGACGGCGCTACTCGACGTGATCGAGGACGCGGCGGCCGCCGACGATCGGCGCGTCGACGGGGTGCGGATCCACCAGATGCACGCGCTCCACGACCGGCGCTATCTGGCCGGCGCATTCGGCTCGCGACTCAAGCACATCTCCTACTTCTTGTCGCACGTGACGCGTCCGCACTTCGCCGCCGGCACGATCGGGCTCGTCCCGGCGCACTTCTCCGAGGTGTACCAGGTGATGCGCTCGCGGGTCGACGACGCACTGGTGCTCGCCGCCGCATCGCCGCCCGACCGGCACGGCTACTTCTCGCTCGGCGTGTCGGCGGACTACACGGCGAGCTTCATCGGACGTGGCCGGTTCTTCCTCGAAGTGACCGACAAGATGCCGCGTACGTTCGGGCGCAATCAACTCCACGTGTCGCAGGTGGTCGGCTGGTGTCGCTCCGACCGGCCGCTCGTCGAGGTGCTCCCCGTGCAGCCCGGCGACACCGACCGCCGCATCGCCGAGCTCGTCGCCGAGCGGGTGCCGAACGGGGCGACGATCCAGACGGGCATCGGTGCCATCCCGAACGCGATCATGGACTCGCTGCGCGACCACCGCGACCTCGGCGTCCACACCGAACTGCTGTCGGACGGCGTCGTCGCCCTGATCCAGTCCGGGGTCGTCAACGGCGTCCGCAAGCGACTGAACCGGACGAAGACGGTCGGCACGTTCGCGCTCGGCACGCAGCGGTTGAACGACTTCCTGCACGAGAACACGGCCGTCGAGCTCCACGCGGTCCGCTATGTGAACGACCCGCGGATCATCGCCAACGAGGACAACTTCGTGTCGATCAACGCCACGTTGTCGGTCGACTTCATGGGGCAGTGCGCGTCGGAGACGATCGGCGGGCGGTACTACTCGTCGACCGGCGGCCAGAACGACTTCGCCCGCGGGGCGATGTATTCCAACGGCGGGCAAGGGTTCGTCGTGCTGCGTTCCGTCACGTCAGGCGGTGCGTCGCGCATCGTGCCGCAGCTCGCCGCCGGCGATGTCGTCACGACGCCGAAGAACACCGTCGACAAGATCGTGACCGAGTGGGGCGTCGCCGAGCTGCGCGGCCGGTCGCTGCGCGAGCGCGCCGAGGCGCTCATCGCCATCGCCCACCCCGACCATCGAGACCGCCTCGCCCGCGCGGCACACGACGGCGTCGACAACGCCTGACCGACTCACGTGCCCTCGGCGACGGGCGCAGCGGAACACCGAACTGAACGGGTCTGGTGTCACGGCGTGACGCGGTCGCCGGCCACGTCACGCTCGACACGGTCGTCACGCTCGACCAGGTCCGGTGCCGTTGCACCCGTCTCCGGAGCCTGCGGAGTTGCCGGCGGCGCGGCGAGCGGGCGCGACCATGCGTAGGCGATCGCGCCGCCGACGACGGCGACGAGGAGCAGCCCGACGGCTCGCCAGTGATCGTTGAGGAAGATGATGATGTCGGTCTGCCAGCGGTACACCCAGTCGGTGATCGGGTCGCCTTCCTGGCGCAGATCGAACCAGTAGAAGTACCAGCACAGGTACAGACCCGACAGCAGCACGAACCCGGCGGCGATCCGATCGACGTAGCGCAGGCTGCCGCGCAGCGCGGTGAGCAGCGCCGTGTTCGCCGCCGCCAGTGCGACCGTGAGCGCGGTCACGAGCAATGCCATGCCGAGGCCATAGGCGATCATGTTGCCGACGCCGCTGGCGACGCCGTCACGTTCGGTGGCGCTGAACACCGTCGCCATGAACAGACCGATCGTGCAACCGATGGAAGCCACCGCGTACGCGATGCCGTAGATGAACATCGCCCGCACGGTGCGCTCGGGACCGTCCGACCCGGCGTCGAAGTGGGGCGTGAAGTACGGCAGCCGGAAGCCGCACAGCATGGCGATGCCGAGCACGACGAGACCGACGCCGATGATGCCGGTCGCGTACTTCGCGTTCGAGTGGATCCACGTCGTGAAGTACTCGGTGACCACGCCGGCCACGAGGAACACCGACAAGAACCCGGCCGACACGGCGGCGCTCACGAGCAACGCGCGGCGCAGGGTGGCGCGCTGCGACCCCGGTGCCGTGCCGTGCAACCCGAGGAAGTACATGAGGTACGTCGGCAAGAGCACGAACCCGCACGGGTTGACCGCGGCGACCATCCCGCGCACGAACGACAGACTCATCCAAGCACCGTCACAGTGCTGCCTCGGCGGCGAGGAGGTCGGCGATCCTGGACCGCAACTGGTCGGCGTTCAACACGCCGGCCTGTTCGACGATCGTGCCGTCCGACGTGACGAACAGCGTGACCGGGAACGCAACGGCACCGACGGCGTCGGTGAACGCCGCCTGCTTGTCGCGGAGCAGTTCGTACTCGACGCCGCGGCTTGCGGCGAACTCCTCCATCACGTCGACGGGGTCGTTGAGGTTCACACCGATGAACCGGACGTCGGTCTCGGCGTCGACCTCGGCGAACTCGGGCAGCTCGGTGGCGCACGGCGCACAGTTGGTGAACCACATGTTGACGACGAGCGGCTCGCCGAGGAGTTCGACGGTCGAGATCTCGTTGCCCTGGCTGTCGAGCAGCACCGTCTCCGGCAAGACGTGGCCGGAGACCGCCCGGTTGACGAGGCCGTCGTTCGGATACGTGATGACGGCGCCAGGGTCGTAGAGCACGGCGTCGAAGTCGTCGTCGCCGTTGTTGTCGTCCGAGCGCTGCATCCAGGCGAACCCGGCGATCACGACGACCGCCACCGCGAGTGAGGCGACCATCAACGTCGGCCGGATCCGGGTCGTCGACCGATCGCCGGAGTCGCTCACGGTGTCGCTCGGGTCTCGTGTCCGGCAGGCACCCCGCCAGGCTACCGACGCCCCCACACCGAAATCTGTCCGAATCGTGTCGCTGAGCGTGACGATTCGGACAGATTTCGGGGGTCCTGTCGGGGGATCAGGCCACCGCGATGGGTCCGAGCTCGTCGACGACCAGCTCGGGGCGGGGGTTCTTCGGTGGGCGACCGCAGGGCCGCTTGTTCTTGACGATGCGGCCGCCGGACAGCAACTCGCCACCCCAGACGCCCCACGGCTCCTCACGCTCGAGGGCGCCGGCGAGGCACGCCGCTTGCAGCGCGCACAGACCACACATCGCTTTGGCACGGGCGATGTCGATCATGTTGTCGGAGAAGAAGAGGCCGGTCATCGTGCCGTTACCGTCGGCGCACCGGGCCACCGGGCGCCGGACCTGGGCCTCGCCGGGCGGTCTCGGACTGTCAGGTTCGCGCGGCTCGAGCAGGAGCGAGCGTGCGGGTTCGAGTGTGATGTTCATGGCGTCGTTGTTGTCCTTGGGCTTGCGAGTGAGTGATGTCGGTGTGTTGGAGGGGGAATCGGGGCGATCGACGTCGATGGCGTCGAAGCCGGGGTTGAACGTGAGTGTCATCTGGGTTCCTTCGTGTGCTTCGTGATGGATGGGTGGATGGATGGGGCAGAAAAATGCGAAAGGCCGCCGGGTCTGGAACCCGGCGGCCTCGGAGAGGTGATCTGACGTTGGTGTTACGTCGAGACCTCGTCGAAGAAGCCGGGGCTGAGTCGCTTGAACCCAGTGGTGCCATGGTTCGTATCGCCCATGTGACCGGTGCCGATCGTGCGATGGTCGGACCCGAGCTGCCACGTGCCGTACACGGACTCGCATGCAACATCGGCGGACTGCGGCATCGACCACGGGGCGCGGACGCGCGCGAGCACCGGGACGGATGCGAAGGTCGGCGTGCAGATCATCGTGTCGTCCTTTCTCGTGCTGCGATGGTTCGCGGGTCGGGCTGGTTGCCATGCGAGCGCGGGCGCTCAGACAGGTATCTAGCCAACCACGACTCCCCCGGCGCGGTCAAGGAGGTTTCGCGGTTCAGGTCGCGAGATCGACGAGGATCTTGCCGACGTTGGCGTTGGCTTCGATCCGCCGATGTGCGTCGGCGATGTCGTCGAAGGCGAAACGCGAGTCGATGATCGGCCGCAGCGCACCCGACTCGAACAGCGGGATCACCTCGTCGGCGAAGCGTTGGCTGATCGCGATCTTGCGTTCCAGCGGGCGGGCGCGCAGCGTCGTCCCGATCCAGCGGGCGCGCTTCATGAGCAGCAGGCCAACGTTGACCGATGCCGGGCCGCGCGCACCCATCAGGCCGACCTGCACGATCGCGCCGTCGGCGCGGACCGCTTGCAGGTTCCGGTCGACCTCGTCGCCGCCGATGACGTCGAGGATCACATCGGCGCCGTCGGGGACGGCGTCGCGGAACGCGCCGAGCCAGTCGGCGGGACTGCGTTCGAGCACGACGTCGGCGCCGAGCGCGACACACGCCGCGACCTTGCCGGCCGAGCACGTGACGGCCACGCGGGCCCCGATCGCCGTGGCGATCTGGATGGCGGCGGTGCCGACCCCGGATGCGCCGGCGTGCACGAGCGCCCAGCGACCGCTGGTGAGACCGCCCTGCACCACGAGGGCATCCCAGGCGGTGAGGAACACCTCGGGGATCGCCGCCGCCTCGCCGAGCGCCACCGTCGATGGCACCGGCAGTGCCTGGCGAGCGTGCGTGACGACGCGCTCGGCGTAACAGCCGCCCGACTCGATGCCCATCACGAGATCGCCGACCTGCCACTCGGTCACGTCCGAGCCGACGGCGGCGACCGTGCCGGCGAACTCGAGCCCGGGGATCTCCAACTCGGGCCGGCGCGGATCGGGGTAGCCGCCGAGGCGCTGGAGCACGTCGGCCCGGTTGATCGCCGTGTGGGCCACGGCGACCTGGATCTCGTCGCGGCCGGGCACCGGTTCGGCGACGTCTTCGATCGTCAGCACTTCGGGACCACCGTGGGAACGCAAGACGACGGCACGCATGGGTCAGCCCTCGGCGCCTGGTTCGGCGTTGACCGCGGCGTCGGTCACCGCCGCCGCGTCGTTCACAACCGCGGTGCTCACGTCGGGCATCGGCACGAACACCCGCTCGCGGTAGTAGACGAGCTCGCGGATCGATTCGCGGATGTCGTCGAGGGCGCGGTGCGAGCCCATGCCCCGCGGACGAGTGGCATCGATGTCCGGATACCAGCGCTTGACCAGCTCCTTCACGCTCGACACGTCGATCGAGCGGTAGTGCAGGTGGTTCTCGATGTCAGGCATGTACGCGGCGAGGAACCGCCGGTCGGTGCCGATCGAGTTGCCGCACAGCGGGACGCTCGCCGGTTCCGGCACGTGCTGCTTGATGAACTCGAGGGTCGCCGCAGCTGCGTCGTCGAGGGTGATCGTGGACGCCTTGATCAACGCGAGCAGACCAGACTTGGTATGCATGTCGACGACGAAGGGATCCATCGCCGCGAGCACCTCGTCGGGCTGGTGGATGACGAGGTCGGGACCCTCCTCCACGATCGCCAGCTCGTCGTCGGTGATGATCGTGGCGATCTCGACGATGACGTCGCGGGTGTGATCGAGGCCGGTCATCTCCAGATCCATCCACACGAGCATCGACCTCACTGTAGAGGGCGTCCGACGGGCCCGGCGGATGGGATCATGGCGCCGTGACCGAATTCGCCGAACTGCTCGCCCGCCCGGGGGTGCGTGAGGTATCCGAGTTGCGCGGACCGATCGGCTTCATGGCCTACCACGGTGGCGCGTTGGAGGAGATGACCGACGTCATCGCCGCCGCCGCTGCCGAGCGTTCCGGGGCGTCGTTCTACGGCGTGTTGCAGCCCGATGGGATGCGCCACCACCTCCCGTCGACGAAGGTCCGGCCTGCCGAATCGCCGCTGCTCGCACGCTTCTTCGGTCACGTCGACGTGGTCGTGACGATCCACGGGTTCGGCCGCCAGGGCATGTTCACGTCGCTGCTCCTCGGCGGCGCCAATCGCCCGTTCGCCGAGCACGTCGGTGGCCACCTCCGCCGCGAACTGCCCGAGTACGACGTGATCACCGACCTCGACGCGATCCCGGCTGCGCTGCGCGGCCAGCACCCGCACAATCCCGTGAACCTCGCCCGCTCGCAGGGCGTGCAGATCGAGCTGCCGCCGCGGGTGCGCGGCAAGAGCCCGATCTGGCAGGACTGGGAAGGCCCCGGCTGGACGCCGCACACCGAGTCGCTGATCTCCGCGCTCGCCTCCGCCGCCACCACCTGGCCCACCCGAAATGTGTCCGAATCGTCACGCTGAGCGGCACTCCACGGACACATTTGTGCCCCGCGAACTCGCGCTGCTCAAACATGTCCGTGTGGTGTCGCTCAGCGGCACGGAACGGACATTTTTCGGCATTACGGGGCGAGGCGGGTGATGGTCCAGGCGGCTTCGGGGGCGGGGGCGGGGACGGGGCGGGTGTAGCGGAGGCGGTCGTGGAGTCGGCTCGGGCGGCCCTGCCAGAACTCCCACTCGATGGGGACGAGTCGCCACCCGCCCCAGTTCGCCGGACGCGGCACATCACCGTCGGCGAAGCGCTCGTCGTAGCCGATGACGAGCGCTTCGAGCTCGGCCCGGTCGGCGAGTGGCTCGCTCTGCGGCGATGCCCACGCGCCGAGCTGACTGCCGCGCGGCCGGGATGCGAAGTAGGCGTCGCTCTCGGCGTCGGCGACCCGTTCGACGCTGGCCCGCACGCGCACCTGCCGATGCAGGTCGAGCCAGCCGAAGACGGCCGCGGCGACGGGCGACGCGGCGAGCTGGCGGCCCTTGGCACTGTCGAGGTTCGTGTAGAAGACGATGCCGCGGGCGTCCACGTCGCGGGCGAGCACCAACCGCGCGTCGGGCACGCCGTCGATGCCGATCGTGGCCACGGTCATCGCGTTCGGCTCGACGACGCCGGCGGAGAACGCCTCCGCGTGCCAGCGATGCCACTGCACGACCGGATCGGGATCCACGTCAGCGATGTCGAGACCTTCCGTCTCGTACTGCACACGCCGATCCCGGATCGTGGCCGCGCGGACCGCCGCGTCGGGGGGCGGATCGGCCGGCTCGTCCATCGTCACCCGGCTGGGGGCGTCGCAGCCGAGCCGCCCGTAGTGCCCGGGTCAACGGTGCCACCCGGGCCGCCGGCAGCATCGCGTGGCGTGATGCGCTCGATGCCGCGCATGTACGGACGCAACACCTCGGGCACGGTGACCGACCCGTCGCCGTTGCGGTAGGTCTCGACGATCGCCGCCCACACGCGCGGCACGGCGAGCGCCGACCCGTTGAGCGTGTGCACGAACTCGGTGCGCTTGCGCGGCTTGCCGTCGTCGTCGCGCCCGCGGTAACGGATGTCGGCGCGCCGGGCCTGGTAGTCGCTGAACCAGCTCACCGACGACACCTCCAGCCACGTGTTCGCTCCGGGTGCCCACACCTCGACGTCGAAGCTGCGGTGGTGACCCTGGCCCATGTCGCCAGTGCAGATCTCGATGATGCGATAGGTCAGCCCGAGGCCGGCGATCGCCTGCTCGGCACGGCCGACCATGTCGTCGAGCAGGGCCGGCGCCTGCTCCGGTGTGGCGAACGACAGGATCTCGACCTTGTCGAACTCGTGCGACCGGAGCATGCCGCGGGTGTCACGCCCAGCCGACCCGGCCTCACGGCGGTACGACGGCGTGGCAGCCATCAGACGGATCGGGAGATCGGTCTCGTCGAGGACCTCGCCGGCGTACAGCGACGTCAGCGGCACCTCGGCGGTCGGGATGCACCACAGGTCGTCGCGGGCGACCGAGTAGGCGTCGTCGGCGAACTTCGGGAGCTGACCGGTCGCGGTGAGCGTCGCCGACGTGACGAGCGTCGGGGGGCGCACCTCCTCGTGCACGTCGGCGTTGAGGTCGAGCCCGTACTGGCACAGCGCACGCGCCAACGTCGCGCCCGCACCACGCTGCATCGTGAACATGGCGCCGGAGATCTTCACGGCCCGTTCGCTGTCGAGGATGCCGAGCGCCTCGCCCGTCTCCCAGTGCGGAACTCGCTGGTGGTCGGCCATGTCCGTCGAGCCGACCGGCCCGGTCACGATCGGGTTGTCGGCGTCGCTGGTGCCGTCGGGCGCGCCGTGGTAGGGAAGGTTCGGGATGCCGAGCAGCAGGTTGCGCAGCACGCCTTGCACCTCGTCGTGCTCGTCGGCGAGTTGCTTCTCCTCGTCACCGAGCTCGCGGCTCTCCTCCTGCAACTTCTCCGCGGCGTCGACGTCACCGGTTCGCCGCAGCTGGCCGACCTCTTTGGAGATCACGTTGATCCGCGCCCGGATCGTGTCGCGGCGCGTGATCAGCTCGGTCAGGCGCGTGTCGAGACGCGACGCTTCGTCGATGTCGTCGATGATCGACGGCTGGTGGCGACGGGACAGCGCCGCTTTGACGCCGTCGAGATCCGTTCGCAAGAGCCGCTGATCGATCACGTCGAGTGAGGCTAACGCCGTCAGTCTTCGCGGGCCGCGGGGGCTTTCGCGAATTCCCGCTCGACGTCCTCGGTGGTCAGCACATCGACATCCTGTTCGAGGGCGATATCACCGGTCACGTCGCCTGAAGGGTCACGCCGGTAGGAGTTGGCGGTCGAGAAGCCGGCAGCGAAGCGCTTGAAGAACAAGAAGACGATGATCGACCACAAGAAGAGCCCTCCACCGGTCTTCATGATCGCCCCGGCGACTTGCTGGTCGTCGATGATCGACAGTCCCCAGACCCGCACCGGCTGATCGTACGCCTCGTAGACGGTGCCTTCGGCGAAGGTCAGCCATGCCGCGGGGATCGTCGGCACGAGCGACTGGACGAACAGGTAGATGCACTTGCCGAGCGGCTGCAGCTGCCACTCGGGGAACGGGCCGACCACCGGCATCCACATCAACAGCGCCGACAGCACGACGATGAAGTGCAGCGTGTAGTGCAGCGGGCCGTTGTCGACGGACGCGTTGACCACACCAGGGATGTGCGTGATCACCACGATCGCGTTGAAGACGATCGCCGCGACCACGGGGCGGCAGGCGAACGCGAGCCACCGGTACAGGCGGCCGTCACCGATCAGCACCCGCAGCAGCCACTGCGGCGTCGCCATCAGCACGAGCGGCGGCAGGAAGTAGCTCAACATCATGTGCTGGAGCATGTGCACCGAGTAGAGGTACTCCTCGCCGATGTCGTGGATCGGCCAGTCGCTCGCAACCCACAGCATCGCCATGGAGGCGACGAAGCAGCCGATGTTGAAGCGGCTCGCGGCCGGCTGCCCGGCGGGCACGGCCTTCGGGCCGATCACGCGCACCATGTAGACGTAGGCGACGGAGAGGCAGGCGACGAGCGCCCACACCTCGACGTGCCATTGGAAACGCCAGGGATCGATCGATTGAGCGAGCATGTGCACCCCCTCGGGCGCAGCGGATTGGGGGATCAGAAGAAGTGGAACGTCGCCAACACAGCCGAGTACAGCGTGACGGCGAACGTGAGGCCGATGTAGAACATGAAGCTGAACAAGCGGTTGTCGAACTTCAGGTGCATGAAGTAGCTGACGACGGTGAAGAACTTGATCACCATCATCACCAGCAGCGCCGGCACGAGCCACGACCCGAGATCGAGCTCGGTCGCCGCCACCTCCATCGCCGTGAGCACGGCGAGCAGCAGGGCGATGATGACGTAGCTCTTGTCGCTGATGTCGTGCGAGTCATGCGCGTCGACGGCAGTGCCGTCGGCGTCGGTG
>CAZQCP010000016.1:28538-38537 GCA_964592115.1 uncultured Ilumatobacteraceae bacterium
GTCGCTGATGTCGTGCGAGTCATGCGCGTCGACGGCAGTGCCGTCGGCGTCGGTGCTGGTTGCGTCGGTGATGGTGGCGTCGGTGCTCATGTCAGGCGGGGATCAGGTAGACGAGGGTGAAGATGACGATCCAGACGATGTCGACGAAGTGCCAGTACAGGCCGATCATCTCGACGGTGTCGGCCTTGTCGCCGACGAGCCGGTTCTTGGCCAGCATGCCGACCAGCGACATCAACATGATGATGCCGACGGCCACGTGGACGCCGTGGAAGCCGGTGAGCGTGTAGAAGCTCGACGAGAACAGGCTCGTGGTGTAGCCGAGACCCTCACGGTAGAAGACGGTGAACTCGTAGACCTGGCCGGCGAGGAAGAGGCCACCGAGCAACGCCGTGACGGTCAGCCACAACCGGGTGCCACGGTCGTCCTTGCGCTTGGCGCAGGACACCGCGAGGACCATGGTCAGCGACGACATGAGCAACACGAAGCTCGACGCCGACGTGAACGGGATGTCCCACAGTTGGTCGGGGCCGATCGCGCTGCCTTGCCGGTTGCGGTAGAGCATGTAGGTGGAGATGAGGCCGCCGAAGAGCAGGCACTCCGACCCGAGGAAGAGCCACATCGCCAGCTTCGTGTTCGACAGGCCGGTGGACGAGTGACCGTGGTCCGTCTGGCCGTCGTCGTGACCGCTGCCACCGTCGTGGTCGCCGGGCGTCGGGACCGGCGCCTCGATGGACTCGGACGACTCGGTCGACGCCGCCTCGTCGAGATCGGCGGTGGTCGGGTCGGGATCGGTGATCGTGGTGTCAGACATGCGCGAGCTCCTTGCTCGGCTGGCCGTCGGCGGGCGGCTCGAAGTCGGTGTCGGGGGCGGTGGGCGGTTCGAGTGCCCAGCCGAACAGCGCCAGGATGCACACACCGACACCGGCGGCGATCAGCAGGCTCGTGTAGATCACGCCGTAGCAGATCATCATCATGCCGACGGTGAGCACGAACGGCCAGTACGACGGCGACGGCATGTGGATGTGGGCGTCGGCGTTGGCTTCTTCGATGGCGATGATCTCCTCGCCGGTGGCGACGAGCTTCACGTCGTGATGGCCGTCGGTGCCGACATCTTCGTACTTGCGATGGAAGAACTCGTCGAGCGCGTGCACGGTCGGCGTGCGATCGAAGTTGTGCGCCTTGGGCGGGCTCGTCGTGATCCACTCGAGGCTGCGGGCGTTCCACGGATCGGCCGGTGCCGGCGGCGACTTGCGGCTGCGGAATGCGTTGATGAAGAACAACAACACGCCGAGCGCGAGGATGAACGACCCGACCGACGACACCTGGTTCCAGAACCCGAGGTTGAAGAACCCCTCGCCGGCCCGGGCCTCGGTCCACACGTACATGCGGCGTGGCTGACCCTGCAAGCCGAGGATGTGCATCGGTCCGAACGTGAGGTTCATGCCGATCACGGTGAGCCAGAAGTTCCAGCGACCGAGGCGCTCGTTGAGCATCCTGCCGAAGATCTTCGGCCACCAGAAGTACAAGCCGGCGAACAGGCCCAGCACGGCGCCACCGAAGATCACGTAGTGGAAGTGGGCGACGATGTAGTACGTGTCGGTCTGCTGGGTGTCCGACGGGGCGACCGCGTGGGTCACGCCGGAGAGACCGCCGACGGTGAACTGCACCACCATGCTCATGGCGAACAACATCGCCGTCGTGAACCACAGCTTGCCGCCCCACATCGTGAGCGTCCAGTTGATGATCTTGACGCCCGTCGGGATGGCGATCGCCATGGTGCCGATGGCGAACACGGAGACCGAGATCGGCCCGAGACCGGAGCTGAACATGTGGTGGGCCCACACACCGAACCCGAGGAGGCCGATCGCGGCACCCGAAAAGACCATGAACGGATAGCCGAACAGGGGTTTGCGGGAGAACGTCGGGATGACCTCGGAGAGGATGCCGAACGCGGGCATCACCAAGATGTACACCTCGGGGTGACCGAAGAACCAGAACAGGTGCTGCCACAACAGCGGGTCGGCGCCGTCGGCGACGGAGAAGAACGTGGCGCCGAAGTTGCGCTGGAACATCAACAAGAACAGCGCCACCGTGATGATCGGGATGGAGAACAGCAGCAGGAACTGTGTGATCACGGCCATCCACGTGAACGTCGGCATGCGCATCAACGTCATGCCCGGCGCGCGCATGTTGATCGCCGTGACGATCAGGTTGATCGCGCCGACCTGGGAGGCGATGCCGGTGAGGACGAGGCCCATGATCCAGAAGTCGATCCCGTGGGTGGGCGAGAACGGCACCGAGCTGTTCGGCGCGTACATGAACCATCCGCCGTCGGCGGCGCCGCCGAGGATCCACGACGAGTTGACGACGATGCCGCCGGCGAGGAACGTCCACAAGCTCAATGCGTTGAGCCGCGGGAACGCCACGTCGCGGGCACCGATCTGGAGCGGGAGCAGGTAGTTCGCGAAGGCCGATGCCATCGGCATGACGAAGAGGAAGATCATCGTCGTGGCGTGCATCGTGAACATCTGGTTGTACTTGTCGGCCGACAGGATCGTGCCGTCCGCCTGGGCGAGCTGCAGGCGGATCAGCAATGCCTCGATGCCGCCGACGACGAAGAACGCCATCGCCGCGACGCCGTACATGATGCCGATCTTCTTGTGGTCGACCGTGAAGAACCACGAACGCCAGCCGGTCGATTCGACCGGACGACGAAGGAACCCGTACGACGACGTCGGCGTGGCGAACGCCTGGGCACCCGCAGCAGCGGGCGTCGGGGTGGATCGTTCGATGATGGCCATGGGTCTCAGCCTTCCCTGGCTGGATTGCGGTCCAGCAGATAGGCGACGATCACGTCGATCTGGTCTTCACTGAGTGCGAGATAGGGCATACCTCGTGTCAGACCGCCGGTCTCTTCGAGCTTTTCGGGATCGGTGTACATCGGCTTCATCGCCGGTGCATCGCGCAGCCACTCGCGCAGCTTGACGGAGTTCAGGCAGTCGGCGGTGACGCCCGCCAGGTACTTCTCGCCGAAGTCCTCGGGCGACGCGTTCCACACGTCGTCGCGGCACTCGGGCGTGAGGAGGTCCCACGACGCGCCGGCGAACGTGTTCCTGCTCAACAGCCACGACAGGTTCGGCGCCGCACCGGCGTACACGTTCAAGTCCGGGCGAGCGATGATCGGGTCGCCGTCGGCGTCTTCGAGCCCGTCGATCTGGTGGCAGCGCGAGCACTGGGCGATGTACGCCGACTCGCCCTCGGCAGCGAGCGTGCCTGGCTCGGGCGCCTGGTAGGCGCTGAGCTGGCCGGCCTTCCAGATCTCGAAGTCTTCCGGCTCGAGGGCGACGACCTCCATGCGCATGTTGGCGTGGGAGAGCCCGCAGAACTCGGTGCACTGGCCGGCGTAGATGCCCGGTTCGTCGGCTTGCATCTTGTTCGTGTGCACCCGGCCGGGCACCATGTCGCGCTTGCCGTTGAGGCGCGGAATCCACCAGGAGTGGATGACGTCGCGGCTCGTGCCGCGCACGAGCACCGCGGTGTCGGTCGGGATCACGACCTGGCCGGAGGTGACGATCGGTGCGCTGATGCCGCCGCAGCCGTCCTGCGCCGGGTAGTCGACCTCCCACCACCACTGCTGGCCGGTGACGTTGATGACGCACTCGGTGTCGCTGGTGTCGTTGAGCGCCATCAGCGTGCCGACCGTGGGGATCGAGATCCCGATGAGGATCAGCGCCGGCAGGATCGTGAGGCCGATCTCGAGCGCCGGCTTGCCATGGGTCTGCTCGGGGATCGCCTGGCCACGGTCGCGGAACCTGACGGCGATGAAGCCGACGACCGTGCACACGATCACGAGGACGACGCCGGCGATGGCGAACACCGGCCATTGGAGGTCGTGGATCTGCTGGGCGTTCGGCCCGGCGGGGTCCCACGTGTCTTGGGGGGCGTCTTGAGCGCAGCCGGCGATGAGCAGACCGACCGCAGCGAGCGGTGCCAACGTGGCGACGCGGCGCAAACGGCTCATGGGATTGACGGTACTCCTCGTGTTCAACGTCGGCCTCTTCGGTCTCATGCTCACGGAACGATCAGCTCCAGGTGGGCTGTGTCGACGCCGGGCACGAAGAAGAAGAACCCGTCTTCTGCGCTCATGCTCGGCACAGGGATCACGAGCGTGATGTTCTGCGAACCGCCCTCGTCGACGAGTGTGGTGCACATGAGGTTGCGGACCTCGGCGTCGCCATCTTCGGTCTCGACCGTGTGCGTGCCGAGGTCGACCGACAAGCGCCGCTCGTGGCCCGAACGGTTGACGAACACGACGTTGTTCGGGTTCGACCGCGGCAGCGTGAGCGCCGAGGAGCCCGGATCGGGAGGACCGTTGAGCGCGAACGTGAGCTCGCCGCTCTCGCGGAGCGTGATCGTGGCGGCGACCGCGGCGGTGGCACCTACACGCTGCGATGCCGAGTGGTCGGCGTCGAACTCCTCCGGGCTCAGGCAGATGTCCGCGCCGTCGCCTTGGAGACCCGCGGTGGTGTCGTGCTCGTGGATCTCACGCTGACCGTCGAGTCCGGCGGCGACGCCACCGACGACGAGGCTCAACACGCCGATGCCCACGAGTCCGACCGCCGCTTTCGACGTGCGCCCGGGCCGGTAGGCGAAGAAGAACCCGAAGGCGACGATCAGCGCGCCAGCCACCGCGAAGGCGATGACCGTGTTGGTGCTCGACAGCCACAACATGACCCTGCTGAACGTGTAGACGATGATGCCGACGCCGATCGCTGCGGCGAGCGGGAACTCGAGCGGATTGGCGATGTTGGAGCGGACGGCGGCGTTGTAGCTGGCGTCGGCCGAGGCCCGGGCCGCCCACGCCTCGGCGGTCCACTCGGCACCGGTGACGAGCAGGATGACCGCGCCGACGGTGAAGAACGACTGCTGGGTGACGAGGCCGACGGTGAGGACCGCGGCGCCGAGGGCGAAGCCGAGCGGCCAGATGCTGTTGCGGGGCGGGCGGGCGGCCGCCGACACGGTCTCGACCGCGACCTCGTCGGCCCAGACGTTGGCGTCGCGGGTGGCGAGGTTGACGCCGCTGAGGAACGCGAGGGCGACCGCTGCGGACGCGATGCCGACGGTGCCGAGCTCGTCGCCTTGGGTCACGCCGTAGGCGATCGCGGCGACGATCGCCACGACGGTGGATCCGATGAGGAACTTGGTGCCGGTGGTGAACATGGTCTCAGGCGCTCACTTGCTGACGTAGACGTAGAACCAGATCGCCGCGTACACGACAGCCACGGCCCACCAGTAGAGGGCGTGACCGACGATGACCTCCGGTTCGGAGGTGCGTCCGCCGATGTAGCGGAAGGCGACGACGACGGTGGTGAGCAAGCCGATGATCATCAGCAGCATGAACATGCCCGTGAGTGCGAAGAACATGACGGCGTAGGTGCCATCGGCGATGGGGAGACCCATCTCGTAGTACGTGAACGCCTGGGCGTTGATGATCAACAAGGCGACGAGGGCGGTGCAGCCGAGGGCGAACGCGGTGTGCCCGCGGTCGTTGTGTCGAGCGCTCCAGATCGCCCAGTGGGCGAACACGAGCACGAACGCGAAGCTGATCAGCATCACGTTGGTCGGCACCTCGGGGATCGTGACGCCGTCGGGCACCCAATGGCCTTGTGACTCCTTGGCGGCGTCGCGCTGGAGGAGCCACACGGCGAGCATGCCGCCGGTCAGCATCAACATGGACACGACGGCGAGCGACATGCCGACGAGTACCTGGCGCTGCGGGGCGGGCGGCGCGGCGGCGGGCAAGGCGTGCATCAGGCGTCACTCCCGTCGGTGGTGGTGGTTCTGGCGGCACGGGCGTCGAGCAACGGCTCGGCGGAGTGCAACACGGGGACCTCGGCGAAGTTGTCGCGCGGGGCGGGCGACGTGGTTGCCCACTCGATCGTCTGGGCGCCCCACGGGTCGTCGCCAGCCGGGTCGCCGTTGCCGCGGGTGGCGCCGAGGATCAGGCCGACGAAGCCGAGGAACGTCAGCACCATCAGGCCGTGGCCGACGAGCGACACGATGTTCCACACGGCGAGGTCCTCGTCGGCGTAGGCCAGGCCGGCTGGCTGATCGAGGAATCCGGCGATCGACAGGGGCAGCGCGGCGAGCAGCGTCGCGCCCACACCGATGAGTGCGAGCGGCACGGCTCGACCGGCCGGGATCACGGCGCCCCACAGCTTCGGCGCCCAGTGCACGATCATGCCCATCGTGCCGAGCACGGCGCCGTACACGACGAACAGCGTGGTGCCTTCTTCGAACACGGTCCCCTGCAAGCCGACGTCGTCGACGGCGTAGAGCAGGTTGTCGAGCAGCCCGAGGAACACCATGCCGAACCCGAACAGGGCGAACGGGAACGCGGGGGTGAACCGGAACTTCGAGTCGTCGGTCGGCCGTGCGGTCTGCACGCAGACGAGGAGCACGACCAACAGGCCGAGGATCGGCAGCGCGTTGAACAGTAGGTAGGGCACGAGGTCTTCGACCTTGCTGCCGAGATCGCTCGTGTCGAGGCCGCTGCCGGCCCAGGGCAGGTTGAAGATCGACTGCTGGGCCACCCCGGCGAAGGCTGCGACGCCAAGGAGCGAGAGGCCGCCGAACAAGACGCCGCGCACCGCGGTGCGGTTGCCGGTGACGACCGGGACGAGCTCGGCGAACAGGCCGATCGTGGGGATGGCGAAGAGGATCGTGGCGGGCTGGGTGATGATCCAGCCGATCCATTCGGCGATGCCGGTGTTGCCGCCGAACCCGGTGCGTCCGTTGCGATGGTCCAAGAACAGGTAGGCGATGGTGCCGAGGAGGACCGGCATCACGAGGATGATGCCCAGCGTGTACACGAGCGCCGACCAGGTGAACGGCGGGATGCGCCGCATCGTCATGCCGGGCGCCCTCGTGGTGAGGATCGTGGTGGCGACGGCGCCGGCGGTGGCCGTGAGACCGATCGCCATCAGGCCGATCGAGGCGATGAACAGATCGACCATGTCGCCGTCGAGGCCACCGGTGCCACCGTTGTTGATCAGCGAGATGGCCGTGAGCACGGCGCCGAAGAACCACGTCCACAGGCCCATCGACGCCAGGCGGGGAAAGGCGATCGAGCGAGCGCCGACCTGCAGCGGAACGAACGCGACGACACCGGCCATCGACAGCGGCAACAGCACCGCGAACACGAGCCCGACGCGCTGGGCGTCGAGGAGCTGCGGCAGGATCTCGACATCGAGTGCGAGCTCGCCACCGTCGATGCGCTCGATGCCGATGAGCACGTTGACGACGAGGATCGTGAGGAGACCGAGCAGACCGCCGGTGAGGTACAGCCGGGCGGTGACCTTGTGGTCGGTCGAGGTGAACAGCTCGACGATCCACCGGACCGCCGCCGGGGCATCACCGTCGGCGTCGTCCGCGGCGATCGTGGCGGCGTCGGGACTGGATTCGATGGTGGTCATACGGAAATGGCACTCACTTGTCTGAGTTCGAAACGTGGCGGGGCACGACGACGGCGAGACTACTTGGATCGGGTCGCGACGCCCGAAATCCTCGTGCGTTCAGGGGCAGGAACGGCACGGGTGTGATCGCGGGGAACGAGGGGTGGGCAGGTGGGGTGTTCACCACCCGTGGCGGACGAGGACATCGACGGTGAGCGCGCCGAACAAGACGGTGACGTAGGTGATCGAATACCCGAACAGGCGCATGCTGGCGGCGGGGGTGGGGTACCGGGCGAGGGCGATCGTGCCGCCGAGGAAGATCGCGCCGAGCACGGCGGCGGCGATGCCGTAGATCCAGCCGAGATCGGCGACAGGGATGAGGATCAGCGTGGCGGCGACGAGGCCGACCGTGTACCAGATCATCTGCCGCACGGCCTCGGCGAGGGGCACGACGGTCGGCAACATCGGCACCTCGGCGGCGCGGTAGTCGTCGGCGTACTTGACCGCCAGCGCCCAGAAGTGGGGCGGCGTCCACAAGAACATGGCGATGAACAAGATGATCGGCGCCCACGAGAGCGAATCTTGGACCGCCGCCCACCCGACGAGCACGGGAACCGCTCCGGCGGCGCCGCCGATGACGATGTTCTGGCGGCTCGTGCGCTTCAGCCACAGCGTGTACACGCCGACGTAGAACGCCGCCGCCGACAGGGCGAGCACGGCAGAGAGCAGGTTGGCGCCGATCCACAGCACGAAGAACGCGGCGACTTCGAGGGCGACGGAGAAGATCAGCGCGTTGCGTGGAGCGATGATGCCGGTGACGAGGGGCCGCGACTGGGTGCGCTTCATCACCGCGTCGATGTCGCGGTCGACGTACATGTTGGCGGCGTTGGCGCCGCCGGCAGCCAGCGAGCCACCGATCAGCGCGACCGCGACGAGCGCCCACGGCGGCCAGCCCTGCTCGGCGAGCACCATCGTCGGCACGGTGGTGATGAGCAACAGCTCGATGATCCGTGGCTTGGTGAGCGCGATGTACGCGCCGACCACGGTCGTGGGGGTGCGGCGGCTGCCGTGAGCCACGCCACCCGGCGCGAGGCGCGACGGGACGAGGGGGCGACTGCCGACAGCCATGATGAGCCCCATCGTACGGCCCAACCCGCCCGCGCGACTAACGAACGCTCGGGGACGGGTCCCAACGTTCGTGAGTCGCCGGCCCGGAGGCTGCCCGTCGAACAGTTCTCGGCCGCCCGACCGACGTGCGGTCCGACACGGCAGAATGGTTCCGTGCCGACGACGCTCGAACCGACCCGGGTGCGCGAACCCGACGTCGACGAGTCGACTGCGGTCGACCGTCCGTGGGTGGTGCTCGTGTGGAACGACCCGGTCAACCTCATGAGCTACGTCACCTACGTGTTCCAGAAGCTCTTCGGGTACTCGAAGGAGAAGGCGACCGAGCTGATGCTCGACGTGCACCACAAGGGTCGGGCGGTCGTCGCCAGCTGCGGGCGTGAAGAGGCGGAGATGCACGTGTTCCGCCTCCACGAGCACAGCTTGTGGGCCACGATGGAACACGATGGCCCGTCGTCGTAAGTTCGTACCGCCGGTCGAGGCGGTCGACGACGGGTTCCGGATCACGCTCGACACCGACGAGAAGGATCTGCTCGTGCGGCTCGTCGGCGAGCTCGGCGAGCTGCTCTCCGACACGTCCGATCGCGGCAACGACGAGCTCGTGCGGCGCCTCTTCCCGACCGCCTACCCGGACGACGAGGAGAAGGAAGCCGAGTATCAGCGCCTGATGCGCGAGGAGCTCGTCGCCAGCCGGATGGCGGCGATCGACACCGTGCGAACGGTCCTCGACCCAGCGCGCGACGAGGTGCTCGACGAAGGCCAAACCATCGCCTTCATGCAGTCGGTGAACGCCGTGCGACTCGTGATCGGCACGATGCTCGGCATCACCGACGACGAGTCGGCAGACATCGCCGACGACGCCGACTCCCCCGAGCACCACCTGTACGACTTCTTGTCGTGGCTGCTCGAGTGGACCGTCCGCGCCCTGTCCTCCTGACCGGAGCGCCCGGCACACGGCCCGCCCACCTCCGAAGCAGGCAGCGATCCTGCCGGAAACCGCAACGGTGCCTGCCAGCTTGCGAACCAGGCAGCGATCGTGCCGGGCCGGCCGGGGAGGAATTGTGCGTTCCGCCTTGGGTCTCGCGCCACCCACTGGGGTGCATGGATGACGAGCTCGACGAGTTCCACGGCCTCGATCGCGTCGAGGTGTCCGACGGAAAATCGGGTTCGCGCGACGGGCTAACGTCACGGCACCATCCGGCGGGGGGTCGGAGGAGGGAGACGCGGTTGGGCACCCCGACAACAGTTGCGAACCAGTGGGCGGCAGGTTCCGGTGCGACGACGACACCGTCTCGCGCGCCGGCCGGGACGCGACTTGGAGTGCGGATCGCGACGGCGCTCGCGGTCGTGGCGGCGATCGGACTGGCGGCGGGGACCGTGGTCGGAGCGGTCCCCGCCGCCGTCGCACTCGCCGTCGGAG
>CAZQCP010000017.1:0-31518 GCA_964592115.1 uncultured Ilumatobacteraceae bacterium
TTCGGCGCGATCGCCGGGTACACGTTCGCCATCTTGGCGATCTCCGTCGAGCGGAAGTCGGTGACGGTCAGCAACGCGCCGTTCGGGCTCAGCGAGGTCCAGTGGAGCCCGCTCGCCTCGACCGCCGCGGCGATCGGGGTGACGCTGATCGTCGCCGTCATCATCGGGCTCGGCCTGGCGCGTTCGGAGGCCAAGACGGGTGCCGTGGCAGCGACGGTGATCACGCTGTCGGTGCTGTTCATGGCCCACGAGGTTGCCGTCAACTGGGACAAGCTGACGGGCGGCGACCGCGCCGGCCTCTCGTTCGGCATCGGCCAGACGTTGAAGGACCGATGGCCGATCTACGTCGCGTTGCTCGGCGCGCTGCTCGTCGCCCGGCTCTTCGCCACCTCCCGCCAGGGGCGGCTCGGGCGGGCGGCGCGCGAGGACAACCTGGCGGCGCGGGCGATGGGCATCAATCCATCCGTGCAGCAGATGTATGCACTGCTCTTGTCGGTGGCGATCGTCGCCGTCGGCAGTTCGTTGCGCGTGTACAGCCTCGGCAGCATCACGCCGAAGTTCTTCTTCTTCGAGTTCACGCTGCTGACGCTGACGATGCTCGTGGTCGGCGGCCGCAACAGCACGACCGGCGCGCTCGTCGGCGTGGTCGTGATCACGGCTGGCAACGAGCTCGCCCGGTACCTGTCGGGTCCCAATGTCGACATCGCCAACTTCATCTTGAAGCCGGGCCTGTCCGACATGTTCCTCGGCCTGTCGATGCTCGGGTTCATGATCCTGCGACCGGAGGGGCTGCTCGGCGACTGGGAGCTCGACGAGTGGTTCGTGCGTCGCTGGCGGCGCGTCCGCGCGGAACCCGAGCCGCAGCGGGCGACGCCGCCGGTGGCCTCCACTCGTTCGTCGCTCGACGTGCGCGACGTCGCCGTCGAGTTCGGTGCGTTCCGGGCCGTCGACGACGTGTCGATCGACGTCGCGACCGAGCACATCACGGGCATCATCGGGCCCAACGGCGCCGGCAAGACGACGTTGCTCAACGCGGTCACCGGCCTGGTGCCGATCACGGCCGGGCGCGTGGAGCTCGACGGAGCCGAGCTCACCGGCAAGGCGTCGTACCGGATCGCCCGCGCCGGGCTCGTGCGCACGTTCCAGAACCTGCGGCTCTTCCCGGCGCTCACCGTGCGCGAGAACGTCGCCGTGGCCGCGCTCAGCATCCGCCGCAGCGGCGATGGCCCGAGTGTCGACCAGCTGCTCGCCGAGGTCGGGCTGTGGGACCAGCGCGACCGGCGGGCACGCGAGCTCGACTACGGCAACTCGCGGCGGCTCGAGTTGGTGCGCGCGGCGGCGACGCAGCCCGCCTTCTTACTGCTCGACGAACCGACGAGTGGGATGAACGAGGCCGAGTCGCTGGCGATGATCGAACAGGTGCGCACCGTCGCCGGTCTCGTCGGCGCGGGGGTCGTCGTCGTCGACCACGACCTCGGGTTCATCACCGGCATCTGCGATCGCATCTACTGCCTCGACCAGGGAGCGGTCGTCGCCGTCGGCACACCGGACGAGATCCAGAACGATCCCGTGGTGCAGGCCGCCTACCTCGGCACCGCCGCCCCGGAGCCCGCGGGATGACCGGCGCGGCGGCCGTCGTCGACCGTTGTGCCAACGGCCTCGCGTGGCGTGAGTGCGGCGACGGAGCGCCGATCGTGTTCCTCCACGGTCTCGGCGGCACGCGGACGTCGTGGGGGCCCCAGCTGCGGGCGCTCGGCGGCACGTTCCGCTGCATCGCCTGGGACATGCCGGGCTACGGCGGCTCCGACCCGGTGACCCCGCTGACCTATCCGGCGATCACCCAGCGCCTCGTCGACCTGCTCGACGTGCTCGATCTGCCGCGTGTCGACGTCGTGGGACTGTCGTTCGGCGGGATGCACGCGCTGCACCTCGCGATCGCTCACCCGGACCGGGTCCGGCGCATCGTGCTCGCCGACACGAGCCCGGCATTCGGGATGGACGGCACGTCCCGCGAGGACTGGACTCGGGCTCGCCTGGCGACGATCGACGGTGGCGGCGTGCCCGCCGACATCGCCGACGCCGTGATCGACGCGATCACCGCCACGCCGCTCGCCGGCGAGATCCGCGCCGAGACGATCGAGTCGTTCGGACGGATCGGAGCCGACGGGTTCCGCGCCGCCGTCGAGTGCCTGCCGGACAACGACGTGCGCGCCGACCTGCACCGCATCGATCACCAGACGCTCGTGATCGTCGGTGAGCTCGACGCCGAGACGCCGCCGAGCTACGCCAAGGTGCTGCACGACGGCCTCGCCCACAGCACGCTGCACGTCCTCGCCGGCGCCGGCCATCTCACCCCGGCCGAGGCACCGGAGGAGTTCAACCGACTCGTCGCCGACTTCCTCACCAGCGACACGGCGACCGCCGCCAGCGTTGCGGCCACACGTGAAGGGACCACACCATGACCAGCCCGCTGCACACGCCCGAGCGGGCGCGCCTCGTCGCCAAGATGGCCGAGCTTGGCCCCCGGTTCGCCGCCCGCGCCGACGCGGTCGATGCCGACGCGGCGTTCCCGTACGAGAACTGGGAGGACCTGCGAACGGCTGGGTTCTTGGGCCTCGCGATCCCCGAGGCGTACGGGGGGCTGGGCGCCGACTTCGTCGGCTACGCACTCGTGTCCGAAGAGCTCGCCCGCCACTGTGCCAGCACCGCGCTCACGTTCAACATGCACGTCGCGACCACGCTCCTCATCGGCGAGATCGCCGAGCGTCTCGAGCCGAACGATGCCGATCGGTCGTTCCTCGAGGCGCGGCGGGCGTTGCTCTACGACGGCGTCGTGAACCACGGACGTATCCACAGTCAGCCGTTCTCCGAGGGGCTGAGCGCGGGCGCCACGACGGGCTACGCCACGCGGGCGACGCCGGTCGACGGCGGCTACCGCGTCACCGGGCGCAAGATCTTCGCCTCGCTCGCCGGCGCGGCGACGTACCACAACGTGTTGTGCCTCGTGGAGGGCGACGATCGGCTGCGGCTGCTCGGCGTGCCTCACGAAGGCGACGGCGTCGAGATCGTGGGGGAGTGGAACCCACTCGGCATGCGCGGCACCGACTCGCGCAACCTGGAGATGCACGATGTGTTCGTGCCCGCCGAGCAGGAGTGGCTGCCACCGGGCCTGTTCAACGAGCAGGCCGACCGCTTCCCCTACTTCTACATGACGCTGTCGTTCTCGTTCCTCGGGCTGATGCGCGGCATCTTGGACTTCACCGAGGAGTACCTGCGCACGGGCGGTCGCAGCGATCATGCCGTGAAGCAGCAGGGTTGGGCGGCGATGAACCTGCGCTACGAGCAGGCGCAGGCGCTGTGCTACCGGGTGCTCGGCGAGGTGTGTGTCGACCCGGATCGTGGCAAGGTGCAGCGAGCCTGGAGCTCGCTGATCACGACGATGGAAGGAGCGCCCGAGATGGCATCGACCGCGATCCAGATCTGTGGCGGCCGCTCGATGCTGCGGCCGAGCTACATCGAGCGCGCTTACCGCGACGCCCGGTGCGGTGCGGTGATGCTCCCGTGGAGCGTCGAAGTGTGCCGCGAGCGGTTGGGTCGCGCCGGTCTCGAACCGGCCGAAGACGGCGAGGCGCGCCGGTGACCGCCGAGTGGCGCTGGGTGCGGCGCTACGCCGAGCAGTTCCGGGCGTGCAGTCTGGCCGAGGGGGAGGTGGCGGTGTTGCTGTACGAGGCGGCGAGCAGCCCGCTCGTCGTCGACACCGCCCGGCTGGCGTTGGAGATGCTCGGTGCCCAGGTCGCCGAGGTGCGCATGCCGACACCGTCCAACCCAGGTCCGCTGCCGATCCGCTCGACCGGCGCCTCGCAGGCGATCGCCGGCCATCGTGCCGCGGTCGCCGCGCTGCGCGCCGCCGACTTCGTGGTCGACTGCACGGCCGAGGGCCTCCTGCACGCCCCCGAGCTCGGTGAGATCCTCGATGGCGGAGCGCGGGTGCTGATGATCTCGGCCGAGCACCCGGAGAACGCCGAGCGTTGGCCCCACGACCCGGCGCTCGCCGGCAAGGTCGCCCGCGGCGTGCAGCTGCTCGAAGCGGCGTCGACGATGCGCATCACCTCGGCGAGCGGCACCGACATCACCGTCGATCTCGCGGGAGCGTTCCGCGCCGGCTCGTGCGGATGGACGACCGAGCCCGGCTCGATCGCCCACTGGCCCGGTGGGCTCGTGCTCGCGTTTCCGGCCACGGACACCGTCGACGGCACGCTCGTGCTCGCGCCCGGCGACGTGAACCTGACGTTCAAGGAGTACATCCGCGAGCCGATCACGCTGACGATCGAGCACGACTACGTCGTCGACATCGCCGGGCACGGCCACGACGCCGAACTGATGCGCTCATACCTCGCGGCGTTCGACGAGCCCGAGGCCTACGCCGTCAGCCACGTCGGCTGGGGGATGAACACCGCCGCCCGTTGGGAGTCGCTGGCGATGTGGGACAAGGCGGACCTCAACGGCACCGAGCTGCGTGCCTTCGCCGGCAACGTCGTCTACTCGACCGGTGCCAACGAGGTTGCCGGCCGCTTCTGCCGTGGCCACTTCGACCTGCCGATGCGCAACTGCACCGTCGCCGTCGACGACGATGTCGTCGTGGACGCTGGCGTCCTACGATCGGATCTCGCATGACGGCGACGAGCGACTACACACGGATGCGGCTGCTCTGGCCGGACCACCTCGGGCTGGCGCGCGGCAAGTACCTGCCGACGTCGCTCGCCGACGAAGGCACGGGCTTCTGCGTCACGACGTTCGCGATGAGCTACGACCGCGACCTCATCGACGCGCCGGGCGGCCACCTGCTCGACGGGTTGAAGGACGTGCGTGGTGTCCCCGACCCCACCTCGATCCGTCCGTCGTGGGAGAGCGACCGCACGTGCGTCGCGGTCGCCGATCTGTCGCTCGACGACGAGCCGTACCCGGCGTCGAGTCGTGGCGCGCTGGAGCGCTCGGTCGCCAAGTGGGCCGAGCTCGGCTACGACGTGAAGGTCGGCATCGAGCTCGAGGGATACCTGCTCGCACCGAGCGACGATGACCCGTACGCCAAGTACTCCAACCCGCGATCGATGGTCTACGGCACCGGCCTGCTCGGCGAGTCGAGCGGCTTTCTCACCGCCGTGCTCGACACCGCCGAGCGCTGCGGGTTCGTGGTCGAGTCGGCCAACGTCGAGTTCGACGAGTCGCAGTTCGAGTTCACGCTGCGCTACGACGACGCGGTGCGCGCCGTCGACGACGCGTTCTTGTTCCGCGTGATGGTGCGCGAGATCGCCATCTCGCGCGGCCTCGACTTCACGTTCCTCGGCAAGCCGTTCCCCACGGTGTCCGGGTCGGGCATCCACACGAACTTCAGCCTCGTCGACGCCGAGGGCATCAACGCGATGTTCGACGCGAACGACGAGCACGGGCTGAGCGCACTCGCCCGCGGCTGCGTCGCCGGGCTGGTCGAGCATCACCGTGCCCTGACCGCGCTGTCGGCGCCCACGGTCAACGCGTATCGGCGGCTGCAGCCCGGCACGCTCGCCGGGTGCTTCGGCAACTGGGGTGTCGACCACCGCAACGTCGCCAACCGGATCCCGGCGGAGAAGGGGAGCGCGATGCGCATCGAGAGCCGCCTCGGCGACGGCTCGATGAACCTCCACCTCGGCGCCGCGTCGTTGTTGGAGGCCGCCCGGCTCGGGTTCGTCGGTGGGCTCCAGTCGCCGCCGGTCTACACGGGCGATGGATTCGAAGATGGCGGCGACGCGCATCGCAGCGCCACCGATCTCGGCACCGCGCTCGACCATCTGGAAGCCGACACCGAGTTGGTCGCGGCGTTCGAGCCCGAGCTGATCGGCAACTTCCTCGCCAACAAGCGCCACGAGTACGAGCGCTTCTGCGCCGGCGGCGAGACGATCGACGGCGACGAGCTGACCGCCTTCGAACGCGCCCACTACCTCCCGTACCACTGACGAACGCTTGGGATTGCATCCGGGGTCAGACCCCACATGCAACCGCGCACCAGCGTCCGGCCGGCCCACATCATGCGTGCTGTTGCATGTGGGGTCTGACCCCGGATGCAATCCCCGTTCGTTAGTCGTCGGTCGGCTGGGTCGTTCCGTCGAGCACCATCAGCGTCTTCAGGTCGCTGTGGAACTCGAGGGCGTGGTCGCCCCCCTCGCGGCCGATCCCACTGATGCCGCAACCTCCGAACGGTGCCGTCAGGTCGCGCACGAGGAACGTGTTGACCCACACCAACCCGGAGCGCAGGGCACGGCCGACCCGGTCGGCGCGCTCGGCCGACGACGTGAACACGATCGCCGACAGGCCGTACGGCGTGCTGTTCGCCAGCTCGATCGCTTCGTCGTCGTCGGTGAACGTCTGGAACGTGAGGACGGGTCCGAACACCTCGCGCTGCACGACTTCGGAGTCGTTGGACGCCGGCTCGATCAGGGTCGGCAGGTAGTGGAGGCTGCCCTCGACCATCTCGCCGCCGCGTACGACCCGGTCGCCGGCGGCGCGGGCCCGCTCGACGAACGCGTGCACCGCGGCGCGGTGTTCGGGATGTGCCATCGGCGCGATGTCGGTGTCGGGGTCGCGGCTGTCGCCGAGGCGCAGACCGTCGACGGTGGCGTGGAACCGTTCGAGGAACTCGTCACGGATCGACGCCTCGACGAGCAGCCGGGTGCCGGCGAGGCACACCTGGCCCGAGTCGTCGTACTGCCACGCGGCGCGATGGACGGCGGCGTCGAGGTCGGCGTCGGCGAACACGAGCAGCGGGCCCTTGCCGCCGAGCTCGGCCGTGAAGGGCACGATGTTGTCGGCAGCGGCCCGGCCGATGTGGCGGGCGGTCTCCGGCGAGCCGGTGAACGTGATGCGCCGCACCCGCGGGTCGGCGACGAGCGCCGCGCCGACCTCCTCGCCGATGCCTTGGACGAGGTTGTACGCGCCAGGTGGGAAGCCCGCCTCCAGCGTCAGCTCGGCGAGCAGGGCGGCGCTGAGCGGCGACCATTCGGCGGGCTTGTGGATCACCGAGTTGCCGGCGGCCAGCGCCGGCGCGAGCTTCCACGTGGCGAGCATGAACGGCGCGTTCCACGGTGTGATCACGACCGCCGGACCGGCCGGCATGCGCTGGACGACGTTGCGCATGTCCTTGGCATCCCACGCCCGCTCCGCGTGCTCGACGATCAGGTCGGCGTACAGGCGGAAGTTGACGGCCCCGCGGGCGACGAGGCGCTGCTTCATCGACTCGTACATGAAACCCATGTCGAGCGTCTCGACGAGCGCGATCTCGTCGGTGTGGGCTTCGATCAGGTCGGCGAGCCGGTGGAGGACAGCGGCGCGCTCGGTTGGCGTGAATCGACTCCACGCGGCGAAGCCATCGACCGCTGCGCCAACGGCGTCGGCCGCCGTGGCGGCGTCGCCCGCGGCGACAGCAGCGAGCGGCCCGGCATCCCAGTCGAGCGGCGAGCGCGACTCGAACGTGCGTGGCGAGCCGATCCAGTGGCCGCCGATCAGGTGATCGATCGGCACCGGCACGCCACCGACATCGGCCCGCCGGCCGCTTGCGTCGACCGGTGCGTTCACGCGCTGCCGCCCTCGGAATCGTCGACCGTGCTCTCGTAGTGCTGGGCGCCAGGTCCGCGTGGCGCTCGAACACCGCGGAACTCCCAGTCGCCGCCCTGCGCCGTCGACAGCACCTCTTCGGAACTGCTCGGCTGGGCGCCCACGTCGGTGCGGATCGGGGTCGGTCCCGCCACGATCGTGTTGGTCAGCGCGCCGAGACCTTCGACCTCGACCGTCACCACATCGCCCGGGTAGACGGTGCGCGAGTTGGCGGGTGTGCCGGACAGGATGATGTCGCCTGGAACGAGCGTGATCGTGCGGGCGAGATCGGCGACGATGTAGTGCATGTCCCACTCCATCTCGGCAGTGGTCGCGTCCTGACGGACCTCGCCGTTGACGAGCGTGCGGATGCGCTTGTCGTGGAAGTCCCAGTCGTCGACGAGACCGGGGCCGATCGGGCACAGCGTGTCGCTGCCCTTCACCCGCAGCATCGAGCCGGCGTCGGTGTCACGGAAGTCGTGGAGCCCGTAGTCGTTGGCGACCGTGTAGCCGGCGATGTAGTCGGCGGCGTCGGCCGGGGCGATGTTGCGGCACGTCCGGCCGATCACGATGGCGATCTCACCTTCGTAGTTGAGCCACTCGCATCCGTCGGGGCGCACGACGTCGGCGCCGTGCGCCGTGAGGGCGGTGATCGGCTTGTGGAAGTAGGTCGGCGCCGCGGGGAGCTTGGTCATGAACTCGTCGACGCGACTCGTGAAGTTGAGGTGGATGCAGAGGATCTTCGTCGGCTCGACCGGTGGCAGGTGGACCGCGTCGTCGACGCTCATCGAGCGGCCGTCGCCGGCGACGAGTCGATCTCCCTCACGTGTCACCTCGCAGGCGTACCCGTCGAGCAGGATGCGTCTCGTCTCGGTCATGACGGCAGGCTAGTTCTCGGCTAGTTCGGTACCGAACGACCGCCGCCGCCTACTCTGCCTGCAGCCATGAGTGCCACATCGCGTGACGATCGAGCTGATCCCGACGTGCTGCTCGACGCCGAGCGCGACGTGCAGGAGCGCCTGCGCGGCCGAGCGATCGACTTCGTCTCGATGGACGCCGTGTCGAACATCTACCGGGCGGCATCGGCGGTGCGCCTGCGAGCCGAGCGCGAGGTGCTGTCCGAGTACAGCCTGTCGTGGGGCGGCTTCACGATCTTGTGGGTGCTGTGGGTGTGGCGGGCGATGGAGACCGCTCGCCTCGCCGAGGAGTGCGGGCTCGCCAAGGGCACGCTGACCGGGATGTTGAAGACGCTCGAACGTCGTGACCTCGTGGTGCGCGAACGCGTGGAGGCGGACCTGCGCCGAGTCAGCGTCGACATCACCGATGCCGGCATCGGGCTGATCGAACAAGTCGTGCCGCGCTTCAACCGCTTCGAGGGAGCGGCGACCGCGAGCCTCTCGCCAGCCGAGAAGCGCGAGCTGGCCCGCCTCCTGCGCATCGTCATCCACGACGCCACCGACTGACGAACGTGAGGGACTGCATCCCCGGTCAGACATTGCATCTGGGGTCAGACACCACATGCAACAGCAGGCATGATGCGGGGCCTGCCTGACGCTGGTGCGGGGTTGCATGTGGTGTCTGACCCCAGATGCAATCCGCAAACTCACGAACGACAGGACCCGTCCCCAACGTTCGTGAGGTCCGTCGCGGCGGTGTTTCATTCGGTACCGAACGATTGGCGTGATGGGCTAACGTCGGTGCATGTCGTCACTGCGCGGACTGATGTACCCGCGGACGCCGACGGGGGCCGGCACGATCCTCCCGTCGCCGCCGTGGCATTACAGCGGCGAGATGCTGACCATCGAGTTCCGCACCGATCCGGCCAACGTGGCCGAGCTGCTTCCCGACGGGCTCGACCTGGTCGACGACGATCCCGGCGCGGTCGCGATCATCTGGGCCGACTGGCAGAGCTGCAGCGACACGTTCGACGAACTGCTCGACCCCGCCCGCTCGCAGTACAAGGAGGTGTTCGTCGTCGTCCGCTGCCGCTACCAGGACGTCACCTATTCGCGGGCGGCATACATCTGGGTCGACAAGGACTTCGCCATGGCACGCGGGCACATCCAGGGCTATCCGAAGAAGATGTCGGAGATCTGGATGACCCGCCCGGTCACGGTCGGTCGGGCGGGCCCGCGGCTCGAGCCGGGCGGACGGTTCGGGGCCACGCTCAGCACGTTCGGACGGCGGATCGCCGATGCGCGCTTCACGATCACCGGCACCGCTGACAACGCCGGCTTCGTCAACGGGCATCCGATGTTGCACACCCGCCAGATGCCGGCGATCGAGATGGACGGCCGCGACTCGCTCGACGAGCTGGTCACCATGCGCGGGTTCGATGTCGAGGTCGGGCCGGTCTACTCCGGCGACGCCGAGCTCGACCTCTACGACTGCCCGACCGAGGAGCTGACCCGCTTCGGCGACATCGAGGTCATCGGTGGCTTCTACCGCCAGGTCGGCAACTCGATGGCCGGCGGGACGACGGTGTGGGCGGCGCCGAACCCGATGGTCGACACCGGGAGCGACACGGAGGACACGCGATGAGCACGTCAGCAGTCACGTTCGTCGACGACTACCTGGCCGATCTCGGCCCGGACGACGCCGACATCACCGATCACGACACGTACATCGCCGGAGTCCCGCACGCCACGTTCGCCCGCTTGCGCCGCGACGACCCGGTGCACTGGACCGAGGAGGCCGACGGGGGGTCCGGGTTCTGGTCGATCCTGCGCTACCACGACGCGCTTGCCGTGAGCCGCGACGTCGAGACGTTCACGTCGACCAAGGGCATCCGCCTCGAGGAGATGACCGACGAGGAGACCGATGCGCGGCGCACGATGATGGAGCTCGACCCGCCCGAGCACACCCGTTACCGGCGCCTCGTCAGTCGAGGTTTCACCCGTCGAGTCGTCAACACGTACGAAGATGCGATCCGGGCGCTGGCGATCGAGGTGATCGACGAGGCGCTCACCGAGTCGGAGTTCGACTTCGTCACGGCGATCGCCGAGGAACTGCCGATGCGCATGCTCGGTCGGATGCTCGGCATCGACGACGACGATGGTCGCAAGCTCGTCGCCTGGGGTGATGCCCTGCTCGGCAACACCGACCCCGAGTTCACCGACTTCCCGGTCGGGTTGACCGACACCGAGCAGTTCCGGATGGTGCCGTTCCGCAGCCCTGCATCGATCCAGATCTTCCAGTACGCCCAGACCCAGGCGGCCGAGCGTCGGGCGTGTCCGGGCGAGGACGTGATCTCACAGCTGCTCGCGCCGACGTCGGACGGCCAGCCCCTCACCGACCACGAGTTCAACAACTTCTTCACGCTCCTCGTGGCCGCCGGCAACGACACCACGCGCTACACGATGGCCCACGGATTGTGGTCGATGATGCAGCACCCCCAGCTGTGGGATGCATGGCGGGCCGATCCCGAGCTCACCGCAACGGCGGTCGAAGAGGTCCTGCGCACGAGCTCGGTCACGATGCACTTCCGCCGCACCGCGACGCGCGACGTCGAAGTCGGCGGCAAGCAGATCCGGGCCGGCGACAAGGTGGTGATGTGGTTCAACTCGGCGAACCACGACGAGGCGGGCTTCCCGCACCCGTTCCGCTACGACCTCGCCCGGGCGAAGAACGATCACATGGCCTTCGGTCGCAACGGCCCGCACCTGTGCCTCGGGGCCTGGCTGGCGCGGATGGAGGTGCGCGTCGTGTTCGAGGAGCTGATGCGGCGCGTCGAGCGCGTCGAGCCGAACGGCGAGCCCGAACGACTGCGGTCGAACTTCATCGCCGGCATCAAGCACCTCCCGGTCAAGGTCGTGCGCACGTGAGCCAGGAACGCCGTGCGCGGGAGATGATCTGACGTGGGCTCGATCGTCGGCGCCGCCCTCGTCTCCCATGTCCCCACGCTCGTGTTGCCCGAGGACGTGCGCCGTGAGCTGAACGGTGGCGAGGACACGACGCTGCATGCGGGCTTGCACCAGCTGCGGGTGGACAAGCTCGGTCCGCTGGCGGCCGACACCGTCGTGGTCATCGACTCGCACTGGTTCACGACGATCGAGTTCGTCGTCGCCAGCCACGACCACCGGTCCGGCCGATACACGTCCGAGGAGCTCCCACGCGGCATGCGCCAGATGCCCTACGACTTCACCGGCGATCGCGAGCTGGCCGAGGGGTGGGCGGCCACGGCCGTCGATCGGGACGACACGTGGATCACGGCGATCGACGACCCGTGTCTGCCGGTGCACTACCCGACGATCAACCTGCTGCCGTTCCTCCAGGGGGACGAGCGATGGTTGTCAGCGGGCGTGTGCCAAACGGCGCGGACCGACGACTTCTTGCTGTTCGGCGAGCTGCTCGCCGAAGCGATCGCAGCAGTCGACCGCCGCGTCGTGGTGCTCGCCAGCGGCGGGCTCAGCCACCGGTTCTGGCCGCTGCGCCAGTTCCGCGATCACGAGGCCGCCGATCCTGACCTGCACATCCGAACGCCGGAGGCGTGCGCCGCCGACCGCCGGCTGATCGAGCTGCTGCACGCGGGTGATCACGCCACGGTGATCGACGAGATGCCGGAATACCTGCAGCACGCGCCGGAGGGACGCTTCGGTCACTACCTCACGATGGTCGGCGCGCTCGGTGGGCGCGACTGCACGCTGCCCGCGACGCAGTTCGGCGCGTACGAGTCGGTCTCCGGAACGGGGCAGGTGCATCTGTGGTTCGACGTGCCGGCAGGCGACAGCGCGCTGCCGATGGGCGGACCGGCGTGACGCGGCGGGCGCTCGTCGTCGCCCACGAGCCCGACGGAGGAGGAGCCCAGGTCGCGGTCCGTCTCGGCCAGCGGGGCTTCTCGGTGACGACGCACGTGGTCACCCCGGACAAGACGCTCCCCAACGTCGCCGAGCCGTTCCCCGACTTCGACGACTTCGACATCGTTGCGATCATGGGGTCGATCCGATCGCTGACCGCCAAGCACGAGATCGACACCTGGGTCCACGACGAGCTCGACCTCATCCGTCGGGCGTACGCCGCCGGGCAGCCGCTGCTCGGTGTGTGCTTCGGCGGCCAGCTGATCGCCGATGCACTCGGCGGTGCCGTGGAGGCGGCGCACGACGACACCGAGATCGGCTGGTACGAGATCCGGCCGGTCGACGCTTCCGCGGACGCGTCCGCTCCCACGGCCGTGAACCCGGTCCGTCCCGGGCCGTGGCTGCAGTGGCACCACGATCGCTTCACGCCGCCACCCGGGGCGATACTGCTCGCCGAGACCGAGCGAGCTCCGCAACTGTTCACGATCGGATCGCTCGTGGGTACGCAGTTCCATCCTGAGGTCGACTTCGACCATCTCGCCGGCTTCGCCCGCGGCGCAAGCGACGAGTACCGCAAGGCGTACGACATCGACATCGATGGAATGCTCCGATTCCTGCGGGCGAACGAGCCCGATGTCGTCGCCCGCTGCCACGACCTCGTCGACTGGTTCCTCGAACGGGCGGCCTTCGGCGAGCAGGCATCGCTCCCATCCGGACTGGTCGGGTCGTGACCGCCGAGCGACGTCCGCTGATCGGGCTGACCGGTCGCCGCAAGTCGGCGGCCTCCGTCATCGGCACGGCCGACAGCTTGAAGGGGCTCGATGGCGATTGGTACTTCGCCGACTACGCCCGCGGCGTGCTGCGCGCGGGTGGGCTGCCCGTGCACCTGCCGCTCGACGTCGATCCGCGCTGGTTCGACGGCTACCTCGACGGGGTGCTGCTGTCGGGCGGCGCCGACGTCGACCCCGTCCACTACGGCGCGGCGGCTGGTGTCGAGACGGTCGGACTTGAACCCGAGCGCGACGACTTCGAACTGGCACTCGTCGACGCGGCGATCGACACCTCGACCCCGGTGCTCGGCGTGTGCCGCGGATTGCAGATCCTCAACGTCGCCGCCGGCGGCACCTTGCACCAGCACGTGCCCGTGCATGCTCGCTACGACGTGGCTCCCGACGCGCTCGTGCACTCGGTCGAGTTCATGGCCGGGTCGGAGCTGGCGCGGCTCTACGGTCCGTCGGCGGAGGTGAACTCGCTGCACCACCAGACGATCGACCGCCTCGGTGACGGCTTCCGGGTCACGGCCGTCGATCCGAGCGACGGCACGGTCGAGGGGTTCGAACACGAGACGCTCCCGATCGTCGCCATCCAGTGGCACCCCGAGATGCTCGCCACCCGCGACTCCGATCCCGCCTTCGCCTGGCTCGTCGAGCAGGCCGCCGCCCGACGCCCGCTCTGATCGCGCCGCGTGCCCGCGGCGACCGGTGCAACGCCAGCGTTCCTGGTTCCGAGGTGGGCACCAGAGGTGCCGGTTCCCGCACGGCAACGTGCCTTCCTCCGAACTCGGGTACCGCCCGTCGCGGACGGCCGATGTCAGATCGCGGTCGCGGTCAGGAGTTTGGTCTCGTAGCGGATCGACATCGCGCCGTCGGAGAAGTGGCGCCCGGCGATCGAGCGGAGCTCGTGGAGCAGCTCCGCACGAGGACGGCTGGCGAGCGCGGCGACGTAGCTGTGGCTCACCTGGTCCGTGAGCCAGTCGTCGACCGACACGTCGCGGACCCACGAGATGGTGAGTTGTCGAGCGGGGTCGAAGCGAGCGGGGTCGGCGATCGTCGCTGCCCAGTCGGCATCTCGCTGGCTGCGATGCACGCCGTGACACGAGCGCTCGATCGCCGTCCAGTACTCGTCGAACCAGGGTGCGTCGTCGTCGTGGGGATGGGACCACCACGCTGCCCACCGACCGCCGGGCCGGAGCGCCCGACGCGCCTCGGCGACCCGCGTCAACTCGTCGATCCAGTGCCACGACTGAGCGAAGCAGACGAGATCGGCAGTGCCGCTACGGACCGGAAGCGCTGCGCCGTCGCCGATCACCGCGGGCAGGTCGGGAGTGCGAGATCGGGCTTGGCGGAGCATCGCCGGACCCATGTCGACGGCGACGACGTCGGCGCCGCGGGCGAGCAGCGAGCGCGTCGAGATGCCGGTGCCCGCTCCGACGTCGAGGAGTCGTCGCCCGGCGAGGGGTTCGAGCGCGTCGTAGACGTCGGCGGGGTGGATCGGCCGGCCGGCGTCGTACTCGTCGGCAACGGTCTCGAATGCGGGCACGGCGTTCATCATGGTGGTCTGGACGGTCGCGCGCCGAGCGCGGTACGACGAGTGTCGACGACGTTGAGCCAACTTTGGGCCACAATCGGCGTGGTGGTGATGACAGCGCGCTCGATCCGGTGGAAGGAGGTCAAGTACGACGGCTCGCTGCATCGCTCCGCGGTGGCTCATGATCTCGGCTCGACAGATGCCGGACGGTGGCTCTACCTCCCGCGAGGGACGCACGTCGACCAGCCGAACCGCGGCGGGTTCGACCATCCGTGCGACGCGATCGTGCTGGTGCCGGTCGAGGGGTGGTGGACGGCGGTGTGGCTCGCCGGGTACGAGCCGGCGCTGTACATCGACGTCGCTCGACACGTCTCGGTGGGTGGGGCCGAGATCGTGACGATGGACCTCGACGTCGACGTGATCCGCCGTCGCGACGGCACGGTCGAGGTGCTCGATCTCGACGAGTTCGATCTGCATCGACGGCGATACGGCTACGCCGACGATGTGGTCGCAGCCGTTGGGCAGACGACGGATGAGCTCGTCCAAGCGGTCGGTGCGCACGAGCCACCGTTCGGGCTCACGCCGGCGATGCCACGGCACGCCGGGCTCCCGGCTACCTGGTGACCCGTCCGCGGACGAGCGACCGCGATCGTGAGCGTCTGCCAACGGATGGCACAGTGGGGACGTGCAGTTCAGCGCCGAGCTCCGTGATCGGGTTGCGGACGGCACGATCACCGTGTCGTACCGGCTGTGGTCGCGTCCGAAGGTGAAGGCCGGCGGCGTCTACCGCAGCGGCGACGTCACGATCGAGATCGACGAGATGGAGCTCCTCCCGTTCTCGACCGTGACCGACGATGACCTGGCGCGCACAGGAGAGCGAGACATCGAGTCGTTGCGTCGGCGCACGGCTCATGCCGGCCCGGTCGACGACGACACGCTGGTCTACCGCATCGAGTTTCACGTCCTCGAGTGACGGAGCGCGCAGACGGCGGCGATCACGGCGTCGGGTGGTGCTTGACGAGGACCCGTTCGTGGTAGCTGATGTCGGGGTCGACGGTGTGGATCACCCGGTCGGTCACGATCCACCCGGCCCGTTCGTAGAAGGCGATCGCCGCGTGGTTGTCCACCCGCGTGTGAAGTTCGAACTCTGTGTGTCCGCCGGCAGCGATCATCGCCTCGCCGAGGCCAAGCAGGTGCCCGCCGAGACCCGCGCCCTGGTGGCCGGGGTCGACGAACAGATGGACGAGCTGGTGACCGCTGACCGTGACGTGAGCGATCGGTGCTCCACCGACGACGGCGACCTGTGTGTCGAACCCGGAGTCGGGCAAGAACCAGCCGTGGAGCCGCGCTCTGGTGATCGCTGGGTCCGGGGGTTCGAGCTCGCCGGCGAGCAGCTGTGGCGCGTACGTCTTCATGAAGCAGCGTTGGTGGTAGTCCGCAGCTGCATCGGCGTCAGCGGGAAGTGCCTGGCGGATCTCGAAGGCGTCCACCGGTCAATACTGGCATCGGCCGCCGCCGCCACCGATGCGCCGCCAGCCGAGGTTTCCGGACGGATTGCTCGGCGTGCGTGGTCACGACATCGTGAACTGCTCGATGTCGTCAGCGCACTACGGTCGTCTCCGGTGGGAGCAACGTTCGGCCCCAGCCTGGGGCGGTGGGTCGAGGAGTACTGCGCGCTCGGTGATCACCGCACGGGCACGGCTGTCGACCGGGCGACCACAGCGTGGTTCGCCGGTGAGCTGGTGGCGCTCGGCGGTCGAGTGGAGCGCCATCCCTTCGCCTTCGACCGGTACGACGGCAACGTCGTGGTCACGATCGACGGCGCGGAGGTCGCGAGCGATCTCCTCTACTACGAAGGTGTCGGCAGTGTCGTCACCGATCGTCCGCACGTCGCCGCGGTCAGCGTGATGGCGGGACACGAGACATCGCCCGCGTTGCTCGCCGAGATCGACGCCGCGCGCGTTGCGGGCGCGGCCGTCGTCGTCGTTGCGACCGACCATCCGCTCGGCGAGCTGGCGATGCCGAACCGCCGGCCGGTCCTCGGGAGTGGGCTCCCGGTGGCACTCGTCGCCGGGCGCCACCACGAACAACTGGCCGACGGGAACGTCGCCGTCGATCTCGCCGCGCGGATCGTGCCAGGCGAGAGCGAGAACATCGTGGCGCGATTCGGAGCGGACGACGATCGGGTCGCGCCGGTCGTGCTGGCGACGCCGCTCAGCGGTTGGTTCACGTGCGCCGGCGAGCGAGCGTCCGGGATCGCTGTGCTGCTGGGTCTCGTCGACCGCCTCCGGGAGACCCATCCACTCGTCGTGGTCGGCGCCTCGGGGCACGAGCTGCTTCCGCACCTCGGGCTGGACATCATGCTGCGCGGCGCCGCCGGAGAGGCGATCGCCCGCCACGCCGCTGTCGTCGTCCATCTCGGCGCCAACGTCGCCGTCGCCGTCCGGCACGAGACGACGGGCGAGTTGGCACTCGCCCCGGGACTCGTCCCGTCCGTACCCGCCCCGGCGGGGCGCGGTGTGATGGCCCGGTTCGGTGGTGGCGACCCGCGAGTGCTGGCCGAGGCGTTGGCTCCGGCCGATCTGCGACCGATGCTCGACCCGCCAGGCTTCCTCGGTGAGGGCGCGCTCTGGGCTGCCGCCACCGATGCGTCGCTCATGTCGTTCGTCGGCACGTCACCGTGGTTCCACACGCCGGGCGATGTTCCCGAGAACACGATCAGCGCCGCCGGGCTCACCACCGTGGCCGATGCGATCGGGGCGGCGATCGACGCACTGGTCCGGGTCGCCCGTCGGTGATCGTTCGCCGGGCAAGGAGGTTGCCGGGCGCTGTCACCGGTCACGAGCCGGTGATGATGTCCATCCGGTCGATCTGGCGGAGCAGGCTCAGCGTGTCGAGGTAGACACGTTCGTTGGTGATCTTGTCGCCGTCGAAGAAGAACACCGCGATCGTCGGGACACGGAACGCCTTGCCCGTCGGTTCGCCGCCGAGGAAGGGACCCGTGTTCGTGCCGAGGAGATCGAACTCGGCGATGACCGTGTCGTCGTCGGCGACGTGGAAGCGGGCGTGTTCGTGGCGCTGGTCGGGGAACGCCAGCCGCTGGTTGCGGTGGTATGCCAGCACCTCGTCGTCACCATCGTGGACCTGGCCTGTCGGGACGATCTCGTAGCGCGGATGGCCGTTGAACGTGCCGAGACACGTCGACCAGTCGTGGTCGACCTCGGACTGGAAGTGCACTGCGAGCAGGTCGAGCCGGCGCTGGCGCAGGTCGTCGTCGAGCGACGTCACGTCAGCACCGGTACCGACCGCATCGCTTCGGCGATGGCCTCGTCGGGGAGCTCGTAGTCGACCATCTCGCCGCTGAGGTACTTCTCGTACGAGGGGAGGTCGAGGTGACCGTGGCCGCAGAGCGCGGTGAGGATCACCTTCTCCTCACCGGACTCCTTGCACGCCAGCGCCTCGCGGATCGCGGCGGCGATCGCGTGCGTCGGCTCGGGGGCGGGCACGATGCCTTCGGTGCGGGCGAACTGCAACGCTCCGGCGAAACACTCACGCTGGGGGATGGCGATCGCTTCGACGAGACCCTGGTCGTAGACGTGGGAGACGAGCGGGCTCATGCCGTGATAGCGGAGGCCGCCGGCGTGGATCGGCTCGGGGATGAACCCGTGCCCGAGCGTGTGCATCTTCAACAGCGGCGTCATGCCTGCGGTGTCGCCGAAGTCGTAGCGGTACTCACCCTTCGTCAGCGACGGACACGCCGCCGGCTCGACACAGCGGATCGTCGGGTTCATCTTCCCGGCGAGCTTCTCGCGCAGGAACGGGAAGGCGAGACCGCCGAAGTTCGAACCGCCGCCGGTACAGCCGACGAGCACGTCGGGTGTCTCGCCGACCTTGGCGAGCTGCAGCAGGGCCTCCTCGCCGATGATCGTCTGGTGCAACAGCACGTGGTTGAGCACGGAGCCGAGGGCGTAGCGCGCCTGCGGATCGTTGACGCACGCGGCGACCGCCTCGGAGATGGCGATGCCGAGCGAACCGGGATGGTCGGGGTTCTCGGCGAGGAGCTGGCGGCCGAAGTCGGTGACGTCGGACGGGCTGGGGTGCACGGTCGCTCCCCAGACCTGCATCATCGCCCGGCGGTAGGGCTTCTGGCGATACGACGCGGCGACCTGCCACACCTCGCACTCGATGCCGTACTGCGCGGTGGCGAAGGCGAGGGCGCTGCCCCACTGACCGGCGCCGGTCTCGGTCGTGAGCTTCGTGATGCCCTCGGCGTGGTTGTAGTACGCCTGGGGCACCGATGTGTTCGGCTTGTGTGAGCCGGCAGGGCTGACGCCTTCGTACTTGTAGTAGATGCGTGCCGGTGTCTCGAGGAGCTGCTCGAGGCGATGGGCGCGGAACAGCGGGCTCGGCCGCCAGATGCGGTACACGTCGAGCACCTCGCCGGGGATGTCGACGTAGCGCTCGGTGGTGACCTCCTGCTCGATGAGGGCCATCGGGAAGAGCGGCGCGAGGTCGTCGGGACCGACGGGCTCGAGCGTTCCGGGGTGCAGCGGCGGGGGAGGCGGCGACGGCAGGTCGGCGATGACGTTGTACCACTGCGTCGGCATCTCCGATTCGTCGAGGAGGATCTTGTGGGGCACGTGCAGGTCGCTCATCGACCGAGCACCGTAGCTGGCCGATGACGAGCGCTGGGGATTGCATCCGGGGTCAGATTGCATCTGGGGTCAGACACCACATGCAACAGCACACATGGCGTCGGCCGGCTTGGCGATGGTGCGCGGTTGCATGTGGTGTCTGACCCCAGATGCAATCCCAACGTCCGCTATTCGAGGATCTCGAAGGCGGCGGCGAGCTCGACGCCGAACGATTCGCCGGTCGCTGAGGCGGCGCGGCGCAAGAACTCCGCCGGGTCGGCCATGTCGCCGCCGAGGTGTTGGAGGTACACGGCGTGGGCGGCGAGCGAGGCCACTCCGACGTCGAACGTATCCGTCGTGTCGACGGCGTGGGTCGCCTGCGGGCTCCCGCTGAACGCCGTGAACCGCACCCCGTCCCAGGGCTCGCCGCGCTCGCCGAACAGCCACGGGTTCCCGGCGTCGCGCACGGCATCGAGCAGCGCCCGTCCCACGGCGCGGTGGTCGCTGTGGTTCCATGCCACACCGCCCCACGTGTCGCGGAAGTTGATCGACAGGACCACCTCGGGCCGATGGCGTCGGATCGCTTCGGCGAGGTGGGCGCGCAGGTCGGCCCCCTCCACCACGAGTCCATCGGGCAGACCGAGGAACTCGACCTTGTCGACGCCGACGATCTCGCAGCTCGCGATCTGTTCGGCCCGGCGCAATGGCCCCACCTCTTCGGGTGGCATCGTGGCGATCCCCGCCTCCCCGTCCGTGACCAACAGGTACGTGATCTCCTTGCCTTGTCGCGTCCAGCGCGCCACGGCCGCCGCGGCGCCGTACTCCATGTCGTCGGGATGGGCGACGACGGCCAGCGCCCGCTGCCAGTCTTCGGGGAACTCCTGCAGCTCGGTCATGGCTGGAGTCTTGCACGCACCGAGATTCCCTATTCCCACCGAATGAGAACCGTGTGTTATGTTAAGGCGACCTAACGACACGAGACCGCCGATGCGCATCGATGAGAGGACGAACAGATGGACATGATCGAGACCGACTACCTCGTCGTCGGTGCCGGCGCTGCAGGTTCGGCGTTCGTCGACGCGCTGATCACCGAGTCGAGCGCCGATGTCGTGCTCGTCGACCGGCACCACCAGCCCGGCGGGCACTGGTTGCACGCCTATCCGTTCGTGCGCCTCCACCAGCCATCGGCCTACTACGGCGTGCCGTCGCTGGCGTTGGGCGAGGATCGCATCCAGACCCACGGGCCCGAAGCGGGCTTCTACGAGCGGGCGACCGGCGCCGAGGTGTGTGCGTACTACCGGCGGGTGCTCGACGAGCGTTTCGGCCCGTCGGGTCAGGTCCGCTTCCTCGGCTCGACCGACTACGCAGGTGAAGACGCGGACGGCCACATCGTGGTGTCCAGACTCACCGGTCGCCCCACCCGCGTCGTCGTCCGGCGAACCTTCGTCGACGCGACCTACGTCGAAGCCGCGATCCCCGCACTCCACGCGCCGGCCTTCCCGGTCGCTGATGACGTCAGGTTCGTCACGCCGACACAGCTCGTCGACACCGTCGGTGGGTCGGGCGGCTTCGTGGTGCTCGGTGCCGGCAAGACGGCGATGGACGTGTGCGTGTGGCTCGTCGACCAAGGCGTCGACCCCGACGCGATCGGCTGGGTCCGGCCCCGCGACGGGTGGCTGATGGAGCGCACGTACACCCAACCGTTCGAGCAGTGCGGGTCGATGATGGAGTTCCAGTCGCGGCTCGTCGAGGCGGCGGCGAACGCGACGTCGGGCATCGACCTCGCCAAGCGGATGGAGGTGCACGGCATGATGTGCCGCATCGACCCGACGGTCGACGGCGAGGTGTACCGCGGCGCGACGATCTCGCGCTACGAGCTCGACGTGCTGCGCTCGATCGAGCGGGTCGTGCGGCTCGGACGGATCGAATCGATCGACAGCGATCGGATCCGCATGGTGGGCGGTGAGATCGATCTGCCCGCTGGCGCGGTCGTCGTCGATTGCACCGCCGGCGGTCTCAGCGATGCCCCCGCGCAGCCGATCTTCGCTCCCGGGCGGGTGCTCGTGCAGTTCACGACGACGGGGATCGCACCCTGGAGCGCAGCGCTGCTCGGCTTCGTGGCGTCGCTCGACCTGCCGATCGAGGAGAAGAACCGCATCTGCCGGCCCCTACCGCGCACGGGCACGCTCACTGGCCAGCTGCGTATCTATGCCGACGGGTTCGAGCTCGAGAACATCCGCCGTGGCATCCCCGAGATCGCCGCGTGGAACTCGACGTGCCGGCTGAACCCCGGCCGCACGATCGCCGAGCGTCTCGACGATCCGGTCGTGCAGGCCGGCATGGCGCGGATGTTCGAGTTCGCCGAACCGGCCGTGGCGAACCTCGCCCGCCTGATCGCTGCCGAAGCCACCTGACCCGGCCGGCCGTCGTGACACCGAGGATGTCGCGCAGGAGTGCGCTTGGCGCAACCGGCGACGACATCGTCCAGGTGGGTCAGATCCACTTGCCCGGGTTGAGGATGCCCGCCGGGTCGAGCGCCGCTTTGATGCGCGCCGTCAGGTCGAGGGCATCCGCGCCGAGTTGCTCGGCGAGATGGGCGGCCTTGAGCGAGCCGATGCCGTGCTCGCCCGTGACCGTGCCGCCGAGAGCGAGCGCGGCGCGCATGATCTCGTGGAACGCGAGCTCCGCGCGCGCGGCAGCATCGTCGTCGGCGGGATCGAACGTCACGAGGGGATGGAAGTTGCCGTCACCCGCGTGACCGATCACCGGGACCATCGTGCGATGACGTTCGGCGATCCGCTCGACCTCGGCGATCAGGTCGGGGATGCGCGGGAGCGGTACGCCGATGTCTTCGATCAGCACCGCCCCCAACCGCTCGACGCACGGGATCGCCATCCGCCGGGCACCCATCAACAGCTCGCCCTCGTCGCGGTCCTCGGTCACGGCGACGTACGTCGCACCGCACGACTCGAAGATCGCCCCCATCCGCTCGGCATCGGCGAGACGATCGTCGCTCTGCCCGACGAGCAGCGCACCGACGTGCTCCAGGCCCATGGGTCGCACCGCTTCGACTGCTGCGACCGATGCGCGGTCCATCAGTTCGAGCGCCGACGGCCGCAGCTCGGCCATCACGAGGCTCACCGCCCGGCCGGCGTCGACGACATCATCGAACGTGCCGACGACTGTTGCCGGGGGAGGGGGCAGCGGACGCAACCGCAGCGTCGCTTCGGTGATGATGCCGAGCGTGCCCTCCGAGCCGACGAACAGCCGCTTCAAGTCGTAGCCGGCGACGTCTTTGATCGTGGTCCCGCCGAGCCTGATCGCCCGGCCGTCGGCCACGACGACCTGCAGTCCGAGCACGTAGTCCGTCGTGACGCCGTACTTCACGCAGCACAACCCGCCGGCGTTGGTGGCGAGGTTGCCGCCGATGGAGCAGATCTCGAACGACGACGGGTCCGGCGGGTACCACAAGCCGCGCTCGGCGGCGGCCGCCTTCAACTCCGCGTTGAGCAGGCCAGGACCGACGGTCGCCGTCAACGCCTGCGTGTCGATCTTTACGTCGCGCAACAGGTGGGTGGACAGCGTGATCGCGCCGTCGACGGCCGACGATCCCCCGGACAGGCCGGTACCGGCGCCGCGCGGCACGACCGGGACGCCGAAGCGGCTGGCGATCTTCAGCGTCGCCTGCACGTCGGCGACATCTGCGGCGCGCACGACCGCGACGGGCACGCCGGGCTCGATCGTGCGCGCCCGGTCGTGGCGGTACTGGTCGATGATGTCGGCGTCGGTGACGACCGCGTCGCGGGACAGATCGGCGCGCAGCGCCTCGATCACGGCGAGTTCGGTCACGCTCCGATCGTACGGCTCGACTCCGGCCGGCGCGCACCCACCCAAATCTGTCCGCATCTTCACACTGGGAGTGATCGGACGGACAGATTTGGGAGAAACGAGATTGGTGGGGGTCAGGGTTGGGGGTGGTCGACGCCGATCATCCAGGAGGTGCCGAAGCGGTCGGTGCAGCTCCCGAACCGCAACGCCCAGAAGACCTCCTCGAGGGGCATGTCGACGCTGCCACCGTCGGCGAGCTCGCCGAAGATCCGCTCGGCGTCGTCGACGCTCGCCGCGGTGTAGTAGAGCGACACGCCCTTCACCGGCCCGCCGTCGCCGGACGGATCGTCGCTGGCCATCAGCAAGCCGCCATCGGGCAGCGTGATGGAAGCGTGCATCACCGCGTCGGGCGGGAAGTCGTCCGGCATCTCCTCACCAGGTGGCATGTCGCCGCCCGACATCACCTCCAGATCACCGCCGAGGATCTCCTGGTAGCGGGTCATCGCTTCGCGGCAGTTGTTGCTGAAGAAGCGGTAGGCGTGGATGGCCATGGTGTCCTCCTCGAGTCGAGCCCGCGTGCTGAACGCGACGTTGCCACGATCGCCGTGCGCGCACAACCCCTCGCCGCCGGCCGACCGCCCGCCGCGATCCGGGTCGGGATCTTCGCGCCTGGCGCGAACATTCCGACCGAGATCGGGATCAGCACCGATCGGGCTGCACCGACCGGATCAGCGGGTCACGGCCCACGACAGCGCGAACGTGACGCTGTTCGTGGCGAGGTGGGCGAGGATCGGGGCCACCACGCTGCCCGAGCGCCGGCGCAACCAGATCGTGACGAGCCCCGCTGCGGTGGTCGCGGCGAACGTGCCGACGATCGCGCCGATCCCCTCGTCGGCGATCGGCGGGATGTGCCACAGCCCGAACAACGCTGCGCCGGCCGCCATCGCCCACCGCCAGGTCACGACACGATCGAGCAGACCGTAGAGCGCTCCCCGGAAGGCGAGCTCCTCCACGAGCACCGTCCCGACCGGGATGACGATGAAGACGCGGAGCAGCATCTCGGCGGCGCTCACGTCCGTGCGGTCGTCGTCGAGCAACCCGACGACCGCGGCGATCACGAGCACCGCGCTGATCAACGCGAACGCAATCCCACCGAGCGCGAGCCCCGCCCGCGCCCGCGCCGGCGAACACCCGAGCTCGTCGGCGCTCAGTCCTGCGGCCAGCGCCAATGCCAGTGCGTAGACGAGCAGGCACAGGTTGTAAGCGAAGTGCCAGTCGCCCGGGATCACCGTCGACCGGGCGATGACCGCCACGGTCAGCCCGCCGACGAGCAGGGCGAGTGCGCGCCGTGGGGTCACGTCACTCGCCGTCGGCGGCGACGGCGGCTCGCTCGGCGGCCGTGAACTCCTCGAGCGCGGTCGTATCGTCGTCCGTCCAGCCGTCGGGCGCCACCACCGCCGCCCACGCCGCCGGGTAATCGAGCCGGTAGTCGTGCCCGTAACCGGGCGGCGCCGAGAATCCCGCCATGAGGTCGAACACGCCCTGCACGCCGGTGACGATCGGGAACCAGCTCGCCGTCGCCGGCACGTCGTAGCCACGCGGCGAGTCCATCCACTCCGGTGTGCTCCAGAACCAGTTGTAGTACCAGTGCGTCACGGGATCGGACGGGTGCTGGAAGAACAGCACCCGGGGCTCGTCCCACGGACCAGCGGCCTGCGGTTGTCCGGGGTCACGGGTCTCGAAGCGCACGGTCGCACCGTCGTCGAAGATCGGCGCCCACGCCGGCGACCCGCCGTCGCGCTGATCGACGACCTGGCGGAGGAGCTCCGTGGCGTACGGCGTGCCGACGAACAGCGCGCCATCGGAGCGGGCGACGACGTTGTCGACCGATGTCGCCGCCTCCTGACCGGTGAACGCGGCGGTGGCTCCGTACGACCCGAGGCTGAGTCCGAACACGATCAACCGCGGACGGTCCTCGTCCGGGAGCTGTTGCCACTCTTCGTGGACCGCCCGGTAGAGCACCGCGCCCGCCGTCGACGCACGATCCAAGTCGGTGATGAACGAGATCCAGCTCGGCAGGAACGAGTACTGCATCGACACGATGGCCGTGTCGCCGCCGTGCATCAGCTCGATCGCACGGGACGCATCGGGGTCGATCCACCCGGTGCCTGTCGAGGTGGCGACGACGAGCACCTCGCGATCGAAGCCACCGGCGCGGACGAGATCGGCGACCGCCAGCGCGGCTCGCTCCTCGACGTCGCTCGCCGAGTCCATCCCGGCGTACGCCCGCACCGGAGCAACCACGGTCTCCGGGTCGGCGCCGACCGTGGTGGCAAACGCGCGGAGATCCTCGTCGCTGGTGGCGCGGGCGACGAAGTCACGGCCCTGGCGGCCGAGGTCGTCCCACTCGACGAGCGAGTCCGGGCCGCCGGACACGGTCGGTGCCGTCGGCTGCGTCGTTCCCTCGTTCGTGCCCGCGTCGACAACGGAGAACGATCGGTCTGCCCACCCGATGAACGCGTCGGCGGCGACGTCGCGCAACAAGAACCCGCCGACGAGGATGACCAGCAAGATGGTGGCCGGGAGCGCCAAGGCACCCGGGAGGTGGCGGCGGTTCCACCGGTCGACGCGCCGGACGGCGCCTCCCACGAGGCGGCCGATGATGAACACGATCGTGGCGAGCACGATCGTGACGACGATCATCGGCACGGTCGAGGTCGCCGCGACCGGATCCATCGCCACGAGTCGACGCTGCTGATCCTGCCAACGGACCCAGAAGATGCAGCCGACGACGACGAGACACAGCGTCGGGATGGCGATCACGACCCACGCGGGGAGCCGGTCAGGGCGCCGTGCGTCGGCCGCCGCGACGAGGGTGGCGGTGAGTGGCGGCCGCTCGCCTCGCAGCCGGCGGACGATCCACCCACCGAGCGTGCCGATCGCGTACCCGATCCCGACGCAGATGGCGCTCACCGCTGCTTGCACCACCCACGAGCGCGGGAGCAGGCTCGGGACGAGCGAGAACCACCAGAACACGGCACCGATGACGAGGCCGGGAGTGGTGGGACGGCGGAGGAGAGCTCGACCGAGTGCGCGCACGCGGGCATCCTCGCGCGCCGTCGCTGTGGAACGCACACCCGTGTGCCGGCGAGGAGACCATCCCAGCCGCCGACACCCCGCCCGCTGGAATCACATGGTGGCGAACGCGCGGCACTCGGTGTCTCGGGCGCCGGCCTCGAGCGCCGCGGCGATCTCCGTGCCGACCGTGTTCCAGGCGATGATCTGGCCCGGAGCGATCGTGTCGGGGTACGCGGACGTCCCTCCCATGATCGAGCCGTCGTCGGCCAGGAAGAGGCACGTGATCGTGACGAACTCGACGCGCTCGGTGCCAGGGTTGGTGATCGTGCCGCTCAACGTGGTGAGGAAGTCGTCGTTGTCGACGTTCACCTCGCGACCGATCTCGAGTTCGATCCACGGTGATGCGAAGAACGAGTTCCGCTCGGCGAAGGCGCTCACCTCGAGCGTGATCGGGAGCGCGGCGGTGAGGTCTTGGGTGATGATCGCCTGTGTCGGCACGGACTCACCGGCCGGGATGACGTCGACGTAGCTCGATTCGGTGGCGACCGGAACGCCACTGGCATCGAGGATGTTGAACGTCACCTCGACGAAGAAGAGGTCGGCCTGGTCGTGGTTGGTGACCATCGCGGCGACCGACGCCCACGTGTCGTCCGTCGCCGCAAACAAGACGTAGCCGCTGGCGTCCACGGAAACGAGGTCGCCATCTGGTGGCGGTGGGTCGTTGGTCCCGCTCGGCCTGTCGGGATCGCTCGGCCCGTCGGGCTCGCTCGGTTCCACCGTGCCGCCCGGGTACGGAGCTCCCGACGCGGCGTATTCATCGAGCAGGGCGATGGCGTGGTCGAGCGCGGCCTCGGCGTCGTCGAGCTCTGCCCGCAGCTCGCGGTTCTCCTCCCGGAGCTGTTCGATCTCGTCCGCGTCGGCCGTCTCCGGTGCGTCGTCGAGCGACTTCACATTGCACGCTCCGGTCATCAACACGACCACGGTGCAGACTGCGATCCGACTCCACCGCCCACCCCGTCGCGCCATGGCCGCGACGGTAGCCCACGGTCGGTCACGCCGGGCGAGCGTGCCCGGAACTGGGTCCGTCCCGACAGGTTGTATACGATCTGTGTCCATGTCTGACGCTGCATCGACCTCGATCGGGCCGCTCGATGGCATCCGCGTCCTCGAGCTCGGATCCTTCATCGCCGGTCCGTTCTGCGGACAGTTGCTGGGGGATTACGGCGCCGACGTGATCAAGATCGAGGATCCGTCGGGCGGTGACCCGATGCGCCGCTGGGGCGTCACGCGCGACGGCGACAGTCTCTGGTGGCCAGCGATTGCGCGCAACAAGCGTTCGGTGGCGCTCGACCTCCACGATCCACGCGGTCGCGAGATCGTCGCCTCGCTCGCCACCCAGTGCGACGTCGTGCTGGAGAACTTCCGGCCGGGCAAGTTGGAGGAGTGGGGCCTCGGCTACGAGGCGCTGCGGGCCGCCAATCCCGCGCTCGTGATGGTCCACGTGTCCGGGTTCGGGCGCACCGGCCCACGGGCGAGCGACGCCGGATTCGGGAGCATCGGCGAGGCGATGGGCGGCATCCGCCACACGACCGGCTACCCCGACCGGCCGCCGACGCGTGCTGGCATCAGCCTCGGCGATGCGTTAGCTGCGATGTTCGGCGTGATCGGGGCGCTCGCTGCGCTCGACCGTGCGCACCGGACCGGTGAGGGCCAGGAGGTCGACGTCGCCATCTACGAGGCGGTCGCTGCGCTGATGGAGTCGACGATGGCCGACTTCGACCTCGGTGGTGTCACGCGCGGTCGGTCCGGCTCCGTCTTGCCCGGCGTCGCGCCGTCGAACGTGTATCCGACCGCCGACGGCTCGGATGTGTTGATCGCCGCCAACGCCGACACGGTCTTCGTCCGTCTCTGCGCGGCGATGGGCCAGGCCGACCTGGCGACGGACGAGCGCTTCGCCGGGCACGCCGCCCGCGGCGCCAACATGGGTGTGCTCGACGAGATGATCTCGCGGTGGACCGCGACGATGACGGCGGCCGACGCGCTCGCCGTGCTGGAACGCCACGGCGTGCCCGCCGGGCAGATCTTCACCGCCGCGGAGATGCTCAGCGACCCGCAGTACCTCGCCCGCGACATGGTTCGCCGCGTGCGCTCCTACCAGGGTTGGGACGTTCCGATGCAGGGCGTCGTTCCCCGCTTCGTCGACACGCCCGGCGACGTCCGCTTCCCCGGTCCCCGCCTCGGCGAGCACACCCGCGCCGTGCTGGCCGACGTCGGCGGGCTCACCGCGGACCACATCGACGCGCTGATCGCCGACGGCGTCGTCGCCGCCACACCCGACTGACCGCGCTCCGATTGCATCCGGTGTCAGACACCAGATGCAATCCGTCAGCGACGCCCGTGAACGGCATCACCACGTCGAGCAGATCGGGCCGCGGTCTCGTGCGAGACTCCGCACCATGACTGCTGCCGGGGAGATCTCCACCGACTCGTCAGCCGACACGATGCCGGCGGTGTTCATCGGGCACGGCAGCCCGATGAACACGCTCGCCGTCAACCGCCACACGACCGCGTGGCGCGAGCTCGGCGAGGCGCTTCCGCGGCCACGAGCGATCCTCGCGGTGTCGGCGCACTGGTTCATCGGGTACACCGCGGTGACGGCGATGGCACAGCCGCGGACGATCCACGACTTCTTCGGGTTCCCCGACGAGCTGTTCGCCTTCGAGTACCCGGCGCCCGGCGCGCCCGACGTCGCCGCTGAGCTCGCCGACGTCGTCAAGCCCGTGTGGGTCGGGCTCGATCAGGACGGCTGGGGTCTCGACCACGGCACGTGGAGCGTGCTCACTCACATGTTCCCCGACGCCGACATCCCCGTCGTCCAGCTCTCGATCAACGCGACACGACCGTTGCGCGACCACGTCGATCTCGGGCGGCGTCTCGCCCCGCTGCGCGAGCGCGGCGTGCTGATCGTCGGGAGCGGCAACGTGGTCCACAACCTGCGTCGCATCGACTGGGACCGACCCGACACCGGGTTCGACTGGGCACAGCGCTTCGACGGCGCGGCCCGCGATCACATGACATCCGACCCGGCGCGGCTCGTCGACCTCGAGTCGCATGCCGACTTCGCCGCAGCGGTTCCGACCCCTGATCACTTCTTGCCTCTCGCCTACGTCGCCGGTCTTGCCGACGCCGCGGACGAGACGTGCGACGTGCTGGTGGACGGGTACGCGTACGGATCGCTGTCGATGACCTGCTACACGGTGGGCGCCGACTGCCCGACCACCGACGGTGCCACGTCCCCGCCGGCGGCGATGCCGGCACCCTCGGCGGTTCCACCCGAGGCGACCAACGCCTGAGGGTCGAACTGAGGGTCGAACGCTCGGCCGGTTGCAGTTGCGCGTCGTCGGCTGGCTACAACTGGATCCGACCAGACACGAGGCGGGACAGGCGCGTTCGCTTGGACCTGGTGCACCGATACGACGAGCGCAGAGCAAGGAGCGATATGGACATCGACGGAGTGAAGGCGATCATCATCGGCGGGGCATCGGGGTTCGCCCGGGCCACTGCGGCGCGCATCGCCGCAGGCGGTGGTTCCGTGGCGATCCTCGACCGCGAAGAGTCGGCGGGAGCGGAGGTCGCCGCCGAGCTCGGCGGCACGTGGCACCCGACGAACGTGCTCGACTTCGACGGGATCTCCGTCGTGATCGACGAGGCAGTCGACGCCCTCGGTGGCCTGCACGTCGCCCTCAACACCGCCGGCGGTGGCCGGGGAGGTCGCACGCTCGCGAAGGATGGCCCGTTCGACCTCGACGCGTTCCGCGCCGTCATCGACCTCAACCTCGTGGCAACGTTCAACACCAACCGCCTGTGCGCCGCCCACATGGCCAAGGGCGAGCCGAACGAGGACGGCGAGCGCGGCGTGCTCATCAACACCGCCTCGATCGCCGCGTTCGAGGGCCAGATCGGCCAGGTCGCCTACACCGCGGCGAAGGCCGGCATCGCCGGGATGACGCTGACGATGGCCCGCGATCTCGGCGTGCTCGGCATCCGCGTCAACACGATCGCGCCGAGCCTGTTCGCCACCGGGCTGACGGCGGGCATTCCCGATGACCGCGGCGCGGACCTCACCCGCGACGCCGCGTTCCCGAAGCGGCTCGGGCGCCCCGACGAGTTCGCCAAGCTGGCGATCGCCATCATCGAGAACCCGATGCTCAACGGCGACACGATCCGCCTCGACGCCGGCACCCGCTTCGCACCGAAGTGAATCCGCACACGTCGCGGCGGGCTCGCGCCGGACACGCCGGGTGGGCGAGGAGGCGCCGATGATGCGCAGCACCCCATCGGCCGAGGGCGTCCGAGCGGCGGGCGTCGCCGCGTTCCTCGATGCGATCGAGCGAGACCCCGGCGTCGAGCCGCACGGGCTGATCGTCCAGCGACATGGCAAGCGGATCGTCGAGGGGTACTGGGCGCCGCACGCAGCTGAGCGCGTCCGGCTCGTCTACTCGTTGAGCAAGTCGTTCACCGGTACCGCGCTCGGCCTCGCGGTCGGCGACGGCCTCATCGGGCTCGACGACCTCGTTGCCGACCATCTGCCGGAGCTGTTCGGCGACGCTGACGAACGCACGCGGAGCATGCGCATCCGGCACATCGCGTCGATGGCCACCGGCCACGACCGGGAGATGCTGCTGGAGGCGGCCGCCGCCGACCCTGACGATCCAGTGCGAGGCTTCTTCACGATCCCGCCCGACGTCGCGCCGGGGTCGCTGTTCATGTACAACCAGCCGCCGGTGCTGGCGCTGGCGCGCATCATGCAGCGGGTCAACGGCCAGCGCCTGCTCGACACGCTGCGCGAGCGGGTGCTCGATCCGATCGGCGTGGGTGACCTGCGCTGGCGCCAGCAGGGAGGGTGCGACCTCGGCTACTCGGGGGTGTTCGCCAACCTCGACGCGATCGCCCGACTCGGCCAGCTCCACCTCGACGACGGGGTGTGGGACGGGCGCCGCCTGCTTCCGCAAGGTTGGGTCGCTGCTGCCTCCTCGGTCCAGACGCCGAACCCCGAGCGTGAGGAGCAGGACTGGCGGCAGGGATATGGGTTCCAGCTCTGGATGTCGCGCCACGGCTACCGCGGTGATGGTGCCTACGGCCAGTACATGGTCGTGTTGCCTGAACACGACGCCGTGGTCGCCATGTTCTCCTGCACCGAAAACATGCAGCGTGTCCTCGACGCGATGTGGGAGCACCTGCTGCCCGCCTTC